>DIPE01000114.1 GCA_002427015.1 Firmicutes bacterium UBA5496 | reverse complement strand
ACAATAGGGCTGTCACAGGAGCGAAGCTCCTCATACCGTGCAAATCCCGAAGGGATTAAGGCAACAACCAAGCTCCGGCTTCACTGACCGGAGCCAAGCGTCTTGCGACGGCGAAAATAATAATAACACACTGACCCAAAAGTGTCAAGCCAAAAACCATAACCAATAATAAACTTCTTAGCTAAAAAATAAACATGTTCAAACCACAAAGTTTAGTCTAATTCAAAGTTCTTTTCTTGTCAACATCTTGTTCTTTTCAAAAAAAGCATTTTCAGCCTCTTGAATTCATGGTATCCTATTAATAGAACATATGAAAGGTGTGGTAAAAATGTGGTGGATTCCTTTCGCTATAATCGGTGTAATAGTGCTTTGGGCCATTGCTTCCTATAACAGCCTGGTTCAAGGAAGAAACCAGGTAAAGAACGGCTGGGCGCAGATTGATGTTCAGCTCAAGCGCCGCTTTGACCTAATCCCCAACTTGGTGGAGACTGTTAAAGGCTACGCCAAACATGAACAGGAAACTTTCGAAAAGGTCATCAGGGCCAGAAACGCTGCCATGGGCGCATCCACAGTTGAAGAAATGGCTGCAAAAGAAGGGGAATTGCGCCAGACACTGCGTTCACTGTTTGCCCTGTCGGAAAGCTACCCCGAACTCAAGGCTAATGAAAACTTTTTGAAACTGCAGGATGAACTGTCTGGAACGGAAAATAAGATTTCCTTTTCCCGTCAATTCTATAATGATGTTGTCTATCGCTATAACACCCGGATTCAAAGCTTCCCTACCAACATTTTGGCCGGAATCTTTCACTTCACCCAAGAACCTTTATTTGAAGTGGATGATCCCGCAGAAAGAGAAGCACCACAAGTAAAATTTTAGGGATGTTTTAAATGAAACCGCCTATTAATTTATACCAGCAAATTGCCGCTAACAAGAGAAAAACTGTATTGATAATGATTGGCTTTAGCATTTTTGCCATCTTGTTAGCTTTTGCCCTGGCTGCCTATTTTGAATTGTCCCAGGCGGGAACAATACTGATATTAATGGGAATGGCTGCCCTCATGCTGCTTCAGTACAGCGCAGCCTCTTCAATGGTGCTGGGGATCAGCGGCGCCCAGCCTGCCCGTCGGGAAGATTATCCTTTTATCTTTCATACGGTGGAGGGCCTGGCAATTGCTGCAGGCATTCCGGTGCCGAAATGCTATATCATTAACTCTCCTGCGCCGAATGCTTTCGCCACGGGACGCAACCCCCAGGAGGGAGTGGTGGCTATAACTACAGGCTTGATTGAAAAGATGAACAATGAGGAAATCGAAGGCGTCATCGCCCATGAAATCGCTCATATTCAAAACTATGACATTCGCCTGGCCACTATCGCTATAGCTTTTGTTGGCATTGTGGCAGTAATCAGCGAGTTCGTTTCCCGCAGCCTGTGGTTTGGCGGCTTTAGAAGCCGCAGCAGATCAAACAAGGAAAGAAACAGCGGTTCCGGACTCATTGCTCTCGTGGGTTTGGTGTTCATTATCCTTGCCCCAATCTTTTCCCGCCTGCTGCAGCTGACCTTATCCCGCAGACGGGAATATGCAGCTGATACCTCCGCGGCCTGGCTCACCCGCAATCCCCTGGGGCTTGCCAATGCTTTACGCAAAATAGCCAGTGACCCTAATCCTCTTCGTCAGGCCACCAACTCTACTGCCGCCCTTTACATTGTAAATCCCCTGAATAAAACGAGCAGAGTTGCCGCCAGCGCTTTTTCCACACATCCTCCTGTTGAGGAGAGGATAGAAATTTTGGAACGACTTGCCTATAAATTTTAAACCCGGCTTGCGCCGGGTTTTTATTATATGCGAATGCCAAGTATTTCGTACTTAAGAGTGCCGGCAGGTACAGTAACTTCAACAATACTGCCAACTGGCTGACCGCTGATTGCCCGTCCCACAGGTGACTCATTGGAAATTTTGTTATCATTGGGATTGGCTTCAGCGCTGGAGACAATAGTGTACTCAAGTTCTTCGTTATACTCAAGGTCCCGCAAAAGAACTATTGAGCCAATACTTACCCGTTCCGTCGAAATCTCATCATCTTCAAGAACCCTGGCATTGCGCAGGGTCTTTTCTAAATAGAAAACACGGCCCTCGACAAAGGCCTGTTCCTGTTTGGCGTCGTCGTATTCTGAGTTTTCGGAGATATCTCCGAAAGCAAGGGCTGCCTTTATCCTTTCAGCAATCTCCTTGCGCTTGACTGTGCGAAGCAACTCTAATTCTTCCTCCAAGCGTCTGTAACCATCAGGAGTAAGAATTACTTCCTTGCTGTTCATGCCACACTCTCCTTTAAACTGTTTCACCTGTTAGGAAATCATATGTAAATTGCCGCTGCTTTATTCAGTAAGGCAGCGGCAATATATGCCATCACTAAGGTGGAAAAACTTGAACCAATTATAATCCCCTTGGCCGCATTTGTCAAACATTTTTTGCGTTGGTTAGTTGGCTTGCAAATTAACAATACGGGGGACAAAATCCAATTCCGCTAATAGCCGATTATATTCTTCTCGGGTCAACGCAGTACCCGCCCCTGCATAGGCAACCAGCAAAGCCTCCATGACATTTGTGCCGAAAGAGCGGCCGCTTAATTCCGGGGTAGATGTAACCAGTGTCTTTGCTCCCCGTTTGCGCAGTTCTTCCACATCCTGTGCTGTTATGGTGTTGGTGATGACAATTTGCCCTGTCATATGGTCGGGCATATGTTTGTTGATGTAGTTATAGTCTCCAGCAATTATGTCTTTGCCCCTGAAATAACGGCTGAACTTGCCGTCGCTGGATTCCTGTTTTTTGCCCGTAGGATAAAGCACTGAAAAGGGCAGACGCATTGCAATTGGCGCCAGCATTCGGGCAACCCGGTCCAAAGTCTTAAGTTTGTGCATGGAAATGGGGATACCCAGAGCAAAGATCAGGTCACCAATCTCAAGCTTGCAGCCAGCGGCTTCCAGCTCTTCTGCCATGCCCCAGCGATCCAAGGCGCTGGTCAGCAGAGCAGTCTTGCCTGTAAAATCCCAGCCCATGGTTTGATTCAGGTGCCTGATTGTCAAACGCTCCAAAGTATCTTTTAAGCCGCTGCCGTCAACAATTGGCGTCTTTTGCGCCGCGGCAACCATCCGCTTGCCATCCCTGATGGTGTACCGATGAGCGGGGGTGCCTAAGTAGAGATCAATTCCGCCAAGGCCGAAGGCGTCAACCTGGCCGTCCAATTCTCTGATCATGGCAATCATCTTGTCCATATCGCCGTCGGTGCCTATGCGTTCAACAGAAAAACCCACACCTTTAAACTCAACTTCAGCTTTATGATTTCTCTTGCTGGAGCCCAAACTGATGCTGACTATTCTCTTCATAGGTCCCCCTCCT
>DIPE01000116.1:10466-18128 GCA_002427015.1 Firmicutes bacterium UBA5496 | reverse complement strand
AAGAAAATTGGCATGACCCAGTTATTTGATCAAGCGGGCAATGTGGTTCCCGTCACGGTAATTCAAGCTGGCCCCTGTCCCGTTATTCAAAAGAAAACAATAGCCACCGATGGCTATAATGCTATTCAGGTTGGCTTTGAAGCGCAAAAAGAACAGCGGCTCAACAACCCTGAACGCGGCCATTTTAAACGGGCCAACGTTGCTCCCACTCGCTACCTGGCGGAATTAAGGCTGGATAATATTGACGAGTTTCAAGTGGGTCAGGAGCTGCGGGTGGACATGTTTCAGGCTGGCGACCACATTGATGTCATCGGTACTTCCAAAGGCAAGGGCACCGCTGGTTCCATTAAGCGCCACAATCAAGCACGCGGCCCAATGAGCCACGGTTCTCATTATCACCGTGGACCCGGTTCCTTGGGGGCTGTCGACCCGGCTCATATCTTTAAGGGACGGCCTCTGCCCGGGCGCATGGGCGACGAAAGGATTACAGTCCAGAATCTTGAGGTTGTTCAGGTTGACAAAGAGCGCAACTTGCTCCTGGTCAAGGGTTCTATGCCTGGTATCCGCGGTTCGCTGCTGCGCATCAAAGATTCAGTTAAG
Organism: Firmicutes bacterium UBA5496; assembly: GCA_002427015.1. Taxonomy (GTDB): domain Bacteria; phylum Bacillota; class Proteinivoracia; order UBA4975; family UBA4975; genus UBA4975. The sequence goes on along the minus strand of DIPE01000116.1, from coordinate 17,528 downwards.
AACAGGTAGTAGTTGAAGCGAAAGGAGGACACAGGACATGCCTAAGGTGGCAGTTCATAACAGCAAAGGCGAGCAAGTAGCAGAGATGGATCTCAATCCTGCAATCTTTGCCGCCCCCATTAACCAAGCAGCAATGCATGAAGTGGTTGTTGCCTACCTGGCCAACCAGCGGCGGGGAACAGCTGCGACCAAGACCCGCAGCTTAGTCACCGGCGGCGGCCGCAAGCCCTGGCGGCAAAAAGGCACCGGCCGGGCTCGGCACGGCTCCACCAGATCGCCAATTTGGACCGGTGGCGGCGTCGTATTTGGCCCCCAACCCAGAGACTATACAGTGCGGATGCCCAAAAAACTCAAGAGGGCAGCTCTGAAATCGGCCTTGACAACCAAGTATAACAACAACGAACTCATCGTCCTGGACCAGTTAACATTGGCAGAGCCCAAGACCGCTGAGATAGTCAAGCTGCTAAACAACCTTAAGGTTGAAGGCAAAGCAGTAATCATGACTGCAGAATCAGCGCCGGCAGTCTACAAATCCGCTCGCAACATTCCCCTGGTCAGCACCGGCATGGTGGCCAACATCAACACCTACCAGGTGCTCAACAGTGGAGCCCTAATTCTCACCCAAGATGCCGTCGCCAAGCTTGAGGAGGTGTTTGCATAATGCGTGACCCTCGCGACATTCTCATCAGGCCGGTGATTACTGAAAAGACCAACGATCTCATGGCCGACAAAAAATATACTTTTGTTGTCAAAAGAGATGCAAACAAAATCGAAATTGCCTACGCTGTAGAAAAAATCTTTAAAGTTCAGGTGGCAGCAGTTACCACTGCCAATATGCGGGGCAAACTAAAGCGCATGGGTGTCCATCAAGGATACCGCCCCAGCTGGAAAAAGGCCGTGGTCACCTTGACCGCCAATTCCAAGCCCATCGAAATTTTTGAATAGAAACTCTGCTCCAAGGAGGGTGAGTCATGGCTATTAAATCATTCAGGCCTACCTCCCCCGGTCGACGGTTTGCTACAGTTTCCGCATTTCAGGAAATTACCAAGACCAAGCCGGAAAAATCCCTGCTCGCTCCCTTAAAGAAACAGGCGGGCCGCAACAATCAGGGACGGCTTACCGTTCGTCACCGCGGTGGTGGTCATAAACGCAGTTACAGAATCATCGATTTTCGCAGAGACAAGGATGGTATTCCTGCAACTGTTGCTGCCATTGAATACGATCCTAATCGTTCTGCATATATCGCCCTGCTCCATTACGCAGATGGCGAAAAACGCTATATCCTGGCTCCCAGCGGCTTAAAAGTCGGCACAGTAATCCATTCGGGCACAGGCTCCGATATCAAAGTGGGCAACTGTCTGACTCTCAGTGAAATTCCTTTTGGCACAATTATTCATAACATTGAGCTCAAGCCCGGCAAAGGCGGCCAATTGGTGCGGTCGGCAGGAGCTGGCGCTCAGCTCAAAGCCAGGGAAGGCGATTATGCCCATGTTGAACTGCCTTCCGGCGAAGTGCGCCTCATCCACGTCAACTGCCGGGCCACTATTGGCCAGGTAGGCAATTTAGATTATCAGAATATCACCATTGGGAAAGCAGGACGTTCCCGCTGGCTGGGCAAACGGCCCAGCGTCCGTGGTGTCGTCATGAACCCTGCTGATCACCCCCATGGCGGCGGCGAGGGCAAGGCCCCCATCGGCCGGCCAGCTCCTGTCACACCTTGGGGCAAACCTGCCCTGGGTTACAGGACCCGCAAGAAGAGGAACAAGTCAGATCAGTATATTGTCAGGCGCCGTAAAGGCTAGCATCTGAAGGAGGGATGGATGCCAAATGGGTAGATCTCTAAAAAAAGGTCCTTTCTGCGAAGAAAGCCTGCTGAAGAAAATCCAGCAGATGAATGAAAAAGGCGAAAAGCGAGTTGTCAAAACCTGGTCTCGCCGTTCAACTATATTCCCTGAATTTGTCGGCCATACTTTGGCAATCTATGACGGGCGCAAGCATGTACCTGTCTACATCAGTGAAGAAATGGTCGGCCACAAACTGGGTGAATTTGCTCCCACCCGCACCTTCAAGGGCCACGGTTCCCACACCGAGCGCTCTACGGCCTTGAAATAGTGCTTCAGAGAGGAGGAGAAACAATGGAAGTCAAAGCAAGTGCGACGCATGTGCGTATTGCCCCCCGCAAAGTTCGTGTTGTTGTTGATCTCATAAGGGGCAAAAATATTGGTGAAGCGCTGGCCATCCTCAGAAACACTCCCAAGGCTGCCTCTCCCCTGGTGGAAAAGGTGCTTAAATCAGCAGTGGCCAATGCCGAACACAATTACGAATTAAATGCAGATAATCTCTACGTGGCCAAAGCCTTTGTGGATCAAGGTCCCTCTCTTAAGAGGTACAGAGCCCGTGCCCGTGGCATGGCCAGCAGAATCCTCAAAAAAACCAGCCATATTACCCTGATGGTGGCAGAAAAGCAGAAGGAGGGATAATTAGTGGGACAAAAAATTAATCCCATCGGCTTGCGGGTTGGCATCATCCGGGATTGGGAAGCCAAGTGGTATGCTGAGCGCAAGGATTATGTGGACACACTGCATGAAGATATAATGGTCCGCAAATATATCCACAGCCAACTGGCCAACTCGGGAATCTCTCAGATTGAAATTGAGCGGGCAGCAAACCGTCTGCGTGTTTCAATTCATACTGCCAAGCCCGGGGTTGTCATTGGCCGGGGCGGCGCAGGCATCGAACGCTTGCGCAAAGAACTGGATCAGCTCACCGGCAAGCAAACCCATATCAATATTATCGAAATCCGGGTGTCGGAATTAGACGCCCAATTAGTCGCTGAATCTATTGCCGCCCAACTGGAAAAGCGTGTCGCTTTCCGCCGGGCCATGAAACAGGCCATGGGCAGAACCATGCGCGTTGGCGCTAAGGGCATTAAAGTCATGGTCAGCGGCCGTCTGGGCGGCGCCGAAATGTCCAGAACCGAATGGTATACCGATGGCACAGTTCCCCTGCACACATTGCGGGCTGACATCGACTATGGCGTCACCGAAGCCAGGACCACCTACGGTCAGATTGGCGTCAAGGTCTGGATATATAAAGGCGAAATTCTGCCCCAGCCGAAAAAAGAAAAAGGCGCTGTGGAAGGAGGAGAATAAGCCGTGCTTATCCCCAAGCGTGTTAATTACCGCCGGCCTCATCGTGGCGGCATCAAGGGCAAGGCCCAGCGGGGCACTGAAGTCATCTATGGCGAGTATGGACTTCAGGCTGTAGAACCCAGCTGGATAACCAATCAGCAGATAGAGGCCGCCCGTATTGCTATGACCAGATATATCAAAAGGGGCGGCAAGGTCTGGATAAAAATCTTTCCCCACAAGCCCATTACCGCCAAGCCTGCCGAAACCCGGATGGGCAGTGGTAAGGGTTCTCCCGACAAGTGGGTAGCAGTTGTAAAGCCGGGCCGGGTTATGTTTGAACTGGCCGGTGTTTCCGAAGAAGTGGCCAGGGAAGCAATGCGTCTGGCTTCCCACAAATTGCCCATGAAGACCAAGTTTGTAAAACGCTTTGAAATTGGTGGTGAAGACCAGTGAAAGGCAAGGAAATTCGCGATCTAAGCGCAAATGAACTCCAGGTCCGTTTGGATGAGTTAAAAACTGAACTCTTCAATCTGCGTTTTCAGCTTGCCACAGGTCAACTAGATAACCCAATGCAGATTAAACGGGTTCGCAAAGACATTGCCCGGGTAAAGACAATTATTCGGGAACGGGAACTCAATATTAACGTGCAATAGTGTTCCGAAAGGAGGATGGTCCAATGACTGAACGTGGTAATCGCAAAGTCCTGGTGGGCAAGGTTGTCAGCAATAAAATGGACAAAACCATTGTCGTAGCAGTTGAAGAACAGCTGCGTCACCCTGCCTACGGCAAGATTATCAAGAGGACCAACAAATTTAAGGCTCACGACGAAAACAACCAGTGCAGCATCGGCGATGTGGTAGAAATAATGGAAACCAGACCCCTCAGCCGTGAAAAACGCTGGCGCCTGGTGGAAATCCTGCAAAAAGTCCAATAGTTTTATGCGCTGAAAGGAGGGGTATACTGTGATTCAGCAGCAAACGATGTTGAATGTTGCCGATAACTCCGGCGCCAAAAAGATTATGTGCATTCGCGTCCTCGGCGGCACAAGGCGCTATTCGGCAAATATAGGCGACATAATTGTCGCATCAGTAAAAGAGGCAACACCCGGCGGGGTTGTCAAGAAGGGCGAAGTAATCCGGGCCGTTGTGGTGCGCACCAAATCAGGAGTGCAGCGCAAAGACGGCTCCCATATCCGCTTTGATGACAACGCAGCTGTAATAATCAACGAGGCCAAAAACCCCAGAGGCACAAGGATATTTGGGCCTGTAGCCCGTGAACTGCGGGAGAGGGACTTTATGAAGATAGTCTCCCTGGCGCCAGAAGTCCTCTAAGCTGTGAAGGAGGTGGATTACGTGACATTGACCAAGATTCATGTCAACAAAGGTGACAAGGTTAAAATAATGTCCGGTACCGACAAGGATAAGACCGGCAAAGTCCTGCAAGTCCTGCCCCGCTCCGGCAAAATTATCGTTGAAGGGGTAAACATCATTAAAAAGCATATGCGGCCTACCAGAGATAATCCCCAAGGCGGCATCATCGATAAAGAAGCGCCGATTTACAGCGGCAAGGCCATGCTTATCTGTCCCCGCTGCAACCGGCCGGCTCGGGTCGGTCGCAAGTTCCTGGCCGATGGAAGCAAGGTCCGGTATTGCAAAAATTGCGGCGAGGTCAATGAAAAGTAACTGACCCAGCGGAAGGGAGGTAAACTCTTGTCTAGACTAAAAGAACTGTATCAGCGGGATGTTATCCCCGCCTTGATGAATAAATTCAAGTACAGCAGCATCATGGAAGTGCCAAAGATTGAAAAAATTGTCGTCAACATGGGCGTAGGTGACGCCAAAGAAAACCCGAAATTCCTTGAAAATGCAGTGGAAGAGCTCAGCATCATCACCGGGCAGAAGCCGGTCATTACCAAAGCCCGCAAGGCCATAGCCGGTTTCAAAATTCGGGCGGGGATGCCAATTGGCACTATGGTAACCTTGCGGGGCGAGCGCATGTATCACTTTTTGGATCGCTTGCTGAACATTGCCCTCCCCCGGGTGCGCGACTTCCGCGGTGTATCGCCCAAAGCCTTTGACGGTCGTGGCAACTACACCATGGGTATAAAGGAACAACTGATTTTCCCTGAAATCAATTACGATAAGGTCGAAAAGGTCCGCGGCATGGATATTGTCATTGTCACTACCGCTAAGACTGACGAAGAAGGCCGCGAATTGCTGACAGGTTTCGGTGTTCCCTTCAAGAAATAAACCTTACAAGGAGGGTTAAAACGGGTGGCAAAAAAATCAATGATCGCCAAACAGGGAAGGCAGCCCAAATTCAGCGTTCAGGGTTACAACCGGTGTAAAATCTGTGGTCGCCCTCATGCATATATGCGCAAATTTGGCATGTGCCGTATCTGTTTCCGCACTTTGGCCCACAAAGGCCAAATCCCTGGCGTTAAAAAGGCCAGCTGGTAGCGTTAGGAAAGGAGGTCCATCCAGATGACTATGACAGACCCTATTGCCGATATGCTGACGAGAATCAGGAATGCCAACACGGCGCTCCACTCCAGCGTAGAAATTCCGGCATCAAAGATAAAGATAGCGTTGGCCGAGGCCCTCAAAGAAGAAGGGTACATTGGAAACTTTGAGGTAGTGGAGGACAACAAGCAGGGAATTATCAGAATCACACTGCGTTATGAACAAGGCAAGCGCAGGATAATCACTGGAATCAAACGGATAAGCAAGCCCGGTCTGCGGGTATATGCCAATAAGGACGAGATCCCCAGGGTATTAGGCGGTCTGGGCATCGCCATCATCTCCACTTCCCAGGGAGTAATGGTGGACAGAAAGGCCCGCGCTGCCGGACTTGGCGGCGAAGTCCTGTGCTACGTTTGGTAACCATTGCAACGGAGGTGTAGTCATGTCCAGAATTGGCAAAAAGCCGGTCCAAGTACCTACAGCCGTGCAGATCACGGTTTCTGATGACAAAGTTGTTACTGTCAAAGGGCCCCTGGGCCAGCTTGAACAACAAATGCCCCAAGAAATAGACATAAGCGTCGAGGGCGGCCAGGCACTGGTCACTCGCCCGTCCGATGCCAAAGAACATCGCGCTCTGCACGGCTTGACCCGCAGCCTGCTTGCTAATATGGTAGAAGGGGTCACCAAAGGCTATGTCCGCAACCTGGAAATAGTCGGCGTCGGTTATCGTGCCGCTTTGCAGGGCAAGGATATCAGCCTGACGGTGGGATATTCCCATCCGGTGATTATCAATCCCCCCCAGGGCGTTGAATTTGAAGTCCCCGCCCCCAATAAGATTACCGTCAAAGGAATCGACAAGCAGGTAGTTGGCCAAATCGCCGCTGAAATCAGAGGGGTCCGCAAACCTGAGCCTTATTTAGGCAAAGGCATCAAATATGAAGGCGAACAGATCCGGCGCATAGTAGGCAAAGCCGGCAAGTAATGCGCGTAAAAGGAGTGAGCCCGGTTGGGTCGCAATATCAATCCGCGTAAACAAAGACACCTGCGGGTACGCAAGAAAGTCGTCGGCACCCCCGAGCGTCCCCGTCTCAACGTCTTTCGCAGCGCAAATCATATCTATGCTCAAATTATCGATGATACAAATGACCGCACCCTTGTATCTGCCTCCAGTTTAGACGAGGCGTTCAAGGCTGAAGTCAGCTATGGCGGCAACAAAGAGGCCGCGAAGGTTGTAGGCCGGTTAGTTGCTGAAAGAGCTAAACAAGCCGGAATCTCTACCGTAGTATTTGACCGGGGAGGATTTATCTTCCACGGGAGAATCAAAGAACTGGCCGACGCAGCTCGTGAAGCCGGCCTGGAATTCTAGACAAGGGAGGGATCAGCTTGAAGTCTAAAATTGATACAGCCGCCAGTGAATTCACCGAAAAGGTTGTCAGTATTAACCGCGTCGCCAAAGTCGTCAAAGGCGG
>DIPE01000116.1:10108-10371 GCA_002427015.1 Firmicutes bacterium UBA5496 | reverse complement strand
GCCAAAGTCGTCAAAGGCGGTCGTCGTTTCAGCTTCAGCGCTCTTGTAGTTGTCGGCGACGGCAGCGGCCGTGTCGGCACTGGATTTGGCAAAGCCGGCGAAGTTCCGGAAGCCATCCGCAAGGGCATCGAAGATGCCAAGAAAAATATCGTCGCCGTCCCCGTAGTGGGCACCACCATTCCCCACGAAATCACAGGCAAGTTTGGCGCGGGCACTGTCCTGCTCAAGCCTGCTTCTGAAGGTACCGGCGTTATCGCCGGCGG
>DIPE01000116.1:0-9952 GCA_002427015.1 Firmicutes bacterium UBA5496 | reverse complement strand
TCACTGGGTTCCTCTAATGCCATCAATATGGTGGGAGCAACCATGGCAGCACTCAAGTCCCTGAGGACAGCGGATGAAATTGCCCGCCTGCGGGGCAAGACCGTTGGAGAAATCCGGGGTTAGGAGGGACTGAAATGGAAAAACAATTACAGATTAAACTGGTTCACAGTGCAATCGGCAGACCGAAAGATCAGCGCCTGACCTTAAAGGCCCTGGGCTTTTCAAAACTCAATCAAATTGTCAGCAAGCCTGATAACCCCCAGGTCCGGGGCATGATTGCCAAAGTCGCCCATCTGGTTCAGGTTATTGAATAAGGAGGTGCAGATTCGTGAAACTCCATGAGCTTAAACCCGCCAAAGGTGCACGCAAATCCGCGAGGCGCAAGGGGCTGGGCCTGGGCAGCGGCCTGGGCAAGACTGCCGGCCGGGGCCATAACGGCCAGAATTCCCGCAGCGGCGGCGGTGTTCGGCCGTCCTTTGAAGGCGGTCAAATGCCCCTGCACCAAAGAATTCCCAAGCGGGGCTTTACCAGCAAATTCAAAAAACAGTATGCTGAAATCAACGTCCAGGAACTCAACCGGTTTGAAGAAGGCACCGTCGTCACTCCTCAGCTGCTTCAGGAAGCAGGGATGGTCAAAAATATAGGCGACGGCATCAAGATCCTGGGCTTCGGCCAACTTAACGCTAAGTTGGCTGTGCAGGCACACCGGTTCAGCAAAGGAGCAGAGGACAAAATTAAAGCTGCCGGCGGCAGCGTCGAGGTGATATAATATGCAACTGTTTGCTACGTTACGCAACGCCTGGCATATTAAGGACATCCGGCGGAAATTGCTCTTTACTCTGGCCATGCTCCTGGTCTATCGTTTAGGCTCCTTTGTCCCCGTTCCCGGCATAGACAGCGGCTGGATCCGCGATAATATCCTGGGGGGCCAGCAAGGCGGCGGGCTCTTTGGCCTGTTCAACGTCTTTACCGGCGGCGCCCTATCCAACTTCTCGGTCTTTGCCATGGGCATCATGCCCTATATCAACGCATCAATTATCATGCAGCTCCTGCAGGTGGTCATCCCCAAGTTTGAAGAGTGGGCCAAAGAAGGGGCAGAAGGCCGCAAAAAGCTGACTCAGATCAGCCGCTACGGCACTGTCGTCCTCGCCCTCATTCAATCCTTTGGCATGTCCCTGGCCTTCAGACAGGCAATCAGCGTCAGCAAGAGCGCCAGCCCTGCTCGCTACTATATGACCCTGGTTATTATTATCCTGTCCCTGACCGCAGGCACTGCGTTCCTCATGTGGCTGGGTGAGAAAATTACCGAAAAAGGCATCGGCAACGGTATCTCTATGATTATCTTTGCCAGTATCATTTCCCGGCTGCCTGTTTCCATCATGCAGGCATACGCCCTGTTGAAAGCCGGTGAAATCAGCATCATCAACATCCTGGTCATTTTGATATTAGCTGTCCTGGTCATTGCCGGAATGGTCTATGTCTCGGAAGGGGAGCGCAGAATTCCCGTTCAATACGCCAAGCGGGTAGTTGGCCGCAAAATGTACGGCGGCGCCAGCACCCATATTCCCCTTAAGGTCAACCAGGCTGGGGTTATTCCCGTCATTTTTGCCACCTCGCTGTTGATGCTGCCCCAGACCCTCGGTCAGTTCTGGAATAACAGGATCCTTGCGAAAATTGCAGCATTTTTCACCATGGGAACTTGGTCGGGAACTATTTTAGCTTCCATCCTGATTATTTTCTTCGCCTATTTCTACACAGCGATTACAGTCAATCCCACCGAACTGGCGGACAATATGCGCAAGAACGGTGGCTTTATCCCCGGCATTCGCCCGGGACGCCCCACCTCCAGCTATATTATGCGCATCCTCAACCGAATCACCTTGGTAGGAGCCTTGTTCCTGGCGGTTATCGTTGCCATGCCCTATCTTATTGAGGGTTTAGTAGGGATGAATATTGGCATCGGCGGCACTTCTCTCTTGATTGTCATCGGTGTTGCCCTTGAAACCATGAAACAGATTGAGAGCCAGATGCTGATGCGCCACTACAAGGGCTTTATGTAGGAGGCGATACCTATGCGTCTAGTCTTATTAGGCCCTCCGGGCGCCGGCAAAGGCACCCAGGCCGAATTTATCGCAAAGCATTATAATATCCCCCATATTTCCACCGGCGACATGCTCAGGGCTGCCCGCCAGCAGCGGACACCCTTAGGAATAGAAGCAGCCAAGTATATGGAGGCAGGCAAGTTGGTGCCAGATGCCATCGTCATTGGCATCGTCGATCAAAGACTGACTGAACCAGACTGCCAGCGTGGCTTTCTCCTGGACGGCTATCCCCGGACACTGGAACAGGCCCGGGCTTTGGAACATGCAGGACTCACAGCTGTCATCAGCCTGGAAGTTCCCAATGAGGAACTGATAGGGCGCATCAGCGGCAGGCGGATTTGCCGCCAGTGTGAAAAGGCCTGGCATCTTACCTTTAACCCGCCGCCCCAAACTGACGCCTGCCAGTGCGGAGGAGCCCTCTATCAGCGCAGTGACGACAGTGAAGCCACTGTCTTGGAACGTTTGGAAGTCTATGCTGCCCAGACCAGTCCCCTAAAGGATTGGTATGCTCAGCGCAGCTTGTTGCTGACCATCGATGGCAACCAGGAAATAGACAAAGTCTTTGCCGACATTCTGGCTGCTTTGGGAGCGGCCAAATGATAATTATTAAGTCCCCCCGGGAAATTGAATTGATGGCCCGGGCCGGCAGAATTACCGCCGGCGGCCTGCAAGTGGTCAAAGAGGCAATCGCCCCGGGAATATCTACCAGGGAACTGGATAGATTAGTTGAAGAATTTTTCCGAAAACAGGGTGCAATCCCCGCCTTCAAAGGCTATGGAGGATTCCCCGCCAGCATCTGTACTTCGTTAAACAATCAGGTTGTGCATGGAATACCCTCAGATAATGTAATTCTTCAACAAGGAGACATCCTCAGTGTCGACATAGGCGCCATTGTTGACGGCTATGTAGGCGACGCAGCAGTAACCTACCCCGTGGGAGAGATTTCTCCCGAATCTGCTGAACTCATTGCAGTTACCGAACGCTCCCTCATGGAGGGAATTGAGCGGGCGGTAGAGGGTAATCGTCTGTCCGATATTTCCGCGGCAATTCAGCAATGGGTGGAAGCCAACGGTTTTTCGGTGATACGCGATTATGTAGGCCATGGAATTGGCCAAAAAATGCATGAAGATCCCCAGATTCCAAACTTCGGTCATCCCGGTTTCGGCCCGCGGCTGATGTCAGGAATGGTGCTTGCCATTGAACCTATGGTCAATGCCGGCAAATACCATGTCAAAACCCTGGCAGATGGCTGGACGGTGGTAACCGCAGATGGGAAATTGTCAGCGCATTTTGAGCATACTGTGGCAATTACGCCCCAGGGGCCCAGAATCCTGACAACTCTGGACTAGGAGGGATTGGAGATGCAGTTTTCACCGGGCAACATTGTTCGCTCCACTGCCGGTCGTGACAAGAATCATCTGTATGTAGTGGTAGCCGTTACTCCCAAGCGGGTTATGGTGGCCGACGGGCATAAACGCACTATTTCCGCGCCCAAGCCCAAGAACTTCCTTCATATCCAGCTGGTTAGCCACGCTGGATGTGCAAATACAGATGATGAGATCAGGCATTTCCTTCAAAAGACAGGTTCTCAAGCAGATGAAAAGGGGGGGAACTAAATTGGCGAAACAGGATGTCATAGAAGTAGAAGGCCGTGTGGTCGACGCCCTGCCCAATGCAACCTTTAAAGTGGAATTAGAGAACGGCCATATTATACTGGCTTACGTTCGCGGCAAACTCCGCATGAACTTTATCAGAATTTTGCCCGGGGACCGGGTTTCGTTAGAATTGTCACCATACGATCTTACTAAAGGGCGAATAACTTACCGCCATAAATGATACCGCTCCGCAAAGGAGGTAGAACTATGAAGGTCAGACCTTCAGTAAAACCTATTTGTGAAAAGTGCAAGATCATCCGTCGCAAAGGTACGGTAATGATTATTTGCGAAAACCCCAAACACAAACAAAAACAGGGATAAACCAGGAGGTGTAACGCGTTTGGCACGTATAGCCGGCGTTGATTTGCCCAGGGATAAACGTGTTGAAGTAGCCTTAACCTATATTTTTGGCATAGGCCCCACACTGTCCAAACAAGTGCTAGCAACAAGCGGCGTCAATCCCGATACCAGAGTGAGAGACTTGACCGAAGATGAAATCGGCAAACTCAGAGAAACTCTGGACAAGGAATTCCATGTTGAAGGTGACTTGCGTCGGGATGTTTCGCTCAACATTAAGCGGCTGATGGAAATCGGCAGCTATCGCGGCATTCGCCATCGGCGGGGGCTCCCCGTCCGGGGCCAGAATACCAAGAACAATGCCCGCACCCGCAAGGGTACTAAGCGTACCGTTGGTGTAAAACGGAAAAAGTAACCGCGAAGGAGGGAAAGGAATTTGGCAAAAAAAACTACTCGGCCAAAGCGCAGAGAGCGTAAAAATATCGAGCGCGGCATCGCTCATATTCAATCCACATTTAACAACACTGTCGTCACTATCAGTGATGTCAACGGCAATACAGTCAGCTGGTCCACAGCCGGCGCCAACGGCTTTAAGGGCTCCCGCAAGAGCACTCCTTTTGCCGCCCAGACCGCTGCGGAGGCAGCTGCCAAGGCTGCTATGGACCACGGCATGCGCAGCGTAGAAGTCATGGTCAAAGGCCCGGGTTCCGGCCGGGAAGCAGCGGTCCGTTCCTTGCAGGCCGCGGGCTTGGAGGTTACTACCATCAAGGATGTTACCCCCTTCCCCCACAACGGATGCCGTCCTCCCAAGCGGCGCCGGATGTAATATACAGGAGGTGTAATTTATATGGCAAGATATACGGGACCAGTTTGTCGTTTGTGCCGCCGGGAAGGGATGAAACTCTTTCTCAAGGGCGAACGCTGTTATACACCCAAATGCTCAGTTGATCGGCGCAACTACCCCCCCGGTCAGCATGGCCAGGCCCGCCGCCGCAATCCGTCGGAATACGGTCTGCAGCTGCGGGAAAAACAAAAAGTCCGTCGCATTTACGGCGTGGGCGAACAGCCTTTCCGCAACTATTATGAGGAAGCTGCCCGCCGCAAAGGCGTTACCGGTGAAATTCTGCTGCAGCTCTTGGAACTGCGGCTGGATAATATCATATTCCGCCTGGGCTTTGCTTCATCCCGGCCGGAAGCAAGACAACTTGTGCGCCATGGTCATTTCGACGTCAATGGCCACAAGGTGGACATCCCATCCTACCAATGCAAAGTCGGCGATGAAATCGCTTTGCGTCAACGCAGTTCCAGTTCAGACAAGTTCAAAGACATGAGAGAATTAGCCGCCCAGCACACATCACCTGCATGGCTGGATAAAAACGCCGAAACCCTGTCCGCAAAGATACTTACCATGCCGCGGCGGGAAGATATCGACGATATTCCCATTGCAGAACACCTGATCATCGAGCGCTACTCAAGATAAGCTCCTCGTTGACCAGTAGTGATATAAGGGAGGGTACTATGTGTTAGAAATAGAAAAGCCCCGCATCGAGTGCGTTGAAACTTCAGAGGACAATACTTATGCCCGGTTCACCATTGAGCCCCTGGAACGAGGGTATGGAAATACTCTTGGCAACTCCTTGCGCAGGGTGTTGTTGTCTTCCCTGCCCGGCGCCGCTGTTACCAGCGTCAAAATTGAAGGTGTGCTGCATGAGTTTTCAACTATTCCCGGTGTCGTTGAGGATACCACCGAGATCATTCTCAATCTCAAAAAACTGAGATTCAAGATGCATCAAAAAGAAGAGGCAACTCTTAGACTTGAAGCCAGTTCGGAAGGTACTGTCACCGGCGCAGATATCATCGCCGCCGATGCAGATGTCGAGGTGCTCAATCCCCACCAGGTTATCGCCACCCTGGACAAAAATGGCAAGCTGATTGCTGAGCTTACTGTTGCCTCCGGCCGCGGCTATGCGCCGGCGGAACTGAATAAAACCGAAGAACAGCCAATTGGCGTCATCCCGGTGGATTCAATCTTTTCTCCTGTGCAGCGGGTCAACTTCCAGATTGAAAATACCCGGGTAGGGCAGGTCACCGACTATGACAAGCTCACCCTGGAAGTCTGGACTGACGGCAGCACCACTCCGGAAGAGGCCATCAGTTTATCGGCCAAAGTGCTCATTGAACATTTGGAACTCTTCTATAATCTCAGCAAAAAAGCAGAAGACATCGAAGTAATGGTTGAAAAAGAAGAGGATGACAGAGACAAAACCCTGGAAATGCCCATCGAGGACTTGCCTCTTTCCGTCCGGTCATATAACTGCCTCAAGCGGGCAGGGATTAACTATGTGCACGAGCTGACCCAAAAGACCGAGAATGAAATGGTCAAGGTCCGCAACTTGGGCAAAAAATCCCTGGAGGAAGTACAGCAAACTCTTGCCCAGCTGGGCTTAAGCTTGCGTAAAGAAGAAGAATAAGGAGGGGAGTCATATGGCACTTTCCAAATTCGGCCGTTCCACCAACCAACGCAGAGCCCTTCTGCGCGGTCTGGCTACAGCGGTCCTAAAAAACGAGAGAATCACCACCACTGAAACTAAGGCCAAGGCTATCAGTCCTATAGTTGAAAAGATGATATCCCTGGGCAAGCAGGGCGACCTGCATGCCCGCCGCCAGGCCTTGAGCTATTTGCTGGAAGAAGACGTAGTGACCAAATTGTTTACAGAAATTGCCCCCCGCTACGCTGACCGTAACGGCGGATATACCAGAATTTATAAGGCCTCCCCCCGGCGTGGCGACGGAGCGCCTCAGGCAATTTTGGAATTAGTATAATATAAGCCGAGGACAGGTAATGACAGTTGGGGACAATTAAGTCGCTGACTGTTTGTCCTGTCCTTTTTTAAGGGGAGGGATCTGCCGTGATTCGACTAGAAGCTGTCAGCTACTCATATCAGTCAGGTGAAGAACAGGCCATCAAAGCTGTGGATAATATCAGCATGACCATTGAAAAAGGGGAATTTGTAGCGATAATCGGCCACAACGGTTCAGGCAAGTCCACCCTGGCCAAACTCTTAAACGGCCTTCTCCTGCCCCAGGCCGGCCAGGTTTGGGTTGGCGGCAAGGCCACCGATGACCCCGAGGCAAACTGGCAAATCCGTCAGCAAGTAGGCTTGGTCTTTCAAAATCCTGACAATCAATTAATTGCCACTATCGTCGAAGAAGACGTGGCCTTTGGCCCCGAAAACCTGGGGCTGCCCTCGGGGGAAATTGTCGCCCGGGTTCAAGAATCTCTTGCCCAGGTTGGCATGTCAGAATTTCGGCAGCATGCTCCTCACCTCTTGTCCGGAGGGCAGAAACAGCGGATTGCCATCGCCGGCATTCTCGCCATGCGTCCTCAATGTCTTGTTTTGGATGAGCCTACCGCCATGCTGGACCCTCAGGGCCGCAGAGAAGTCATGGACACTGTGCGCCGCCTCAATAGCGAAGAGGGCATGACTGTGGTCTGGATCACCCACCATATGGATGAGGCTGTCAGCGCCCATCGGGTCATGGTCATGGACCAGGGCCGCGTGGCCATCCAAGGCAGCCCCCGGGAGGTCTTTCGCCAGACAGAGCTACTGGAGTCTTTGGACCTGGATGTGCCTGTAATCACCCGTCTGGGACAGCTGCTGGCCCGGGACGGTTTTGATTTGCCCCCGGATGTGCTGACGGTGGAAGAGATGGTGAACCTCTTATGTCCATAATCGCCACTAACCTGACCCATATCTATTCTCCGGACACTCCCTGGACCGCCAAAGCCCTTGACGATGTAAGCCTTGAAATCCAGGACGGCGAAATCATCGGTCTCATCGGCCACACCGGTTCGGGAAAGTCTACTCTCATTCAGCATTTCAACGGCCTGCTCAAACCCACCGCCGGCAGCGTCCAAGTTCAGGGCATTAAAGTTGAAAAGGGCATCAATCTGCGCCGCTTGCGGCAAATGGTAGGCTTGGTTTTTCAGTATCCCGAGCATCAGCTCTTTGAAGAGACTGTGGCCATTGATGTGGCCTTTGGCCTGAAAAACGCCGGCTTGCCCCGGGAAGAAATCCCTGAGCGGGTGGAACATGCCCTGGGAGCAGTAGGCATCGATTACGAGACATTCAAGGATCGCTCGCCTTTTGAACTCAGCGGCGGACAAATGCGCCGGGTGGCCATTGCCGGCGTGCTGGCCATGGAACCGGAAGTGCTCATCCTGGATGAGCCCACCGCCGGCCTTGACCCCCAATCCCGTAACGATCTCTTAGGGCATTTACGCCGTATTCAGCAGGAGCGGGGAATAACCCTGATCATCGTTTCTCACAGCATGGATGAAGTGGCCGCCATGGTCAACCGCATCATCGTCATGGACAAGGGGAAAATTTATGCCCAGGGCCATCCCGGCGAGATCTTCCGCCATGGCCAGGAACTGCGCCAAATTGGCCTGGATGTCCCCCCTCTTACTCAGCTCATGTTCGCCCTTAGGGCCAAGGGGCAGGACCTGCCTGCGGACATCCTCAACCTGGAAGAGGCCAGAGCCGCTATCGGCAAGTGGCGCAAGGGAGGTCAGGCCAGTGTTTAATAGTGTGTCAATCGGCCAGTACTATCCAGGGGACTCCTTCTTTCACCGCCTTGAACCCCGGATAAAAATCGGCCTCATTACCATATATGTTATTTCTCTGTTCCTCCTGGACAGTTTCTGGGGCTACCTGATTATGACTCTGTTTACCATGACAGTAATCTTTACCTCCCGGCTGCCCCTAAAGTTAATGCTCAGGGGACTAAAGCCCCTCTACTTTATACTGGCCTTTACCCTCTTGCTCCACATTTTCTTTACCAAGGGAGGCACAGTCCTGTTCCGGTGGAAAAAGATTTCCATAGAGTCTGCAGGTGTCATTTCCGGCTTGATGATGACCTGGCGCCTGATACTGCTGGTCATGACCTCATCCCTGCTCACCCTGACCACCTCGCCCATCGCCCTTACCGATGCCATTGAAGGCTTGCTCAGCCCCTTAAAGCCTATAGGCGTTCCCGCTCACGAACTGGCGATGATGATGACTATCGCCCTGCGCTTTATCCCCACCCTCCTGGAGGAAGCAGAAAAGATTATGAAAGCCCAGATGGCCCGGGGGGCAGACTTTGAAAGCGGCAATCTCATCCAAAGGGCCAAGTCCATGATTCCCCTGCTGGTGCCCTTGTTCATCAGCTCCTTCCGCCGGGCCGACGATCTTGCCCTGGCCATGGAGGCCAGATGTTACAGGGGCGGCAAGGGGAGAACCCGGATGAAGGTGCACAAGGTGACAAGCTTAGACTGGCTGACCCTGGGCGGCTTCGCCGGAACAATGGCGGTGTTGGTATGGCTGGGAATATAATTGGCAATGTTGCCCTTATCCTGGAATACGATGGCACAGCTTATGCCGGCTGGCAATATCAGGTTAATGCCGACACCGTGCAGCAGCAAGTGGAAAGGGCCTGTAAGCGCCTTTTTGGCGCTGACGTAAGCGTTCGCGGGGCAAGCCGCACCGATGCAGGCGTCCATGCCCGGGGCCAGGTGGCGGCCTTAAATTTGCCCCGGCCCTTTCCCCGGGAAAAGCTGCCTTCAGCCCTCAACTGGCACCTACCCCAAGACATTAGGGTAAAGGCTGCCTTCAGCGTCCCCGGCAACTTTAATCCAGTAACCTGGGCCGCAGGCAAGATATATAATTACTATATTTTTCAGCGCCCGCAGGCTCCGGCCGTCTGCGGCCGATATTGCTGGCATATTCCCCGGGAGCTGGACTTGGCTGCCATGAACAACGCCGCCCGCTTATGCCTTGGCGCCCGGGATTTCGCCAGTTTTCAGGCAGCAGGCTCCTCTGTTGCCGGCACCATTCGCACCCTCCGGCATTTTTT
>DIPE01000037.1:45394-45663 GCA_002427015.1 Firmicutes bacterium UBA5496 | reverse complement strand
AAACTAAGGTGTATACTATATTCGACGTTATCAAATGAATTCCTTCTTCTCGGACACATCTGCCTCAATTTGCCCGGGGTTTTAAATGATGTTCCTGCTTAATCTAAGCCAGCGGTTGCATGCACTATTTCGGCTTTCATTGCTGCTACCTGCCCCCGTGTTTCCACCCCTGGGGATATCTTCGATGTTTGAAAAGCAGCTTTTGTTGAGCTACCGAATCTTGAAATCGGCCTAGCAGAAGGTGTAGGTTTCTTGTCGAATTTGCGACA
>DIPE01000037.1:42706-45284 GCA_002427015.1 Firmicutes bacterium UBA5496 | reverse complement strand
CTACTCGCCCTTTTGCTTGATAGAGCCTAATCCCGCAACTCTTTTATTGATAGTCTCCGGTGAGCCAATATAGGTAATGGTCCCGACGCCATTAACTTCAGCGTCCAGATTGCGGTGAGCATTGACAGTATAATGGGCAGCCCCATTTATTGTAATGTCAGAATCCTGGGTAGCAAAAGCGGAAGCATCTACATCAGAGGCGCCGTTGATGACCACGCTGCATTTTTCGCACTCACCCGTCAGGGCCATATTGCATGCCCCGTTGATGCCCACATATAGAGATTCCAGCTGCTCAAAAGCAAGGTCACCGGAAATGGCGCCGTTGATATTGAGAGTAAAATCTGTCACAGAAGGAAGCTTCAGATCCAGGGTAAAGCCGCCGTCGATTTCCACATTTTCCAAGGGAACACCAACCTGAATTTTAAAATCATCGGTTTTGTAGCGATATTTTCTGCTTCCCTTGAGATGAATTGTGCCGGCTTCGTCATCAACAGTGACAGTGATTGTATCGGCAATATTCTTATGGGTGGAAAGGATGAGCTTGTCCGGCAACTCTTCATCGATTTCAATTGCGCCGGTATTTGAGGCGGTAAACTGAATGTCCGTAATGACCAGAGAGTATATGTCTCCCCCAAGGGAATTATCCAGTGTTACAATTTCACCTTTCCCGGCAAGTGTTTTCCAGGGCGGGAGATTAATCACACAGCCGCTCAGAGCAACTGCGGCCAAGAGAACACAGAGCATGGCATAAGCGATAAACCGACTTCTCATAAACTCTTTCCTCCAAAAACATATTCCAGCTGAAAGCTCTGGCAGGGAAATTTACCCTAAATGCAATTTAAGCACTTTTGTCTACAAATTACAAGTTTATGAGATTTTTTTCGCAGTTGTTTAACTTATATCTTTGCAGGCAAGGCCGGACCACTTGCCGCAGCGGTCCCCCCAGCGGGCCAGGATTTGGCCCTCACAGGACAGCTGCACGATTTCGCAATTGTTGGCGCAGTCACTGCAATAAAAGCTGCGGCTGCTATGGCTCATCTCGCTGATGCCAATGCCCAAAAAGGTTGTAGGCTTATCTCTGGCCCCTGCCCGGGCCAGCAAAGCGGCGCCCTGGGCGCCCATGACGCCATAATTCTCAGGCACTGTTACCTCCAGCCCCAGGGCCTGTTCAAAAGCCCGCTTGATTCCGGCATTGGCTGCCACCCCCCCTTGAAACACCACCGGCGCCTTAATCTCCTTGCCCTTGGCCAGATTGTTAAGATAGTTCCTGACCAGGGCATCACAAAGCCCGGCAATAATATCTGGGAGCGAGTTGCCCATCTGCTGTTTATGGATCATATCCGATTCGGCAAAAACCGAACAGCGCCCGGCAATGCGCACGGGATTTTCAGACTGCAATGCCAGGCTGCCGAATTCCTCAATGGGTATTCCCAGCCGGGCGGCCTGTTGGTCTAAAAACGAACCCGTGCCGGCTGCGCACACGCTGTTCATGGCAAAATCTACAACTACCCCCTGGCGAAGAATGATGAGTTTGGAATCTTGGCCGCCAATCTCCAAAACGGTATTGACCCCGGGGCAGGTGCTGCTCGCAGCCACAGCATGGGCGGTAATTTCATTTTTGACGACATCCGCCCCCAGCAGCACCGCCGCCAGGCTGCGGCCGCTGCCGGTTACGCCCACGCCGGCAATCTGCCTGCCCTCAAGAAAGTCGCCAAGCTGGCGCAGGCCTTCCTTAATAATGTTGATGGGCTGCCCCATAGTCCTGAGATAGGAAGAATACAGCCCTTGTTTGCCGCCATCCATGAGGACGAAATTGGTGCTCACAGACCCCACATCCACTCCCAGGTAATATTTTTCAGCCAAGGGCATTCATCTCCTTACTTTTATCCCCCAAGATATCCACGAAGGCTTCTAAACGGGTTTGAAATCCCGCCTCGCCGGAATGTTCATCCATGGAAAAACAGGCCAGGGGCATTCTCTCCTGGGCAGCCAGCTTTTGCATTATTCCCCGGGCGACAATTTCCGGAGTGCAGGTAAAGGGATAGACGTGAATCACCCCGTCATAACCATCCTTGATTGCCTTCCGGGTCTCTCCAACCGAATGCTGGCCATGGCCGCCCACAAAACATTGCAGATAGGGTTGGGCCAGTTTTTCCGCTTTTTCCTGGCCATGGAGACGGAGAAAATCCAGAAAGATATTGACCCGGAGCCACTGAGAAATCCACACATGGCGGCAGACCTCAACCCCCATATTGCCGAGTTTCTCTTCGATGCGCAAATTGGCGGCAGGTTCGGCAATCAAGTAGACCTCTCCCACCAGGGCGACCCTCGGGGGATTGCGGTCAAGCCGGGGCATTGCCTCCATAGCGGCAAGGGACTTGTCTCTGGCTGTCTTTACAGCCTTTATGCCGGAAGCGGCATCCAACTCCTCCAGGGCCTGTTGATAGAGCCTGGAAAAGGCAGGCTTATCCTGCACCCGGGGCCGCAGCTTCAGACTGGCTCGATGGGTATCATCGCAGGCCCGCAGTTTGGCCAGGGCCAGCTGTCCTGCCCGGAGCAGCCGAAGCCAGCTTTTTTC
>DIPE01000037.1:39953-42537 GCA_002427015.1 Firmicutes bacterium UBA5496 | reverse complement strand
CAGCATTTTGAATTTATAACCCAGGGACTGGAGGATATCCCGTTGCACCTGGGCGTAGTAGCCAAAGCGGCAGGGCCCGATTCCACCGCCCATGATCAATGTGTCTGCCCCCAGCTCCAGGGCCTCGATAAAATTGCCCAGGCCCAACTTCAGGGGATAGCAGGCAAACTCAGGGCCATGGCGGGTTCCCAGGCTTATGGTCTTTCTGGTAATGGGCGGGGGAACAATGACCTCATGGCCCAGGTCCGCAAACAGGGACCTTAAGGGGATTGAACAATAGCCCAGGTGGGGAAAAGAGATTTTCAAGCCATATCCCTCCAGTTGAGCATATCCACAAAGGCCTCCACCCTGGTTGCCAGCCCGATGCCGGAGGAATGCTCATCCAGGATAATCGACATCAGGGGAATAGCAGCAGCGGAAAACCTGCGCCCGATAATTTCAGTAATCAGGGAATCCGGGCCGCAGCCAAATGAGGCCACCAGAATCACCCCATCTACAACCTTGGAATGCAGGCAGTAAAGGGCTGCCCCCACTACTTCCCGGCCATAGCTCCAAAACAGGTCTTTGCTCAGGCCGCTGGCTCCCTGGTTGATATGCTCCCGGCGGAAGTTTTCCACCGTCACCGGCTCCACGCCCAGGGCAGACAATTTGTTGAGGATACCGAAATTAAGATATTCATCAAAGATATTGTAGGCATGCCCCAGGACAGCCACCCGCTTGCGCCTGACGGGCATGTCAAGGGCCGCCGCCAATTGCCGGCGGTGCTGCTCCTGGACCCGGGCGGCCCGGTCCAGCGCCCTCCACAGCTTAAGAGGCTGCCCGGACATGGACCCCAGGCTTTTTATCCCTTCCCGCAATTGCCGCAGCCTGCTCCAGCCTACATTGATGGCAGGGCTGATGAGGGGGGTTTTTCTGCCCAGACCGGCTCGGACCATATCCGGCAGGCCCAAGAATTTCGGACAGAGATAGCGTTTCTTTTCCAGGCTGATTATTCGGGGCAAAAACAAGGCATCCACATCCCCCAGCAGGGATTGGACATGGCCCATCAGGACCTTCACCGGCAAACACACCTCGTCATCGCACAGGGCCAGCCCCTGTTCCAGTTTCAGCTTGTTGGTAGCCGAACTGACAATTATCTCGGCTACATCTTCCCCGGCCAGATATTCCAGGGCAGGCCGGTAATTATAATACAGCAATGCCCTTGGCACGCCGATGCGCAAGGTTCATTCCTCCATTTCTACAAGCGGTCCTCATCCCCGGGCTTGACGACGCTGGGCCGGGATTTGCTGACGGGAACTGGCTTGCGCACTATAATCGCCAGCAAGGCCTGGGGGTTCAAAGGCACCAGGGGCCACAAATACGGGACACCAAAAGAACGGGTGCCGGCAGCCCATACAAAGAACAGCAGCAGCCCGCCAACGACTCCGGCAAATTGAAAGGCCGCCGCCAGCCCCAGCAGCAAAAGGCGAAAGAGTTTAAGGCTCTGGGCCAGTTCCAAGCTGGGAGTGGCAAAGCTGCCAATAGCCGCTGCCGACATGTACAGGATTACCTCCGGCACCAGGAGGCCGACGCTCATAGCCACATCGCCGATTAAAAAGGCGGCAATAATCCCTAAGGCAGTAGCCAAGGGCGAAGGGGTGTGGATGGTTGCCATCCTAATGATATCAATGCCGATTTCAGCAATAAAAAACTGGGCATAAAGGGGTATATGGCCCACTTCTTTGGCCCCGATAAAGGCCAGGGACTGGGGCAGCAGTTCCGGCTGATAGGCGATGGCCAGCCACAGGGGAGTGGCCAGCAGGGACAAAAACACTGCCAGGGAACGGACCCAGCGGATATAGGTGCCCACCAAGGGACTCTGACGGTACTCCTCTGCATGCTGCAGATGATGAAAGAATGTGGCAGGGGCGATCATCACTGAGGGAGACGTATCGACGATAACAATCACATGTCCCTCAAACAAATGGACTGCAGCCACATCCGGCCTTTCGGTATAGCGCACCTTTGGAAAAGGGCTATAGCCGATGCGGGCAATAAACTCCTCCAGGGACTTTTCCGCCATGGGCAGGCCGTCAACTTCCACTTTCTTAATCCTGCCCCGCACAGTCTCCACCAGTTCGGCATTGGCCACATCCTTGAGATAGACCAGGCAGACATCAGTTTTCGAGCGCCTGCCCACCGTCAGATGCTCAATGCGCAAACGGGGGTCGCGCACCCGCCTGCGGATTAAGGCGGTGTTAAAGATCAGGGTTTCCACAAAACCGTCCCTGGAACCCCGGGTCACCCTTTCCACATCCGGTTCTTCCGGGGAACGGGCGGGATATTGCCGGGCGTCAATCTCAATGGCTTGTTTTTCTCCGTCGATAAAAAGCACCAATGCCCCTGAGAGGATGCTGGTGGTGGCGTCATCCAAAGATTCTATTTCACTTACTTCGATATAGGGCAGATGATGGTCCAGCAGTTTTTGCCTGACATTAATTGAGATTTGTTCCCGCAGGACCCGGAACAGGGATTGCATTACCCAGACCAAGACATCATCTTTGGCAAAGCCGTCAACAAAAAAGAGAGCAACCCCTTTGCCCCC
>DIPE01000037.1:39246-39904 GCA_002427015.1 Firmicutes bacterium UBA5496 | reverse complement strand
AAGAGAGCAACCCCTTTGCCCCCCACCTTAAACTCCCGGACTAAGACGTCAAAGCTTTCGCCGACGCCAAGGTTCTTTTTCAGCCACTCCACATTTTTTTTCAGGTCTGCCGAAACCTTATTAAGGGCATCCATCCTTCTCCCCCATCAGCTGAATGATTTTATCAAGGCAAACAGTGCAGACAGCAAGGCATATTTGGCAAATGTTCCTGCCGCCGGATTTTCCAGTTCGCTCCAGGGCAGGATTTGCCTGAGCCAACCTGCTTGGCCCATAGGTCGACCGGCCATTAACTTGGCTGCAGCATAACAGGTAAAAGGGCCCGGCAGTCCCGCCAGCAAAGCATAAAAACGGCTGCCCCCAAGTTCTACCTGGGTAAAGAGGCCGCCCATGGTATATGCCACTAGGTCCGCTTTCCACACTACCAGTGCCAGCAAGGTTGCAGCCAATGCCACCCCCGCTGCAGCCAGGCTCCAGCGCCAGTATCTGGGGCCAAGAAAAAACAAGGACAAGAGCAGGCCGAGGATATCCAGCCGGAGCACTGGGCTATCCCTTGGGATTAAAGAGGAGGGCAAAGAAAAACCCGAAGATAATTGAGGCTGTTATCCCTGCGCTGGTCAGCTCAAAAATGCCCGTCAAAATGCCGATGGGACCTGAGCGT
>DIPE01000037.1:27190-39133 GCA_002427015.1 Firmicutes bacterium UBA5496 | reverse complement strand
CGTGCAGCCTCGGCCATGGCCCCTTTGGCCAATGCGTTGCCAAAACTGGAAATGGGCAGCGTCGCTCCCGCCCCGGCAAATTTAATTAAAGGCTCATACAGCCCCAGCCCCCCCAGCACCCCCCCTGCCACTACCAAGATAACCAGGACATGGGCTGGAGTTAGGGAAGTGAGATCCAAGAGCAGTTGGGCAATGAGACAGATGGCGCCGCCAACAAGAAAGGCAGTCAAATATGATCCCATTCAATTTTCCCTCCTGTTAAAACTCAATTGAGATGGCATGGGCAATCGCGGGTATATTTTCACCCTGCTGATAAGAAGTTGGGCTGTGCAGGGCGCCGGTAGCTACCGCCAATATCCGCTTGTAATTCTGATTAAAGAGCATCCCCAAGGTGACCAAAGCCGAGCAGGCGCAGCCGCTGCCCCCGGCATTCTCCAGCTGTTCTTTGCTGTAAATTAGTTCGCCGCAATCCCTGTAGTTGCTGCTGAGATCGACCCCCTGACGCTGGCCCAGCTCTACCAAGATTTCCCGCCCTATTTTCCCCAAATCCCCAGTGACGATTAAGTCATAATCCTCGGGCTTGCGCCCGGTATCCGCCATATGGGCGAAAATTGTGTCTGCGGCGGCAGGGGCCATGGCCGCCCCCATGTTCATGGGATCCTTGATCCCTAAATCCATGACCTTGCCCACAGTAGCCAGTTCCAGCCGGGGTCCCGTACCTCGGACCGCTACCGCTGTTGCCGCGGCCCCTGTAACAGTATGTTGCGACCAAGGGGGCAACTGGGCGCCGTATTCGGTAGGGTACCTGTATTGACGCTCGGCAGTGTTGTTGTGGCTGGAGGTAGCCGCGATTACAACTTGGGCGGCCCCGCTGTCCACAAGGATACCGGCCAGGAATAAACCCTCGCAAAAGCTGGAACAGGCTCCGTAAATCCCCAGAAACGACGCGCCAAGATCCAAAGCGCTAAATCCTGAGGAAATGATTTGATTTAAGAGATCGCCGGCTACAAAAAAATCCACATTGCTCCGGGAAAGACTGGCCTTCTCCAGAGCTATTTCTATGGCATTGAGCATCATTTGCCGCTCTGCCAGCTCAAAACTCTTTTGGCCCATGGCCAGATCCGGATATATTTTATCGAAATAAGAACCAACAGGCCCCTGGCCCTCCTTAGGGCCGGCAACTGTCCCATAGCCGATGATTACCGGTTTGGCAGTAAAGACAATGGTCTGTTTGCCCTTTTTGGTCGCCACTCTCTTCCCCTCCTAGAGCAATGCTGAAATTAAGCCTACGACAAAAGCAGTGACAACACCGAAAACTATTACTGAGCCAGCCAGGATGAACATTTTGCTCCCCACTCCCAAAACAAAGCCCTCGCGCTTAAACTCCAGAGCGGCGCTGACGATGGAATTGGCAAACCCGGTCACGGGCACAGCTGTACCCGCGCCAGCATGCCGGGCTATCTTGTCAAAGACGCCTAGAGAAGTAAGAAGCCCGCTGATAAAGATTACTGTTGCCGCAGTTGGGTCTCCGGCCCTTTCCGGGGGAAAATTAAAGAATGTAATATATATATTTTGAATCAGCTGCCCCAGGGTGCAAATCCCCCCTCCTACCAGAAAGGCCATGACCAGGTTCTTTGCCAGCCTGGGTTTGGGCTTTTTCTCATTGGCCAGGGCCTGATAGGCTGCGGGATCTTTCAGTAAATCCTTCAAAACCTTCACCTCAGCAATAGTTTTAACTAGCAATCTCCAAATATTCAAATCCCCCGCAGAGGGGGGATGTCAGTTTTAATCTTGGACCTCAAAGGCCGCTTTTACATTGGCCTTCCAGCCGACGACGCGTCCGTTCTTGACCTTGGCCGTCATATTTATCAGTTCAACGCCGGTAATGCCGTCTACCGTTTTTGACGCCCGTTCAATGGCGTCCTCTACTGCGCCCTGCCAGCCCGAGCTGGATTCTCCTACCAGTTCAATGACCTTGTATACAGACATTTCGATACCTCCTCTTATTTGTCTGTGTATAGATTTCCCCCTGAAGGGCGAAACTTATCCATAAAAAAAGACAACCTGGGCGCTACCCCATAGCTGTCCTCAGCTTATCTAACACTTCCCGCTCAATCCGGGATACATGCCCCTGGGAAATGCCCAGCTTTTCCGCAACCTGCTGCTGGGACATATCCTGAAAAAACCTTAGGGTGATTACCTGCCGCTCCCGCAGTTCCAAGCGACCAATGACTTCTTTCAGGGCTATGCGCATTTCATCCATCAGCTGGGCAGAGTCTGCCTCGCTTAAATCCGCCGGCGCCGCCAAGGCTGTTTCAGCGGCAGCCACTTCTTCAACGCCAAGATTCAACTGGGCCGCCACTTCGCCCACGCTGGGTTCACGGCCCAGTTCCTGCTCCAGACTGCGCCGGCAGTTTTTGACCAAGCTGGATACCCGCACCAAGTCTCTGCTGACCTTGACCGGATTATTGTCCCGCAGATACATGCGGATTTCGCCAATGATTCTAGGGACGGCATAGGTGGAGAAAGAGGTGTCCCTGGACAGATCAAAATTGTCCACAGCTTTTAACAGCCCAATACACCCTACCTGGAACAGGTCCTCCATGGAGTCTGCCCCAGTAAACCGGGCTGCCACCTTTTTCACCAGCAGCAAATTGTGACGCACCAGCAATTCCCTGGCTCCCTGGTCACCGGCCTGAGCTCTGGCCAAATACTCCCTGGCCAGTTTTTGCTCCAAGGGAGGCAGGGCCCCATTAATTCTTTTCATTGCCTCCCTGCTCCCAGGCAGAGATTTTTTTGGTCATAGTCACTGACGTCCCCTGACCGGGCTGGGTCTGAATTGACACAGAATCCATAAATTCTTCCATGACTGTAAAGCCCATTCCCGACCGCTCCAAATCGGGCCGGGATGTATACAAAGGCTCCCGAGCCTGCTCAAGATTATCAATACCCACGCCGGTATCCTTGACAATCACTTCCAGGCTGTTATCCTGTCTCAGGCTGCAGGTAATTACCACCTGGCCGCCCCGGTCCCGGTAACCGTGGATAATGGCATTTGTTACAGCTTCAGATACTGCTGTCTTAATTTCATTGAGTTCTTCTAAAGTAGGATCCAGTTGGGCGGCAAAGGCTGCCACCACCACCCGGGCAAAGGATTCATTGCGGGAGTTAGCGGGAAATGAAATCGTGAAGTAGTTATTCACTTCCATCTTTACACCCCCAAGACTTTAAGACATGCGTCCAAATTGGCATGAACGGGAATCAGCTTGTTGAGGCCAGTCATCAGGAATAGTTTTTCCACAAGGGGCTGCAGGCCAAAAACCAGCATATTCCCCTGCCATTTGGCCAGTTCCTTATAGCGTCCCAGCAACACACCCAGGCCTGAGCTATCCATAAAGCTCAGACCGGAAAAATCCAAAACAATATGCCGGACCATGCCCTTGCCTAATTCTTCTTGAATACAACCCTTAAGCACAGCGGCGGTATGATGGTCCAATTCACCGGCTGCGGCCACAATCAGAATATTGCCGCGATATTCTTTGGCAACTTTCACCTGGCATCCCCTCCCATTAGTAAAAGTTCGCCAGAATCTTGGCAATTCCTGCCTTGGACTGACTATTTAATTGATGCTATGAAATTAAATACCACTCGGCCCAACAACTGAATCCAGTTGGCCCGAGGCACAGCCTCAGCAGCAACCACATCTATGGTCTCCAGCACTTCATCACCCAGCATTACATCCAAGCTGCCCACCGGGTCCCCCTTGGCCAGGGGCGCCTTCACCAGCTTGGGCAGGTTGAGGACTGTGCTCACTTCCCGGCTATCACTTTTCTCAAGGAGTACCGCCACATCCCGGGAGGGAATCAGTTCAACCCGGCGCCTTCTGCCCTTATCCACCAGGACTGTAGTCAGGACTTCATCCTTGCTGTAGAGCCGCTGGCTGCGCCAGTGGGCGAAACCGTAATTCAGCAGATTGACGGCGTCTCTTGTCCGCAGCTCATAAGTGGGAGTGTTCATGACCACTGAAATCATCCTGGTCCCATCCCTGACGGCAGTAGCCGCAAGGCAGTAGCCCGCCTCTTCCGTCCAACCGGTTTTAAGGCCGTCCCCCCCGGGGTAGTTGCGGATAAACTTGAGGTTTTTGTTAGCGATGTAAACCTTGCCCATAAACTGGGTATCCCAGGGGATGGTGGTCCAGGTGGTAATCTGAGGATGGGTCAGCAATTCCCTGGCCATCAGAGCGATATCTAAGGCCGTGGTAATGCTGCCCCCCACGTCCTCGGGCAGACCAGAGGGGTTGGCAAAACGGGTGTTTTCCATGCCTAGTTCCTGTGCCCGGCGGTTCATCATCTCCACAAAGCCTTCCACCGAACCTCCCATATGTTCCGCCACCACTACGGCAGCGTCATTGGCAGACTCCACCGCCATGCCGATCATGGCCTGCTCCACAGTGATTTCGTCCCCCACATCCAGGAATATCTTAGTGCCTCCCGTTTCCTTGGCTCTGGTGCTGGTCACCATTACATCATCCAGGGCCAGTTCACCCCGCTCTAAGGCTTCCATGACCAAGAGCATGGTCATGATCTTGGTAATGCTGGCAGGGGGCCTGGGGGTATGAGGATCCTTGGCAAACAAGATTTTGCCGGTAATCGAATCCATGAGCACAGCGCTTTTGGCGGACAACTCTCCCTCATAGGGCGGTATCTGCCCGATTTCCACCTCTGAAGTGGTATCAATGTCTGCCGGCTGATAGGTGGAATCTGCGGCCTTTGCAGGCAATAACCCAAGCAGCAACAAGGTTAAGACAAGACAGGTCAGTTTACGCATGATTATCCCTCCTGGTAGTATCTTGCTTTAGTGTTTCCCTCTGCACTGGGTATTCATGCAAAAAACAGGTAAAATTTGCACAAAAAAAAGATCCCCTCGGGATCCGGTCGACAAAGATAGAGTTATTAATTGCCCTGCACTCTTTTGAAATCAATATCCTCATAGGTCATAATATACTCGTAAACGTCATACATCCACTGACATGGCAACCCCTTATCAATCCATTCCTGAACTTGATCCGGAAAGCTCTTTCTTGGGACCAGGGCGGTAACATCATAGATAACTACCTGATTATCCTCAAAAAGTTTATATGCTTCCAGTTCCGCCAAAGGATATTCTTTTGAGTCCATGACAACGCGCTGTTCAAGCCCAGTATCCTCGGCTTTTACAAAGCCTTGAACCAACAAAAGAAGCTCGCTCTCGTTACCCTCGCACCATTCCATAATCAAACCGCTCATCCCAGCATAAACAGCGCCTTCCTGATAATGGTTAACATAATAGCCAGTTGAAAGATCATACTCATCTATAAAACATTTTAACTTCTCGATATCTAACTCTAGACCAAGTTCCTCCAGATTTTTGCCCTCTAAGATAACATATTCTCGCTCTTCGTTGCCGTTTGGCTCCTCACTCCAAAAACAACCTGCTAAACCAATACTAATAAGCGGTAGAAGGAGAATGATAAAGATAATAATATATTTTTTAATTTTGCCTACACCCTTTTTGTATTTTTAATACTTGTATAAATAATAACTTACGTTTTCCTTTGTGTCAAATACTGGATATAAAAAGATGGTGTCAAGTCATTGCTGGTTTTCGATCTAAATTGAATCTGCACCTGAACATAAATAATCCCCCTGCAGTTTTCTGACATCTGACAACTTCAGGGGGAAATTTCACTTGGCTGTTTTGAGCAACCTCTTATTCGCCAATCTGATCGCATATCAGCGGCAATGGCTCTTTTTTTGTTTCACCGATAGCATAACAGCCGACCACCGCCGCCCGGGCAGCTTCCGCCCTGATGCCTGAGTTTGCATGGATGACCGCCAGGGGTTGACCCGCCTCTACCCATTCCCCGGGTTTGGCCAGCATCTCCAGGCCCACGGCCAGGTCGATGCTCTCGCCTTTCTTGCTGCGGCCGGCGCCTAGGATTTGCGCGGCCTTGCCGATACCGGCAGTATCAATTTCAGTAATCCAACCCGAGCGGGGAGCAACAACCTCCTGCTGGATTTCAGCTGTTGGCAGTAGCTGGGGCTGGTCCACCAGTGTTGGATTGCCACCTTGGTTTTCCACTAGTTCCCTAAGTTTTGCCAGGGCCGCCCCTGAGGCCAAAGCTTGTTCCAACCGCTGACGTCCAGTGGCCAAGTCCTTGGCCTTGCCTCCCAGAACCAGCATGCGGCTCCCCAGCTCCAGGCATAAGTCCCGGAGATCCGCCGGCCCCCCGCCCCTTAGCACGGCAATGGCCTCTTTAACCTCAAGGGCATTACCCACAGCCCGGCCCAGGGGCCGGTCCATGGCGGATAGCACCGCTACGGTATGTAGTCCTAAGTGTTCGCCGATGTCTACCATAGTCTTGGCAAGTTCCCTGGCGTCTTCCAGTTTGCCCATAAAGGCGCCGTTGCCCACCTTGACATCCAGGACCAGGGCGTCGGCCCCGGAAGCGATTTTCTTGCTCATTATCGAGCTGGCAATCAAGGGGATGCTGTCCACGGTGGCAGTGACATCCCTAAGGCCGTAGAGCTTGCCGTCGGCGGGCACAATTTCTGCCGTTTGGCCAATGACTGAAACTTTGGCCTTATTGACATTGGCAATAAACTCCTCCATGCTCAGGCCCACCCGGAAGCCGGGAAAAGATTCCAGTTTGTCCAAGGTGCCGCCGGTATGGCCCAGGCCCCGGCCGGACATCTTGGCCACCGGCACTCCCGCTGCAGCTACCAGGGGGGCCAGCACCATGGTAGTGGTGTCGCCGACGCCGCCAGTGCTGTGCTTATCTACTTTTATGCCTTCTATCCCCGAAAGATCCACCCGGCTGCCGCTGTTGACCATGGCCTCGGTGAGCCAAGCCACTTCCCTGGCTTGCATGCCTTGAAAGTAGACGGCCATGGCCCAGGCGGCCATCTGGTATTCTTCAATCTCGCCCTTTGCGTAACCGGCGATGAGATAGTCTATTTCTTCTTTGCTCAGGCTAATGCCGTCCCGAGTTTTGAGGATAATATCATAGGGGCGCATTTAGATTTCAACCTGCCTTAGCCAGCCCCGGACCAGTTTAAGCAGCTTGGGCCTGGTCTGGTTGGCCACATCAATGACCTGCTGTTCAGTCAAGGGTTCCAGGGAATCCGGCAGGGCCATGTCGGTAATGCAGGCGATTCCCAGTGCCTTGAGGCCAAGATAGTTGGCGACAATTACTTCCGGAATGGTGGACATACCCACAGTGTCCGAACCAAGCGCAATCAGCATTCTCAGCTCCGCAGGGGTGCTGTATGTAGGGCCGGTGATGGCCATGTACACTCCCTGCTGCAAGTCAATGCCCAGCTCCCGACCTACCTTTAGCGCCAGCTGCCGATACTCTGGATTATAGGCCTGGGACATGTCGGGAAAGCGGGGGCCAAGCTCCTCATAATTAGGTCCGATGAGGGGATTAGGCAAGATGTTTATATGATCGGTGATGACCATGAGATCTCCGGGTTTGAATTTGGGATTTAAGCCGCCGCAGGCGTTTGTCACCAGCAGAGCCTTGCAGCCCAGGGCCTTAAAGATATAGAGGGGAAAGGTAACTTGCTGCATGGAATAGCCCTCGTAGAAATGAAAGCGTCCCTGCATCGCCGCCACCTTTTTCCCTTCCAGCATTCCCAGCACCAGGCGTCCCGCATGACCGGGGGCTGTAGATACGGGAAAATGGGGTATGGCAGCGTAATCAATAATGACGGCATCCTCAATATCCTCGGCCAAAGTTCCCAGACCGGAGCCAAGGATTAAGCCGATTTCCGGCTTGAAATCCGTGATTTCCTGGATAAAGTCATATGTATCGCGGATTTTCTCCGTTAGTTTCATCGCTTTATCTCCCTTCCCATTAGTTCTATTATTTCGGAGACCAAAGCCCGGAACTGGCTCTGGACTTTTGTAGTTACATCAATTACCTCTTGATGATTAAGTTTCTCCGCTCCTAAGCCTGCCGCCATGTTGGTGATGCAGGAAATCCCCAGGACCTTCATGCCGGCATGGACAGCGGTTATTACTTCGGGAACGGTGGACATGCCCACGGCGTCGGCGCCCAGGCGCCGGAAGCTCTGAATTTCCGCGGGGGTCTCAAAACATGGTCCGGAAACCGAGATGTATACCCCTTGCTGCAAATTGAGGTCCAGCTTGGCCGCGGCCTTCATCGCCAGTTCCCGGCATTCCGGAGCATAAGCCCTGGACATGTCCGGAAAGCGGGGGCCAAAACGCTCAGGGTTAGGGCCAATCAGGGGATTGTCCCCGCTCATATTGATATGATCTGTAATTAACATCAGGTCGCCCACGCTAAAAGCCGGGTTGATGCCGCCGGCAGCATTGGTCACCACCAGGATTTCTGCTCCCAGTAAGCGCAATGTCCACACGGCAAAGGCAATCTGGCGCTGGCTGTGCCCCTCATAAAAATGAAAGCGTCCCTGCATGGCCACTGCTTCTACGCCCCTTAATTTCCCCCAAACCAGGCGGCCGGCATGGCCGGGCACTGTGGCGGCAGGGAAGCCGGGAATCTCTGCATAGTCTGCGCTGACAGACTCCTCAAAGCTGTCGGCCAAACCGCCCAATCCCGAGCCCAGGATAAGAGCGACTTTGGGCCGGCCGAATCCTCGCTGCCGCAAAAAATCTACCGCCTCATCCAGTAATTTGTATGTGCTTTCCATTTATCTCACCTCGTGCGCAAAACTTGTGCCGGGACAAATATAATCAATGTCCAGCAATTCCGCCACAGTGGCAGCTACATCAGCGAAGGTCCTGCGGGTGCCCAGATTGACCCCAGACTTGAGGCTACGGCCAAAGACCAGCAGAGGCACATATTCCCTGGTATGGTCGGTGCCGGGGAAGGTAGGGTCACAGCCATGGTCGGCAGTGACAATCAGGACATCCCTCTCATTCATGGCTTGGATGATGCGGCCAAGGCCGGCATCCACTTCTTCCAAGGCCCTTGCATACCCCAGGGCATTATTGCGGTGGCCAAAAAGCATGTCAAAATCCACTAAATTGGCAAAGATCAGGTCACCCCGCTCTTCAGCCATTACCTCGAGAATAGTGTCAATGCCATGGCGGTTATCCCGGGTTTTATGGCCTTCGGCAATGCCCCTGCCAGAGAAAATATCCTTAATCTTGCCGACGCTGATTACCCTCTTGCCCTGCTCTTTGAGAGCATCCAGCACCGTAGGAATTTCAGGTTCAAGGGCGTAATCCCGGCGATTGGCAGTGCGGATAAAAGCCCCCGGTTGTCCAATAAAGGGGCGGGCAATAACCCTTGCCACCTTATAGTCCCCGTGTAGCAGCTCCCGGGCAATTCCGCAGATACGGTATTGCTCCTCCAGGGGTATGATTTCCTCATGGGCAGCTATTTGAAATACACTGTCCGCAGAAGTGTAGACAATAGGCCCGCCCGTCTCCATATGTTCTCTGCCCAAGGTTTCAATAATCTCCGTCCCGGAGGCGGCATAATTGCCAAGAATCTCCCGGCCGATTCGGCGGCTGAACTCTTGGATCAATGCTTCGGGAAAGCCCCCGGGATAAGTGCGGAAAGGCTCAGAAACTATAACACCGGCCATTTCCCAATGGCCGGTGATGGTGTCTTTGCCGTCAGCTGCCTCGGCCATGCGCCCATAACAGGCTTTAGGGTCTTCAGCCGGAGAGAGGCCGCTGACCTCGACAATATTGGCCAAACCCAGCCCCTCCAGCACCGGCAATGCCAAGCCCCCCACGGCGCGGGCCACATTGCCCAAGGTGTTGCTGCCCTGATCGCCATATTTTCCGGCATCAGGCAGGGCGCCAATGCCCACGCTGTCCAAAACCACTAATAGTATACGCAATAGCAAAACCCCCTTACAGCCCGATCAGTCTTTTGCCCGGGGATGAGACTGCCGGTACACATCCCGCAGATGAATGGCGGTGACCTGGGTATAAATCTGAGTTGTGGAAATATCTGAATGGCCCAGCATCTCCTGGACGGCACGGAGGTCTGCGCCGTTTTCCAGCAAGTGAGTGGCAAAGGAATGGCGCAGGGTATGAGGAGTGATATCCCCTTGGAATCCAGCCTGGCGCACGTATTTTTTCAGGATCTTCCAAAATCCCTGCCTGGTCAGGCGGCCGCCGTGAATGTTGACAAAAACCGCCTGTTCCTCGCTGTTGCGAATGAGCTTGCCTCTGCCTTTCTGCTGGTAGGCGCCAACAGCCTCAATCGCCGACTTGCCCATGGGCACAATGCGCTCCTTAGAGCCCTTGCCCAGGCAGCGCAAAAAACCCATCTCCAGGTTGACATCAACAAGATTTAGATCTACCAGTTCGGATACCCGAATGCCCGTGGCATAGAGCAGCTCCAGCATGGCCTTGTCCCGCATGCCGGCAGCAGTCCTGGAATTTGGCTGTTCCATCAATGTAGCCACTTGAGAAACTGTCAGCACATTGGGCAAGCGTTTGGGAATTTTCGGGGCATCCAATTCGGTGGAAGGATTGGTCTTGACCAAGCTCTCCTGCACTAAAAAGCTGTAAAAGGAGCGTATGGCTGCAAGATTCCTGGAAATGGTGGCGGCGGCCCGGTGCTGGTTATGTAAATCCTCCATAAATGACATGATCATTCGCCGGTCCACTTCATTGAGGGTATGGATGTCGTTGCGGCGCAAATACCCTATGAACTTACTCAGGTCCCGGCGGTAGCTGTCAAGGGTATTCTTCGCCAGCCCCCGTTCCACCTTAAGATGAAGCAAGTAGGTATCCACCATTTGTTCCATGTGCCAAACTCCTTTGCAGCGATATGTCTACCATCAAACTTACCATAATTCCCGGCCCGGGTCAAAAGGAACCCGCCGCTTAAGACATGTTTTACAGGCCCAGAGCAGCAAATTTCAGCATCTCTGCCAAGATTTGCGCCCATTTTTCCACCCTGCCGCCGCTGACCACTGTCGCGGCAAGCAAAAACTCCCCGCTCAGCAACAATCCCAGGGCCCCAAAGCTTAAGATGACTGCTGCAATCAAGGGCTGAGATAAGATTAGCAAAAACATCCGCTTTTGTTTGCCCACGGCGCCCACCCCCTGCTCTATAATATGCAGGGGGCAAAAAAAGCAGTCCGGTTGACAGCCGAACTGCCGGCTAGTGACTTGCCCTTATTCCTTTAGATACAAGCCCAGGGCCTTAAAGCTGAGGGGCGCCAGCAGCGATACCCACAAGCCCATAATAAAGTAACGGCAAAAGGTGGCCCCGTAATAAAAGGCTGTATCTTTGGCAGGATTGTTAAACAGGCTCAATAATATTGGTTTGAGGCCGGAATGCAGGATAAAAAGCACAGCAATGCCCAGCAGGGCTTTGATGACATTTTGCCACCAGCGGCCCTTGACCTTGAACCGGACAAAGTCTTGTTCCAGACGATATCCCCACAAAACGCTTAACATGAAACCTGCAGTTAACGGACCGTCGCCTGTGGGATGGAGCAAAAGCATTACGGCGCAAAGAGCCGAACTGGCCACAAACCACTGCCATAAATTCAGCTTAAGTATGACCTTGCGGGTGAGAAATTCATAGATGACAATCCAGACAACGCCAATGAGTATGCCAGCAAGAATATCGTGAGGAAAGTGAACTCCCAGATAGACCCGGGAAAAAGCCACCAGGAAGCAAAGTATCGCCGCGGCGATATAAGCCCAGGGCCGCTTAATCTGCACGGCCAGATAGCCCCAGAAGCCTGTGCTCCCCTGAGCATGACCGCTGGGGAATGAATACCCTCCCTGCTCAATTTTGTGCAGCTCTACTGGCGGGCGGGTAACTTGAAAAATATGCTTAATGAAAGAATTGAGCCAGGCGTTGCCAAGAAAGAACACCCCGAACCGCAGGGCAAATTTCTTGTCGTAGAGCCAAAAAAGTAATGGGATGACGAGGATATA
>DIPE01000037.1:26380-27068 GCA_002427015.1 Firmicutes bacterium UBA5496 | reverse complement strand
GGCTGGAGAACTGCTGAATCCAGGTGATGAAACTGGTATCAGTCAAGATAATCCCTCCTTGATCTATGCCTATTCTTATATTTCATATTTCGGCATTAAAAATCAATAATCCTCCAACCGAAAAAATAAACGCATGCAACCAAAAACAATTATGCCGTGCCGCTCAATTGATTATACTTGATTTAGCTTTACAAGAGGTGGCAAATTGTATATAATTATCCTGGAGGTGATTTTGTTCATGCCACCAGATAATCGATTTGGTTCCGAAGATTTTTGGGCCAATATTTTTGATATGGAAATCATCATTGAACCTGGCTACCGTCTGGAGCTGTTGGAAGGAAAATTGGTATGGGATCAGCCACCAAGTATCAATCATCAACGGATATCCCACAGATTACACAGAATACTGGAGGATTATTTCCAGGAAATTGACCCCAAAGGCGAGATGTTTAATGCCCCCTTATGCATTCTTCCGGGCTCATGTATCCAGCCGGATCTGCTGTATATTTCCAGCCAACAAAGAAACATAATCCGAGACACCCACATTGACGGCGCACCCACTTTAGTTGCGGAAATAATATCTCCATCAACCCGCATTAAGGACAACCTCATCAAACACAGGATTTACCTCAAGGCGGGTATTCAGCATTTTTGGCTCCTGGATCCTGAAAATTCGATTTTGCAGTGT
>DIPE01000037.1:21552-26273 GCA_002427015.1 Firmicutes bacterium UBA5496 | reverse complement strand
TCTCGGCAAAAACAGCTATGCGTTGGCAGTGCTGGGAACAGAAGATGAAACAGTAGAACACCCTGACTTTGCGGGCATGTCCATTGACCTGAGATCTTTGTGGAACAACTGGGAATGTCCCAGATACTAATCAAAATGAACACTGCAGAATAAGTTAGGACAGGGATAATTTCCTTGTCCTAACTTTATTTACAGCTTGGGCGGGGTACCGGCCAAACCTAGATTTAATTATTTTGCACATTGTAAAGAATAATTGCTTGTTGAACATCAACAAGTGATTTTTTAAATTCATACCCAACAAAATACTTACTATCGATTACATCTGCTGACACTTCTTCTCCCCTATAAAATGGCGGTCAAGGATTTAGCATTTTACAGTTATCCATTTAGCCGTCACTATTCTCTAGCAACAGTAGCCGCCACTACACCCCCGCCATAAAATCCTGCAAGCAGCACTGGCAATTGCGTTGACACCCTTAAGCGGTTGGGATACCTTGACAATTAGTGTCCATCCGTTTATACTCAAAGCAAACTTTTCACTGTACCTCGGCGTTTTTTTACTAACTGCCAGG
Organism: Firmicutes bacterium UBA5496; assembly: GCA_002427015.1. Taxonomy (GTDB): domain Bacteria; phylum Bacillota; class Proteinivoracia; order UBA4975; family UBA4975; genus UBA4975. Next base: position 25,701 of record DIPE01000037.1, on the reverse strand, counting down.
ACAAATATACGAAAGGAGTGCTGATTATGGCTAAGGACACAAAAAGGGTAGAGCGTAAATATGTTTCCGCCAGCAAAGGTGAAGTAGTCACAAAAGACTCCAAATCCCGCGCAACTGGATTGCGCATCGGTGCAGTTATCCTGTGGCTGTTTGCCATTGCCTGCGAGGTGCTTTGCATTCTCTACCTGAATGGCACCTTCTTTGTTCCCTCCGAAGGATTAGAGATTCTGAACATCACTCTTCAGCCCATGACCATATTGATTATCGGCATTGTCGCAGACTTAATTCTTGTAATCATAGGTTCACAGTTGTGGAAGAAAGCTAATCACATCAACCCCATCAGCAAGAAAAATAAAGTAAAGTTCTTCCTTTGGAACCAAATGGGCCTTATTGTAGCTGTCATAGCTTTTATGCCTCTCATTATCTTTCTCTTAAAAGATAAGAACTTAGATGCCAAAACCAGAAAGATTGTTTCTGTTGTCGCCGCCATCGCTTTAATCATCGCCGGCGCTGCTAGCATCGATTATTCTCCCGTTTCTCAGGAAGAATTAGCTGAAGCCCAGGCAACATATGGTGATGACAACGTTTATTGGACTACCTTCGGCAAGAGCTACCATATTGATGAAAACTGCCATACCTTGAATCGTTCCAAGACCATCTACTATGGAACCATTGAGGAGGCTTTTGAGGCCAACCGCCACGACCCCTGCGATTACTGCGTCCCCCAAGGCGGCGAATAAATCAATAGAAACTCAGAAATCTAATTAGCTAGTAAGGACAGGATGAATTCATCCTGTCCTTTTAGATTCCTGGGACAACGGGGACGGTTCCGTTTTGGGACAACGGGGACGGTTCCGTTTTGTCCCAGTCGAAGAACCTATTGGCTGAACCGGTCCCGTGACTGGCCCAATATTTTGCATATAAACGGGCGACTGCACCGGCAATAAGGGGATTTATGCAGCCAGGCAACCCAGTTCTTGAAAATTATATGGGACAGAGAGAACCGTCCCCTTCGTCCAATTTAGGGATTATCAAGCCTGTACTTTAGCACCGATACCTCTTGCGGACCGTTGCCGAACCCGGAGCCTACCATGAGGATATAATGGTTGCCGATTTTAAATATCCTAAATCCTCCTTCGAAAAGGATTGGCAGTTTCCTGCCCTCAGCGCTAATGAAAGAAATCCTGTTCTGGCCGGGTGGCCATAAGTTCGAATTATCATGCCAATGGCTATCGAAATTGTCCCAATAATAATCTTCACCAGTTATATCGTTCCGGCAGCCATCCTGGATAAAGGTATAGCTGACTTCATCGCACCAACTCTGGTAAGGCCTTATAATCTGAGTCGCACCGTCTTTCCGGCTAATTTGCATCAAAGTTTCGCTCTTGGCATAAACAGATAGATATATACTTTCGGATCCCTCCGGGGCAGCAACCCAGCACAGCTCATATACGTCATCCAGCACCTTGCTGGCTGTGCCGGCAATTTCAACCTGCAAAGCATTTTTTCGGACTGAAAACACCAAGTCCTGAAATTGATATTTATTCCCCAAGGGAAAGCTAATCGTGCCTCTTTTTTCACCTTCAGCATCAATCAAGTCAGTATTCTGATTCTGGTAATATAGGTCAGTGCCAGGTATGTTGCTATAAGGGCGTCGCGACGTTACCTCCTCAAGGGACTGGGTATTGATGTTTACCCTGTGCATTGACTCGCGATAACCAGCATAATAGCCCTCCTCGCCATAGATAATATCTAGCTCCCAAGGACTATGCCATTTAACTCCGATTATGGGGTAACCATATGCTTCCATGGGCAATGGGGAGGTTAACGTAAATTGGTTTATTTCTTTTCCCTCTGGAGACATAATCTGAATAATTGATCTGCTCTCACTGGGTTTTAGCAAGGCAAAACAGTCCCCACTGATAGACCACGCACCTATATATCCTGGATACTGAGTTTCATTAAAGGTCACTAAATTAAAAAGCTTGGTGCCAGTATTTGAGCTAATAAGAACCGCAGGGGCAGTAGGAGAAAATTCGATTTTAAAAGGATCGAGAACTAATTTTACTGATTTCTCAAGTTTAAACGGGCTTTTCGCCATTTGTCCTAATATAGCTTCGACTCTCTGGAAGTAAAAGCTTCCGGCAAAATGCTGGGCGAACCGATTGTACATTGCCAAAACATCAGCGGAAGCAGCGCTGTACTGGTCGGTATGAATAATCAATTTGTCTAACTCTGCTTCTTCATATCCCGCTGCGTTAATTAACATGGCCGCCGCTTCCCGCTCATACATTGTTCCAATCTCCGGCCGTGCCTCTAGAAGCTCAAGTAATAACAAATTTTGTCCCGGGGACTTTAAGTCTCTCCGGGAATACAAAATTTCGATTTCTTCTGCTCCCAGCTGTGGGAAAACTTCAGGCAACTTAGCGGCTACGTCCAACCCCAAGGGGTTATGCCACTCCTCCTCTAAATCCCGGAGCAAAGCCACTGTCCAGAGGCGCCGGTAGAGATCCAGAGGGTCTGACTGTGGCGAGAGCTGCATCAATGAGTTTGCAAATTCCTCGTCCAGATTTCCCTTCCAGCAGGTAATCCACAGGTGGAGATAACGGGATACATCCTTGAATTCTGGGACATCAACCAGTTGTAAAGGACTTTGAGAATCAAAATACTTTATGCCGAAAAAAGTGCCTCCGGGTTGGACAGGCAGTATAGAGCTGGCCAATAACTCTGATAAGCTGCTGAGATAATACTCGCGAGCTTTTTCATTCAGAGTCCAATTAGTGAAAAGAATGTTGCCGCATCGGACTGCTTTATGCCCATCTATGGTGAGATAATACTCGGCCAAGTCTTCATTAAACTGAGCGGACAAATCGAGTTTATGAATCCCCTCAGCCAGCCATAGAACGTTGTCCTCCAGGGCGTTATTACTGATATACCACTTGCTGCCTCTGATAAACTCAGCTTCCACCCCCCCAGTGCCTGCCCAAGGATATATATTCTCCTTCAGGACAGTGTAAAACAGCTCGGGCTGGCCGGAAGCGATGGCAAAATCCAATACCTTTCTGGCGATTTTTGCAGAAGGCTTGGCCTCCATGTCCCGGCGGTAATCGGCAAGGACTTCCGCCACACGTTCCGGATTATCATAGACGTCGGATTCGCCGAAAAGGAACAATAGATAAACAATAATCAAAGTAACAGCAAGCATTGCTCCAGCCAATACCCACCAATGCTTACGGACAAACCTCCTGCACCTGTCTATTCTAATTACCCCCTAAAACCATACATTGGTAATTCTTTCTTATATTATGTATTCGCCTACTATTCCAGTTCCCCTTCTTATAAAAAAACTGGGGCAAAGAGAACTGATTTGCTCCCCTTTGCTCCCAGATTTTTAATATTGGGACAGAGAGAACCGTCCCCTAGTTATTTCAGGTATTTGTCAAACCAATCGGTGATTTCCTGCAGTCTGCGGATTCTGTGTTTTGGCTTGCCGCTGCGGCTGAGTTCATGGCTCTCGCCCCGGAACATGCAGAGGCGGGCATCAACGCCAAAGTACTTCAGGGCAGTAAACATCTGCAAGCCCTCTGCCAGCCAGCAGCGGTAATCTTCTTCCGAGTGGATAAACAAGGTCGGGGTGCTGACCTTATCTGCGTATTTCAGGGGTGAATGCCACCAAACCTTGTCAATATCTTGCCAGGGAGTGGTGGATACTTGATCTTCTTCAAAATAGAAGCCAATATCCGAGGTAAATCCCATAGATACCCAGTTGGCGATGCTGCGCTGGGAAGCCGCTGCCCGGAACCTGTCTGTATGCCCGATAATCCAGTTGGTCATAAAGCCGCCATAAGAGCCGCCGGTTACTCCCACCCGCTCCCGGTCAATGCCGGGATACTTGGCCAGGACGGCATCGGTAAAGGCCATTAAATCATCGTAATCGATGGTGCCGTACTTGCCCCGGATGTCGGCAAATTCGTTGCCCCTGCCATCGCTGCCCCGGGGATTGCAGAAGAAGACAAAGTAGCCTGCATTGGCCCAGTATTGCATTTCATGGAAGAACACTTCACCGTAGACAGTCTTGGGCCCGCCATGGATATCGAGGATGGCGGGGTATTTTTTGCCCTCTTCATAGTCCACCGGCTTCATTACCCA
>DIPE01000037.1:21034-21462 GCA_002427015.1 Firmicutes bacterium UBA5496 | reverse complement strand
TAGTCCACCGGCTTCATTACCCAGCCTTGAATAGTAAGACCGGGAGAGGTCTCAACATTGAATGGCTCCAAGGGGGCCAAATTTTTGTCGGCAATTACCCAGTCGTTAAAGCCTGTGAGCTTCTCTTCTTTCCCGGCCCCCAGGCGGTAGATTTCCTGCAGATGCAGATTCCGCATCCCTACAAACAGGATTTTCCCCTCCCGGACATCATAGCAGTCTACTGAGCCCTCAGCAGTAGTTACTTTCTCAAACCGGCCTTCAATATCCATGCGGTTGATANNTCAACCCGGGTTGGGTCCCCGCCCCCCAGGCGGCAGTCTGAGCCTACAGAGTTCCATGTGCTCTGCTTAAAGTCCGGAGCCAGCAACCGGCGCTCTCCAGTTACCAGGTCTACCCGGTAAAAGACCGCATCCTGATTTAAGCCATAG
>DIPE01000037.1:20304-20972 GCA_002427015.1 Firmicutes bacterium UBA5496 | reverse complement strand
AAGTCTACCCGATAAAAGACGGCATCTTGATTCAGACCGTAATCCTTCATGTCGCTGCCCCGGGCCAGCAATGACTCCCCGATAAAATAAGCGCCGGACCAGGAAAACTTGTCCTTGGTTAACTGGCGGATGGATTTTGCCTCTATATCCAGGATATACAGGTAATCTTCCACCTGCCATTTGCCCTTAATGCAGGGTTGACCAATAAATACGGCTTTGCTCTTATCTGCGTTGAGGCGCAATCCCCCGATGCTCATGGTGTCATCAGTGAGCAACTCATACTGGCCTGTGGCAGAATCGAAGAGGCAGAGCCTGCTCCGGTCCAGGCTGGTGAAACCTCCCCCATTGCTCCAGAAGGGGATTTCCTCCAGGACCTCATAATCCTTTTCTTCCTTGCGCTTTTTCAGCTCCTTGGCCCTCTCCTCCTCAGGCATCTCTTCCAGGCTGGGACGCTTGGGATTAAAAGTAGCAATCAGCAAAAACCGGGTGGCATCCAGTTTTTTGATACTTTCTACTGCCAGGGGAATCCTGAAGGCTTCTTGGGCCTCGCCGCCTTTGATGCTGATCTTGTAGTACACTGTAAATACTTCACCGCTGTCGGCTTTCTCCTTATCCCGGGGATTGCGCATGCCGGGGAAAAGGATGTGCTCATCATCCAGCCAGATAAA
>DIPE01000037.1:6331-20072 GCA_002427015.1 Firmicutes bacterium UBA5496 | reverse complement strand
AAATCATCGAGCTTTAGCTTCTCCACATTTTTTCCCTCCAAATTTCGCAGTCGTTTTGGATGCTATATAACTATTTCGGAGTCTAAACCAGAATTCCTGCCCAATAAAAACTGCCGCCTAAGCGGCAGTAATTATTATTCAATTGTAGGTTCAGATTCAGGTTCCCTCTGGTACAAGGGTATGTCAAACCTCAGGTTATAGATATTTACCTGGGCATAGAATTGCCTGATGAAATTGGTTTGTTTACTGGCCCAGCCGATATCGGTGGCGTACTGGTGTTTCCCGGGAGCGCCCGGGTTCCAGCGCATCTTATACAGGGTATCCTGAAAATAATTGCTGTTATTGACATAGTAGCGGGAGACAAAGTAAGCGCCGCCGATAATGGCCTCTTCCGGGGAAAACCAGCCCTGGTTATAGGCGTATTCTGCCCCCTTAAGAATGGGATTTGAATCCACTGCGCCAATCCCGTACATGTTATAAACGACCCTGGGCGGCAAGGCGCTATCCGTCGGCGTATACAACACCCCGTTTGCCAGCTGGCTTGTCCCCCTTCCGGACTCATGCAAAGCCAGGGATGTGAGAAATATCTCATTGATGTTGTTTGTCTGGCTGGCCTGGTAAAAGACCGCCTCGGTTCCGCTTAAAATGCCTTTGCCCTTGAGGATGAGACCTAAATCCGAGACTGTGACCCCTGATTTCCCGGACAGGTCCAAGAATTGCAGCATTTCGGGGCAATAACTTTCCGCCACCCAATCGGCAAACTTCCCGCAGACCCAGCCAGTATTCACCCCTGCAGAAATCTTAAACCAGTAACCTTCTGTGCCGGCAGCAGTGCCTTCAAGGCCTTCTTGAACTGCTTCCACAGGATAAATCTCGCCTTTAGTGACAGTGGTTATACTTGCCCCCTCAGTTGTGGGGGTCTCCCGCATAAATAAAACATCTGTGGCAATAATTAGTTCCCGCACATAATTGACTAAATCAGAGAGAACAAAATTCGCAGGATCCACATAACGCAAGACTTCATCCCGGGGGGCGTTGGTCCAGCCGATGCCGCTGACAAACCATTGGGGTCTCAGGCGCATCTGGTAGTTATCCACCATTTCGGAAACAGTCAGGTCATAGGCGGTCTTGGTCACCAGGACATATGATTTCAGCGTATCTGCCACAGCACAGTTAAAACAGTCTTTCAGCGAAATTGCGCTGGCAAAGGGCAGGGCTGCAAATACCTGATCCCTCACCCGTTCCGATCTGCTGCTGATAACCATCTTATAGGCATCCAGCTCCAGCTCGAATTTTTCCCCATTGGCCAACAAAAGGGAGAAAAAATCCTGGGGGCCGGCTGCGGCATTCAGAGAATTGAGGACTCCGGCAACAGAAATCTCCACCCTGGACACTTCGTCAGCAAAAGCAGATTGTAATGCCTCGGGATTGGCATAGCCTGAGCCTCTCCTTTGGAATAAACCTTCGGCGACAGCTGTTTTACCGCTGTTCAACAAGTTGTTATAAGCGCTTAAATCCAGACTGAGCAAGACTGCCTTTGCCTCCAGGATCTGGCGCAGGGAAAAAGCATTGCTGGCAGTGTTGATGTCGTACATAGCCACTTCAATGTTATCGGCAATTTCCTTGCCCGTGAAGACTAGCCGCCCATTTTCATAAGTAACCACTTTGACTTTCGCCACATCCACCAGCTTGGCAGCGGGGCCGGAAGTATAAGAATCCAAGTCAAAGCCATTGCCCCTGATTACTGCTTTAGCATATTCCTCCAGAGCCGCGTCGTAGTCAACATAGCCGTTGGCATCATCCAGAAACATCGCCATAGTCCTCTTTATATAGTCGTCATATAGAGGGGAAGCGGAGCCAAGGCAATTTTGCACATAAGATTCCAAGAGAGAATCGTAACTGTATTCATAATAAACGCCCGCGCTGTCCTTGGTGACAAAAGCAGATACCTTCGCCTGGGCAGAGGGCGAAAATATAATCAGCAGGGCAAAGACAAAAAACAGAAAGCATATACATTTAGCCGGAGAATATCTGTTCATTTCGGCCTCCTCCTCTCCCAGTATTAAATAAGCTAATTGCTCACCTTGACATTGCTTTGCTTGGCATCTGCCTCAAGCACTTCACCATAAAATGTCTTGTCCGCCCCCTGATAGGCAAGCATAACCCCGGCTACAGAGACTTTGTAGTTACTGGGATTGTCGGCATACAAGGTGACAAGAACCAGTTTTTTCCCTGGTGACAGGCCGTTTTTCACCACAAAGGACTTCACATCAGTAGGCGCCTTGACCGTCACTTTAAAAGTCCTGGTGCCACTGGTATATCCACTTTTAGTTCCCTTGACCGTAATTGTGGCAGTCCCGGAACCCTTGCCTGTAACTGTAACTGTTTTGCCTGACAGAGAGACGGTGGCCACCTTGGTGTTGCTTGAACTTACAGAGAGGGCAACGCCAGAGGGCTGGACAGTAATTGCTTTGCTGCCGGCGCCGCCAACCATAAGCAAACTTATATTGCTGAGCTTATTTATTTGGACTGAAGGTTTAGGCGGCTCAGGCTTCGGCGCCGGCTCCGGTTCAGGTTTTGGTTCTGCCTTGTATTCCTCACCGGCAATTATTGCAGTCAGGTCTTCAGGCATAATAATATTGCCGGGAATCCGGTCAATGGTAACCCCTGGGTGATTAATCGTTACTGTAGCAATAGAGCCCTTCCCGGTCACCCCGGTGCGCCCGTTCAACTCCATGTTTTCCACAGAAGTATCCTCTGCCAGAGTAATGCTGGTAGCATGCTCCAGCTCAGTCACCACAATCTTTGCGGCATTGCCTGCCTGCAGTTCCAGGAATATGCCCTCTGCCCGGCAGACAACTTCGCCTAGATTTCCCTGCAAAACTACTAATCCAGGAACGTTGATGTCAATTGCGTCAATCTTGCCTTCTCCAGTAATAGAGCCAACGGCGTCAATGGATAAGCTTTCAACTAAAACATCACCTGCAAGATCCAACACCGACTCAGGGGCAGAATCCTTAATATCTACAGAAACGGCAGTCCCTTTGAGAAACTTCACATTGGCTTTTTTCCCAGCCAGGTCAACATTCTCAAAATCACCTACAAGCAATACCTTGTTGGCAGCAGTTGCCTGGACATTCTTAAAGCCCTGAGCACCTTCCCCCAGGGAATCCTCCTGGAGAGATGCTTCGGCGGCGACAGATACATTTGCTACGTTGGTTGCGCCGCTGGCGACAATTTTTACCGCTCCGCCGCCCTCCGGCAGAGAAACCTCTGCCAAAGTACAATCAAAAAGCTTCAAAGTAAAGTTGCCGCCGGCAATAATAACTTCACCTTGCACCTCCACCTGCTTGAGGGTTACGGTGCCTTGGTTAACCTCCCCCGTCAGGTTAAGGTTGCCGGTGATTAGGGTGTTTTGCAGCGTAACCTCATTTGTGCTGATTGTGGCATCGCCGTCAATAATCTCCATGGCAGGCGGGCCATATGTACCGGGCGTATTGATGTTCTTTATCGCTTCTGCAATGGGAATGCCGAAACTTTGATTTGCTATGGCCGCTACCAACAGAAGGTTAAGCGCTACTGAGAGGATGAGAACTACAACAAGGGCTTTTTTCATAACCACAGCAACCTTTCCAAATTGTGCTGATTACATAATTCGACAACATTTGCTGCCTATCCTGCAAAAACCTTAGGGAAAAAATGCTAATTAACATTTTTTAGGCATACCCTTAAAAAAAACTTGCCTGTCGCTACTGGCAACAGGCAAGTTTCATTTTTAATTCTGGGGAACTAATTTCTTGAGCTTAAACAGGGCGATTGCGCCGACAATCATATAATACAAGGCCAAAGCATGGAAGGCGAGGCCAAAGAAGTCTTGTATCCAAAGGAGAAGGAGGGTGTCCAGTAAAAATAAAACTATGCCAACAATAAAAGCCCCGCGGTAACCCTTATTGCTTAAATATCCCAAGAGCACAAAAACACCCAAAATCAGCACGCTGGCGACTGCCGCAGCTATAGCCATTTCGGGAATCTCCTGCCCTATGAAAACAAGAAATTCAGTGCTGCCCAGGGTAATAGCAGAAATAAAGGATGAACCAATTAATATCAGGATGCTGGATAAGGCAGAGAGTCCTGCAATCCAGTAAAACCAATTAGCCCCATTGCGGTGCTGTTTTTCTAACTGCATTAATTGGGCAATGGAAATCTCGTTTGCTTCCTGGGGCTGCTGGGGAATCTCCCCGGTAGCTTCCTGATAAGACTCGTGATAAGGATCCATATGTTAATTCCTCCTAAGAACGATTTTCTTCTCTAGCATTCGACAAGCGCTGCAAGATACCTCTAAACCTATGTGAAATAGAAGCAGTATTTTTTGGCTCCTTTTCCTTGGCAGCTTGTTTGACTGGAGAAAAAGACCCCCGCCTGCGTGCTTCCAGTGAAAAGAAAAGCCCCCTGCAGCAGGGGGCTTGGGCCTGTCAGCCAATTGCTAAGGGGTTGGCGCCACTGGAATTGACGCCGGCAAATTGACTATTGTACAGCTCGGCATAGAAGCCATTTTTAGCCAGCAGACCCTCATGAGTCCCTTGTTCGACTATTTGCCCCTCATTCATGACGAGAATCAGGTCGGCGTTGCGAATAGTGGACAGGCGGTGGGCAATGACAAAGCTGGTCCTGCCCTGCATCAGCTGGGCCATGGCCTTCTGAATCAGGACTTCAGTCCTGGTATCGACGCTGCTGGTAGCCTCATCCAGGATAAGAATCGCCGGATCGGCAAGAATTGCCCGGGCAATTGTCAGCAGCTGTTTCTCTCCCTGAGAGATATTGGAGGCCTCTTCATTAAGCAGGGTATTGTACCCTTCCGGCAAAGTGCGGATAAAGTGATCTGCCCTGGCGGCGACGGCGGCCTGGACAACTTCTTCCTCACTGGCATCCAGGCGTCCATAGGCAATGTTGTCTCTGATGGTTCCATTAAAGAGCCAGGTATCCTGAAGCACCATGCCAAAGATCTGGCGCAGGTCCTCCCGCTTCAGCTCCCTGATGTCCAAACCGTCCACAGTGATTCTGCCGGCGTCTATATCATAGAAGCGCAGCAGCAGATTGACCAGGGTAGTCTTCCCGGCCCCGGTGGGCCCTACAATGGCCACAGTCTGGCCCTCATGGACATTGATATCCAAATTCTCATACAGCAGGTCATCTTTTTTGTAGCCAAACTGCACTCCTTGAAAACTGACAGCGCCCCTCGATTCCCTAATTTCTGGGGCATCTGGATTATCCGGCGCCTCCTCCACTTCGTCCAGCACTTCAAAAACCCTTTCGGCCGCGGCCATTGTCGCCTGCATGATATTGGCAATGCTGGCTGTCTGGGTAATGGGCTGAGTAAAGTGCCGGGAATAATGAATCATCGCCTGCAAATCCCCTAGCGCCATTGCGCCTCTGGCCACCAGAAAGCCCCCTAAAGCGCAAACAGCGACAAAGCCAAGATTGTTGAGAAAATTCATCATGGGCATAATGATGCCGGAGATAAATTGAGCCTTCCAGCCAGAGTTATATAACCTGTCATTGACTTCTTTGAATTTTTCCAGGGATTGTTTTTCCCGGCTAAAGGCCTTGATAATTTTATGCCCTGTCAGCATCTCTTCAATATGCCCGTTTAGTTCGCCAAGATTCTTTTGCTGTCCGACAAAATATTGCCGGGACCGCTTGGTTATAATCCTGGTGAGGGCAAAGGCTACAGGCAGGACCAGCACAACCACCAAAGTCAACAGCGGGCTGATGGCAAGCATCATGATTATAACCCCCGCCAGGGTGACGATGGCGGTAATCAGCTGAGTGAGGCTTTGCTGCAAAGAACTGCTGATTGTGTCCACGTCATTGGTGACCCGGCTGAGAATCTCCCCATGGGTGCGGGCATCATAATACCGCAGGGGCAGCCGGGTAAGCTTGTGCTTAATCTCCCGACGCAAATCATACACTGTCTTCTGGGCCACACCTGCCATAATAAACTGCTGTCCGAAAGAAAACAAAGCGCTCAGCAGATAGAGAACGCCGAGAATCAACAACACTTTCCCAATATAGGCAAAGTCAATTGCCCTGCCGGCCTGCACGCTTTCAAACATTTCCGTGGTTGCCAATCCCAAAATTCTGGGGCTGAGGATGCCAAAGGCAGTGCTCATTATGGCCAGGACAAAGACAATCACAGTCCTGCCAAGATGAGGCCGCAAGTACCCAGCCAGACGCCTGAAAGTGCCTTTAAAATCTTGGGGCTTTTCCAACAGGCCCAAACCGCCTGGGCCCCCTCTGGGAGGCCGGAACCTTGGCCGCCCCTCTCTTTTCTCCCCGCTCATGCTATCTCCTCCTCAGAGACCTGGGACAAGACTATTTCCCGGTAAACCTTGCAGCTCTCCATCAGTTCATGATGGGTGCCAATGCCCGCTACAGCTCCTTTTTCCAGGACGATGATGCGGTCGGCATCCATTACAGTTGTAACCCGCTGGGCCACGATCAGCGTAGTGGCGTCGGCGGTCTCTTCCTTAAGGGCCTGGCGTAAACGGGCATCGGTGCGAAAATCCAGAGCAGAAAAACTGTCATCAAAGATATATATCTCCGGACGCCGCACCAGGGCCCTGGCAATGGCCAGGCGCTGTCTTTGTCCGCCGGACAAATTCACGCCCCCCTGGGCTACCGGGGCATCAAAGCCCTCTGGCATAGCGTCAATGAATTCCCTGGCCTGAGCTGTTTCCGCGGCCTTGCGCACTTCCTCAGAGGTGGCATCCTCCTTGCCCAAGCGGATATTGGAAGCGATAGTGCCGGAAAAGAGCAGGGCCTGCTGGGGCACAAACCCGATTTTATCTCGCAGGCTCTCCTGGGTCATATCCCGGACGTCCACCCCATCCACCAGGACGCTGCCACTGTCCACATCATAAAAACGGGGAATCAGGTTGGCCAGGGTAGATTTTCCCGAGCCCGTGCCGCCTATTACTGCCGTCGTCTCGCCGGGGCTGGCCCGGAAGGAAATATCGCGCAGCACCGGAACCTCCGCCCCGGGATAACTGAAGATGACATTGCGGAACTCTAAATATCCCTTAGTCCCGGAGGCAGCTTCCCTAACCTGGGCGGGATTGGCAATTTCCGGCTCAGTATCCAAAACAGCATTGATCCTGTTCACCGAAGCCATGGCCCGGGGAAGCATGACAAACATCATGGATACCATCATCAGAGAAAACATGATTTGCATCATATACTGCAAAAAGGCCATGAGGTTGCCGACCTGCAGACCTCCCCCCGCCACCCGCTGCCCCCCGAACCAGAGAATCGCAATGGAAGCCAAGTTCATCAACAGCATCATCCCCGGCATGGAGCCGGCCATGAGGCGGTTTACCAAGATTGCCGTCTTGGTCAAATCCAGGTTGGCGGCATCAAAGCGCTTGAGCTCATATTCATCCCGATTAAAGGCCCGGATTACCCGTATCCCGGTGAGATTTTCTCTCAGGACCAAGTTGAGCTTATCCAGCTTGGCCTGCATCGCCTTAAAAAGGGGCATGACCAAGTAAGCCATCACAGCAACTGCAAGGGCTAAAACAGGCATTAGAATCAGAATCAGCCGGGATAGATTGGGATCCCGGGAAACAGCCATGACGATGCCCCCAATCATCATCAGGGGCGCGATGGCCAGCATCCGCAGGGACATGAGAATTACCATCTGCACCTGGGTAATATCATTGGTAATCCTGGTTATTAGGGAAGCGGCGCCAAACTGATTGTATTCCCGGAGGGAAAATTGCTGGACATGAGAAAACACCTTATTCCGCAAAACCCGCCCGTAGCCCAGGCCAACCCGGGCAGAAAAATAGCTGGCGGAAACTGCGCAAGCAACACTTACCAAGGCTACAGCCAGCATGGTGCCGCCAATCCGAAAGATTACAGCATTGTTGCCGGCAGCGATTCCCTTGTCCACAATATCTGCCATCAAAGTGGGCAAATACAGCTGGGATAAAGTCTGAAGCAGAACCAAGACTAAAACTAAGACTACCGTGGGCCAGAAGGGCTTGAGATACCTGATTAGCTTAATCACTTTTGCCTACCTCCACAGACTCAAAATACTGATATACTTGGTGCAGCAGCCGGAGCAATTCCCCGCTCTGTTCAGGACCTAGGTGCTGAACCAACCCCTCAAAATGGGCGATAAATTCCCGGGAAGCCTTGGCGATAAGCTGATTTCCCCGGGGAGTGACCCGCAAGCGCACAGCCCGCCGGTCGGCGGGGTCGGGAGACCGATCCGCCAGACCTTGTTTTACCAGACTATTGGTCATCTGGGTTATGAAAGGGGAAGAGACTTTTAACTGCCCGCTCAGTTCGGAAACCATTACCCCCTGCCCGGCATCCAGCCGCTTGATGCTGCGCAGCACCCGCATCTCGCCAGGGTTTAACCCCTGCACGGGGCCGGAATTCATCTTCTGCCTGTGGAGCTGAAAGAAAGCTTGCATCAGCCTGTAAGGCATATCATTGCTGGGTTCCATTAATAATCACCTCGGATTCTTAACCAGCTTAATAGTTAAGCCGGTTAATTATAATCCCTCGAGGCCTAAAAGTCAAATATCCTATTCTTTCTTTATATCTGATATAAATCGCTGGGGAGCGCATATCATTTAGTGCCGCTGCCTATGCATTGCAGGATTATCTGGCTCGGCACAGAACTTAAGACATAAGAATTCTTAGGAGGCGATTTTTAACCTGGCGACTCTCAAGCCAAAAAGCTATTTAATATGGCCGCCCGTGAAATCTCTAGTGGAAAAACATCTGGGAATATCGAACTAAAGAGGCGCAAAGCCCATCTAACCTGTAACAGGAACATCAGCGTCAAATATCCGTTATTTCTCTCAACTAGAAAGGATGGTGTCCAATGAAGGCCTTGACAATAGCATTCAGCATTCTTTTGCTTGCGGCAATTACACTTAACCTGACTGCATGCGCGCCCACTGTGCAGGCTGCAGACCTGATGGCAGGCATCTCCGGCAAAACAGTCCAGGGAAAAAACGCCGATGCCAAGTTTATTGGCAATACAGCAGATTTCTCCCTTGCGCTTTTCAAGAAAACAATCAGCCAAGAGAAAAATTCTCTCATCTCTCCCCTTTCCGTGCTGCTGGCCCTGGCCATGACGGCTAACGGCGCAGACTCCCAAACCCTCTCGGAAATGGAAAGGGTTTTGGGGAGAGATATTGGCCTTGAAGAACTAAATGAGTATTTATACAGCTATGTCCGTAATTTGCCCAATGAAAAGAAGTCTAAGCTCACAGTGGCAAATTCCATCTGGTTTCGGGAAGACGAAAACCGCCTGACAGTGGAAAAGGACTTTCTCCAGAAGAATGCGGACTATTACAACGCCGCCGCCTATAAATCCCCTTTCGACGGCCAGACCCTAAAGGATATAAACAGTTGGGTCAAAGAAAATACCGATGGCATGATTGATAAAATCCTCGATCAAATTGAGGATGATACCATCATGTACCTTATCAATGCCGTTGCGTTTGACGCCGAATGGGAAACGGTTTACAACAAAGCAAACATCTCCGAGGGTTCCTTTACCGCCATCGGTGGCAGCACACAAAAGGCAGAGTTCATGCATTCCGAAGAAAATATCTATCTTGATGATGGCCGGGCAACAGGTTTTATCAAGCCCTATGCCGGCAACAAGTACAGCTTTGTCGCCCTCCTCCCCAATGAGGACATTGCTATCGGCGACTATATTGACATGCTTTCCGGCGAAGGTTTTTTGCAGACAATTAACGGCGCCGTCACTACCGCTGTCAGCGCCGCTTTGCCCAAGTTCAGTTATGACTATAAAATCCAAATGAATGCCGCCCTTAAAGCCATGGGCATGCCCCAAGCCTTTTCACCACTCCAGGCTGATTTTAGCAAGCTGGGCAAATCAACTAGAGGAAACATCTTTATCGGCGAAGTGCTTCACAAAACCTTTATCCAAGTAGATGAGCTGGGCACAAGAGCCGGCGCGGTGACAAAAGTTGAGATGCAAGATGAAGCTTACATCGAGACCAAAGTCGTAGTCCTTAACCGTCCCTTTGTCTATGCCATCATTGACAACGCCAGCAAACTGCCGGTCTTCATTGGCACCGTAATGGAAATCGCAGACTAATCCAGGTCACTATTCACATTCTGTCAAATTTGAAAGGATGGTGTCCATTAATGGCCTTCAAAATAGCGCTTAGCTTGCTCCTGCTTGCGGCAATCACTGTAAATCTGTCTGCCTGCGTCCCCGCTGTGCAGGCGGCGGACCTGATGACTGGTGTCTCAGGCAAAAGCGTACAGGGGAAAAATACCGATACCAAGTTTATTGGCAATACTGCAGATTTCTCCCTTGAGCTTTTCAAGAAAACAAGCAGTGAAGAGAAAAATTCTCTTATCTCTCCCCTTTCCGTGCTGCTGGCCCTGGCCATGACGGCAAACGGCGCCGACACCCAGACCCTCTCAGAAATGGAAACAGTTCTTGGGGGAGATATTGGCCTGGAGGAACTAAATGAGTACTTATTCAGCTATGTCCAAAATTTGCCCAGGGATAAAAAAGCCAGAGTCGACATCGCCAATTCTATCTGGTTCCAAGAAGACGAAGACCAACTGCTTGTAGAAAGGGACTTTCTCCAAAAGAATGCCGATTACTACAATGCCGCCGCCTATAAATCCCCTTTCGACGGCCAGACCCTGAAGGATATAAACAATTGGGTCAAAGAGAATACCGATGGCATGATTGATAAAATACTGGATCAAATATCCCCAGCTGCCGTCATGTACCTCATCAACGCCGTTGTGTTTGATGCTCAGTGGGACACGGTTTACAAAAAAAACAACATCCATCAGGGCGAGTTTACCAACCTTGACGGCACAAATCAAACTGCAGAGTTTATGCACTCGGAGGAAAGCATCTATTTGGATGATGGCCGAGCCACAGGCTTTATCAAGCCCTATGCCGACAATAAATACAGTTTCGTCGCCCTGCTCCCAAATGAAGGGATTACAGTCGGAGACTATATCCAAGGGCTTACGGGGGAAGGTTTTCTGCAGACAATTGACGGCGCTGTTAATACCGCCGTCAGCGCCGCCTTGCCAAAATTCAGTTATGACTATACCATCCAAATGAACGCCGCCCTCCTGAATTTGGGCATGCCTACAGCATTTTCGCCTGAGGCGGCAGACTTCAGCAAGCTGGGCAAGTCTGCAGGAGGCAATATCTATATCGGAGAAGTGCTGCATAAAACCTTTATTCAAGTGGATGAGCTGGGCACAAAAGCCGGCGCCGTGACTAAGGTTGAGATGAAGTGTGGTTCCGTTATGGAGACAAAAGTTGTAAGGCTGGAGCGGCCCTTTGTCTATGCGATAATTGACAACGCCAGCAAACTGCCAGTCTTCATTGGCGCTGTAATGGAAATAGCAGACTGACTCCCTAAGAATCACAACTATGCAATACCCCCCCTGGCAATACCAGGAGGGGTATTTATCATTATAGAATATTATCTTTCCCCATACTCTGCCTTAAGGACATTGAAATATGTTTGTTTCGCTCAAGATTGTCTTATCGCCAATCTGGGCTACAACCAGGTCAGCGCCGGAAACGATCTCCTCAGCCGCAATCATTAAGGTCTTGCCATCAATAAACATGGTGTTAACTTGATTGCCGTCAATAATGACCTGGCTCCACTCGGTAAATCCTTCGCCGAGGACATAAGCATTTTCATTCTCCCACCTGATGCCTGAGACTTTAATCTCAGAAACTCCCATCTGCAGCTCAGTGGGCAAATGGGGGCTTATGCCGCCATAGGCGATATGCTCACCGCAAACCATATCATATTCCATTAATTCTAAGGCCGCCTGATAGTTTTCTTGCTCAGATAAGGTTTGATGGAGCTTAGTCAGAATTCCGTTGTTGATACCAAGCTGTTGCAATATGTAGGCACTCAGCTGGTAGGACCTTAAGTCTTGACTGTGTACTTTCAGCGGGAAATTGCTCCAAACTGCATACTCCGTTTCAAACCTGTCTCCGTTAAGCAAATCTTCGTTTTCAATGCCCAAGCTGGGCAAATGATCGCCAAACATGACTAAAACTACAGGTTCTTTATAGGCCTCAAGCTCAGATATCAGGGCGCTGATAAAAGCGTCAGTTTCATGGAGCTGATTGACAAAGTACTCAAAGGCATACTGAGTCTTTTCTTCTTCGATGCCAGCAACCGTAATTGGCTGCATTTCCTCAGTGGCTTCTTGGGGAAATTTGCCGTGAGCCTGAACTGTAATGGCGTAGACGAAGTCCTGCCCCGGGGTGGAAGCCAGCGCCTTGACCACCTCTCCTGACAAAACAGCATCCTTGGCCCAGCCAATAGGAGTATATCCCACATTGTTCATATACTCCAGGGATGTATAGGTATCAAAGCCTAAATTGGAAAAAACCATATGCCGTTGATAAAATGTGCCCTCGTGATTATGAATAGCATGATTTGTATAGCCCAACTCCCTCAGATTATAGCAAATGCTTTCGCAGGTCTCTTTTTGCAATACCGATTTGTAGGGGTACTCCCCTGCGCCAAAATAAGCAAGGTTCATGCCGGTGAGTATCTCAAATTCTGTATTGGCCGTGCCTGCGCCTATGGAGGGAACGGTTAAGAAACCATGGGCCCCGCTTTCTTTCAGTTTTGTGAAGATAGGCACTGGATTCTCGGAAAAACTCAGCTCCTCAAGATAATTGACATCAAAAAACGATTCCATCTGCACCATGATAATATTCGGGGTAAGCTCTGGCGTCAGTGTCCCGTCGGCGTCAATCGCCCCTAAGATTCCAGCGATCTCTTCCTCACAGTAACTATCGGGCTTATCAATGCCCCGGTCCAGGAGGCTGCGGGAAAAACAGTACGCAAAGCCATAATCCTTGTAGGCATCAGCCAAGTTGCCAAAATTCTCTGCAAGGGCCTGAGCACTGACAAGAAAAGAGGTCGAGGAGGCAACAAAGACAGCTATGGCAATCACTGCGGAAATGGCTGCCAGCAGTTTGGGCTTTTTTTTCGGGGTCCTTTTCCAGGCAATAATGATGCCGGCAAGGAGGCCCAAAAATGCCAGGGAGATCAATATTATCTCAATCTGATTGAGGTACATCGTGATGATGCTGTCCACAGATTTTAAGAGTTGAAAGTCAATAAATGCAAGCGGGGTCGTCCGAAATCCCAGCAAAACGCAATTGGCAACCCCCAGGCCAAGCCAGATTACTGAAATAAAAATCAGGACGAAGTGACGCCTTTTGCATGCCATAGATACAGACAGGGTTAGCAGAATAATGGCAGCGTTATATAAGAAGAGCAAAGGGTTCGCAAACAGGAACCCTAATCCGGCAACGATTGAACGCCGGCTGAGTATTTCCACCAAGAGATTCAGCAGCATGGAGATGCTGGCACATTGAGGCAACGGTCGTTTGTCAAGCCAAGTCAATAGTTTCAAATCAGCCACCTGCCTTTAAACGAAATCCAGATATAATTATACACTTTTCTAGTACCCCATTGCTAATCTCGACCTACATATTTTCATTTTTCAGGGAATCAATGATGTTCTCTTTCTTTATTTTAAGGCTGGAATACAGCATAGTGATAAACACAATCGCAAACACCGACACCATAGCTACTATATAACTGACCCAGGGCAATGTAAAGGAAAATTGGAAGCCGTCACTCATAGCCCTGTAGAGAAGATAGTTAAT
>DIPE01000037.1:3644-6114 GCA_002427015.1 Firmicutes bacterium UBA5496 | reverse complement strand
TTAAACCCTTTCGGGGTCATGCCCACCGACTTGAGCATGGCGAATTCCCGGCGGCGCAAGGCAATGCTGGTGGAGATGGTATTGATGATATTGGCGATGCATATCCCGGTAATCAGGACAATAAACCCGGTGATAAAAACCGTCAATAACAGTTTGAACTGCCATTCCGCCTGAGCAGCCTTGGCCTGGTTATAGATATGCAAATTCCCTTTATAGATCTGGTGCATGGCCCGAACCTTTTCTTCCAGCAAACCCGGTTCGGAGGTGTTGATGTACAGCGTCCCCATATATCTTTGTTCTTCTTCAGGGAATCCGGCAAGCAAATTATCAAACACCGTCTCCGGAACAAACAGGGTCAATGACTGAGGTCCTTTCCAGACAGTAGAACCCATGGGCGCTTCCGTTGTCACCCCGGCGAGGGTAATTTCTTGGATGCGGGTAATTTCTTGGTCATTTTCCCCAAAGGTAGAAAAATCAACTGTCAACTCAGTTCCTGCCGGGGCTTTGATCACTTCACTCTCGACAAAACCACCTTGCCAAGGCATTCTAAACTGGTTTAAAGCTATTGCCGCAGGCTTCCCGGAAGCAAAAGCATCCATTCTTACCCCCGCAGCCCGGGCTAAATCGGCAAAAGCTTTCTCATCCAGGGACTTGAACATGATATAAAACTCGTATTCCTCTTTGGGCTCCCCCCAGTGATTAATGAGAAAATCACTGGCCATCTCAGCTGAAACCCGCGTGTATCCATAACAAGATTGCTCAAAAACATATTCCTCTACTTGTTTGAGGTCAATAATCTGACTAAAAAAACTCCGTTCCTCTTTAGATATCCCAAGCTTAGCAATTTCCATGTCATAATTTATGCCTTGAGTATACATATTGCTGCCCACAGTGGCATAGACGGCATAGGCAGATACAGTTAAGAACAATATTATGCTCACTGTCAGAGAAACCACCGTCGCCCGGAAACGAGTGCGGTTGCGCTTGAGATTCTTCAGTGCCAGTGTCGCTTCAAAACCAAAGAGCAGCCTGGTCAGCCCGGAAGTGCGCACTGTCCTGCGGGTGAGCTTCACATCCCGGGACTGGCGGATAGCAGCAATGGGCGCAATCTTCGCTGCCCGCCGGGCAGGAATCCAGGCGGAGATAAAAATGGTCAGCACCGAAAATAAGACAGCAATGACTATTGCCAGGGGGGACACTACCAAGCGCAGTTGAGCCGAGCTCTGGACTAAATTTGCGAGGATTGGTCCGACAAAGTAAAAAGTCACTCCCATGCCCACAGTTCCCGCCAGCAACCCCAAAGGTATGCCTGCCAATCCGATAATCAAACCTTCAAAAAAGACCGACCTGCGTTTTTGTTTACTGGTTGCCCCCACACTGGCCAGCATCCCCAGCTGACGGGAGCGCTCAGAAATCGAAATGGCAAAGGCATTGTAAATTAAAGAAACCGAACCGATCATGATAATAGCAACGGCGACCAGGGCAAAGGTAGTGAGAATATTGCTAAACACTTCACTGCCAGTAACTCCATATAGTGCCAGCAAAGTATCATTGTACCTGACTAGATAATAAACACCCGACTCATCCTCTATATAATCAGGGCATTCTGCTTGAGCGGCCAGTTCTTGACCCAGCTCATAGACCGACCGGTTTACTGTTTTGAACCTTACCCGGACATCCAAAGGGCCGGTTGTCGCGGAATTCCGGTCAAAACAGGTGATTACAGTATACCCCGGGGCAGAATGAGGTTCGAACCAAGGCCGGGCGACGATCCCCACAACAGTATACTCCCGAGTAAATTCTGGCTGGAGGGTCTCACCATCTCCATCAGCGTCGGCCTTACTAAAGGGATTGTCCTGACCCAAGGGGTAACCGTCAGAATAACGCTGGCCGATGGCTAGGTCCAGTCTATCCCCTACTTTAATTTCCACGCCGCCATTGTAGTGGATATGCTCGGAGACAACCACTTCATTCGCCTGTTTAGGCAGGCGTCCGTCCACAAGCTCCAAAGCTAATTCAGCTATGCTTGCCTCATCAAATTCCTGAATAAACATATAGGGCTTATACTCATTAGCGCTTCCCCTTAGCTCTGCATAACCCAGATTGCGGGCAAACAAAGTTTGTTCAACTGCTTCAGACTCCAGGAACACATCCGCTTTCGCCCCATCAATATCCTTAAATTTTGCATGCCAGTTTCCCCGGTCGTGAATGGCGTCTTGAATGAGCATATCTTGAGCGGAAGCCACAAAAGTAGTAACGGCGGTAATCATGGAAACAGACAAAATCACCCCGATAATGGTGACCAGGGTCCGCTTTTTGTTTACGAGCAAATGGCGCAGGGTTAATTTATTGACAACGTTCATCGCCGGATATCCCTTTCAATCCGCCCGTCGGCCACAGTGATAATGCGATCGGCCTGGAGGGCAATATTTTGATCATGGGTAATCACCAGCAATGTCTGATTATACTT
>DIPE01000037.1:0-3556 GCA_002427015.1 Firmicutes bacterium UBA5496 | reverse complement strand
GTCTGATTATACTTCTTGTTGGAAAGCTTGAGGAGCTCAATAATCTCCGTGCTGTTCTTGCTGTCCAGATTGCCCGTGGGCTCATCGGCCAGCACCAGCGCCGGATTGTTAATCAGCGCCCTGCCTATGGACACCCGCTGCTGCTGTCCGCCGGAAAGCTGGTTAGGCAGGTATCCCAGCCGGTCTTCCAGGCCCAAAATGCCGATAATCTCGGACAATCGGCTTTTATCCACCTTGCGCTCGTCCAAAAGCAAGGGCAGGGTAATATTCTCCTCCACGTTCAGCACGGGGATTAAATTATAAAACTGATAGATCAGCCCCACCTGCCGGCGCCGGAAGATGGCCAATTTGGTCTCGTTCAGGCTGTAAATATCGATACCGTCGATAAACACCTGCCCCGAACTGGGCCGGTCCACCCCGCCCAAAATATGGAGCAAAGTTGATTTTCCTGACCCTGAAGGACCCACAATCGCCACGAACTCGCCCTTGTCCACACTAAAGGAAACGTCATCCAGGGCCCGCACCGCAGTTTCACCGCTGCCATAAACTTTGGCTAAATTCTCTACCCGTAAAATCTCCATGTCTTTTGCCTCCTTGTTTATGGCTTCAGTGTACACCCTTGAGATGACTGCCCGATGACAAAAGAGATGACAGTTTTGTCACAAACCTACCGGAAAAAGCGAAGCATGAACCTGCTCCCCCTGGAATCGCTGCGCACATCAACGCTGCCCCCCTGGGCGACCACAATTCCCTTGGCCATGGCAAGGCCAATGCCGATGCTATCTTCTCCCGCATTCTTGCCCCGGTAAAAGCGGTTAAAGATATAGGGCAAATCCGCCTCATCGATTCCGCCGCCATTGTCTTCCACAATTAACTCGGTATATAGGGGGTTGTCCACAGCTCTGATGCGGATTTCTCCCCCTGGGGGAGTGTGTTCCATGCAATTCTTTAAGATATTGACCAGGGCCTCCGCCGTCCAGTGCAGGTCGCAGACAAATTCAAATTCAGGACAATCCAGCGTTAGTTTCTGATCCTTTAACTCCATGACAATCAGCAGGGGCTCACAGGCCGCGGCAACAACCTCTTGGGCGGCAACCTTATCCTTCTTGAATTCCACAGCCCCGGCGTCCAGCTTAGAAAGTTTAAGCAGGCAAGTGAGCAGCCACTGAATGCGCTCCAGCTGGGAGCGCAGCCGGTCGGTAAACTCCACCCGTTTGGCCTCCGGCAACTCCCCGCATAAAAGATCTGTCATTACAAACATCGAGGTCAGCGGAGTCTTGAGCTGGTGGGATATATCCGAAAGGGCGTCAGCCAGGCTGCCCTTCTCCCGGCGCAAGGCCGCAGCCTGCTCATTGAGCATCACTGTCACCTTATAAATTTCGCTCTTTAATATTGAGAGCTCCCCTTCGGCATTATCCCGGATGTCCAGGCCATAGTCTCCCTCCACCACCCGCAACAGGCAGTCTGAGAGCCTGTCCAGCTCCCGGTAACGCCAGCGGGTAAAGAGCAGAAAGATTAAGATCAAGACTGCCGACACTGCCCCGACAATCTCGGCAACAAACGACGAAACAAACATGCCGCCAATAACCCCGGCAGCAGCTATCAAGAGCATTATCCCAAGAACAGCAAGGACTTCACGATTTCTGAAAAGCCGGATCAACTCATTCACCTGCCCTGTATCCCAGTCCGCGCACAGTCTGAATCAGCGCCGGCTGCTGGGGGTCAGCTTCAATCTTATCCCGCAAGCGCTTTATATACACAGTAAGGGTATTGTCGTTGACGTAATCTCCGGCCACATCCCAGATTCCTTCCAGCAGCTGAGCGCGAGAAAGGACCTGGCCCGGGTTGCTGGCAAAGGTCAAAAGCAAGCGATACTCCAGGGCTGTAAGCTGAACCTCAGCCCCTTTTTTATAGACCTTAGCCTGGGCGGTATTGATGAGAACATCCCCCAAGGCAATCTCTGCCCGGATTCTCCCTGATCCCCCGGTCCGCTGATAGCGGCGCAGCACTGTCTTAATCCGGGAAACCAGCTCCCGGATGCGAAAGGGCTTGGTGATATAATCATCGGCGCCCATATCCAACCCCATTACCACATTGACCTCGTCATCACAGGCAGTAAGAAAGATTACCGGCACATCAGAATTTGCCCGCACCGCTTTGCAGACATCATAACCGCTGCCATCAGGCAGGCTAAGGTCCAGGATAATGAGGTCAAAATTTTGAATTCCCAGGGCAGACAGCGCGGAACAGACGTCATGGCAAACAGTAACGGCAAAACCGTCCTGGCCCAAAGAATATTCCAGCCCCAGGGCAATTGTCTTGTCATCTTCAACCAGCAATATTTTTTGCATCTAATCACCACCCTAATTATATCACTGACAGCAACAGCTAACGTGACTACATTGTCATTTTGAAAGACTCAAAGTTCCGCCTTTAGCATTTCCCGCCCACAAAAAAAGGCCGGCTGGCCTCAGTAATATATCTGATCCCTTTGCTGTCCAACGGATATTCCACCTGACATTTTCCGCTCTAAAAGACAAAATAAAGAGAAAAACATATCTGGCAACTAGCAAACCCCCTTGATTTATACTTCAACCAATATGAAAACCGTTTTTGGGGATAATAAGCACACACGGTTTTCGAGGAGGATATAAATTGCCTGATATCAACATCAATTGTCATCCCTGCCTGACAGAGGAACATCTGCTTCAACTGCATGCAGCCTTAATGAACGAAGAACCGGGAAGCAAATTCTCCATGAGCATCAACAATGATGACAACCTGTGCGTGCCGAGAATACTAAACCTAATAAGCGAATCTGACTGGGATGGAAATGCAGAACCTATGCAAGACAGAATCCTCATTTCCGCTCAGAGAAAAAGTTAAGGGACAACGGAAATAGGCCTTTTACACGTTTTCTCACCCAACCAAGCGGCCAAGTCCTCCCCCTTGAAAAAACTTGGGGAAGACATGGCCTTTTTGCAGCATAATTTCACTTAATTGAATTTTTTATATCCGAAAAGCCGGGGATTGAAAAAGGAATAGATGATGTACTCAATGCCAGAAATCATTAAAGACCAGCCGATCAGCAAAGAAATGGAAAGGCCTAAGATTAACGGGTGCAAAAGCAAGATAATGGGTAACTGCCCGGACAACATGCTCATCGAAGCAAGTAATCCAGGAGCGATAGTTACCCCATACAGTCTATCGAAGCCACGCGCCCTAAATGTTACGGAAACTTATAGAAATAACAGTAATACTCCCCTTTGCTGTTCATCGCCATGACTTCGACGCGCTGGTCATCAAGCCAGCCATAACCAATTTCGGTTCTCACTTCGTACCCTTGCCGAGGAAGAATCGTTAATTTCCCGTCGCGAATGTTATACACGGCGAATTCTTTATATCCCATCTCTTCAATACTGTCATCACGCTTGGCAAATAGAATGCGGGAGTTGTCGGGGCTAAGGACGCTACTTGTACCGCTTGAATAACAGTAATCCGCAACCAACGTTTCTTGCCCGGTCTTTAAAGAGACTACATACGTTGCACCGGTGTC
>DIPE01000112.1:22857-26278 GCA_002427015.1 Firmicutes bacterium UBA5496 | reverse complement strand
TTTAACAAAAACCGGATTACCCCTTGACAGCTATTAATGGCACTGTTATAATCATTGTTTCAGTTTGACAAGAGCCGGCCCACATGTTATACTTCATATATAAAATAGCGTGGGGTGATGTTATTGGCAGATAGAAACACTTTGGCTACTATCAAACAAGATCTGGATCAGTTTATTGGTAGAGAGGTCACCCTTAAAGCCAATCGCGGACGCAAGAAATCTATTGAAAGGACGGGAATCTTGGAAAAGACCTATCCTTCTCATTTTTTGATTAGGTTAGATGAAAATTATTTTAACCGCAAGATGTCATTTTCATATGCTGATATTTTAACCAAGACTGTTGAAATTACTTTTGGTGACAAGCGTTACTGTCATAGTGCCTCCTAACCGCCATGGGCGGTTATTTTTTTGGGCATTTATCTGCTTTTTCCGCATATATTATTATAGTCCTAACACTAGTGCGGGAGGGGTTAAGGAATGTCAAGCAAGGACCAGGCCAAGGTCAGCCGCCGGCGAATTAACCTGGAAACCGTTGTCTTTAGTGCTGAGCAGGAGGTTACTGTGCCGGCCAGTATAAAGATTCCTGACAGTACGCAATACCTGCTGCAGCCGGTATTGATGCTACCAAAAGACAAACTCTCATTTTTTCAGGGGCCAGGGAAAATCAGGGTTCAAGGCCAGCTGGAAGGGATTTTGTCTTGTGTGGACAGCGCCGAGCAGGTTCACACCCTGGCTGTGCCAGCACTGGAATTCGTAGCTGCCTTTACTGCCCCTGCTCTCAGCCCAGGCGTCAGGTTTAAGGCAGATGTTCAAATCGACGGCGTTGAGGTTGACCAGGGTGAAGGCGATGTCGCCAATATCACGGCCTATATAATCATTAATTTGTGGGCGCTGCAAACTCAGGAAGTAGAAATGGTATCTGCTGTCAGCGGCGGCTCTTTGCGGGCGGAGACAAACAGTGTCAGGCTGCAACAGGTCATTAAGGAAATCGGCGCTCAGCAAACCATGACTCTGCATCTTCCCTTCCAGCCGGATTTGGCCCCGGCGGGAACCGAACTTTGCATTGGCAATCTAAGCTGGCAGGTGACAGAGGGAAGACTGACGGCTGCTGGTCTGGTCTTGGCAAAGGTATATTGCCTCACCGGGGACGGGGATGTAAAAGTCCTTTTAGGCAAGCAGGACTTTGGCCTGGAGCTGGATTTTGATGCCCCGGAGATAGGCGAGAGCTCCCTGGCATGTGCCTTTGAAAAGGCCAGCTTGGTGGTTGTATCTGAGGGAACCGCCCTGGAACTGGAAGTGAATCTTCAGGCAACTGCCACAGGCTATAGAGAACAGATGACAGAATATGTTTCCAGCCTCACCGGCGCTGACAGTCAGCAAAGAACAATTCAGCTCAAGAATCGCATAGGCGAGGGCGAATTTAAAGTAACCCTGGAAGGCAACTGCCCCTTTGCCAGTCTGCCGCAAGCCATTGATCTGGTCTTGCCCCGAGTGCGCATCATTGAGTCGCAAGCCTTAGAAGGCAAAATCCTGGTGCGGGGTCTGCTGACTCTAAATATCTATTACACTGATGACAGCGGCCAGCGGCGGGTATTGGTCCAGGAAGAGGAATTCAGCCAGTTCTTCGATTTAGAGGGCAGCGTCAGGGGTTATGCTGTTAAGCCCTGGGCCTGGCCTGAAGGCGCCGACTGCGCTGAGGGCCGCTATACCGTGCCGGTGCTCATGCGTGTAGAGGTCATTGAAGAGGTGGAATTTACCGCCGTTACGGATGTGCATGTTGTGGATCCCTCTCAGGTCCCCGCCAATGCCAGCGTCATCCTCTATATGGTGAAAAAAGGAGACAGTTTGTTCTCTGTAGCCAGGAGGTTTAATACTACACAGGAACTGTTGTGGGAGTATAATGGCTTCTCGGAGCAGGATGGCCTGGAGCCGGGGCAAAAACTTATAATTCCCGTTTACCAAACAAAATTCAAGGTCCAGTAAAAGGTGCAGTGCATACTGCCCTTTTTTTTGTGAAACTTGAAATGAGGCAGGAAAACGGAGGAGCGGCCAGAAAAAATATGGACAGGGGCTAAATTTATGCCAGAATGAGTCTGGACTACAATATGTTGTGGTGATATAATTAGCGGCACACTACATATTGTGGAAGAGGGGTTTACAGCATGGAACTTTCAGAGAATGCACGTACAGTTCTGGAAAAACGCTACTTAGTTAAAGAAGACGGCAAGGTGGCCGAGACCCCCGAGGATATGTTCCGGCGGGTTGCCCAGAATATTGCCTTGGCTGAAAAAAACTACCCCGGCGGCGACCAGGAGAAATGGGCGGAAAAATTTTATAGACTAATGACTTCCCTGGACTTTATGCCCAACTCTCCTACCCTGATGAATGCAGGCCGGGATTTGCAGCAGTTGGCTGCCTGCTTTGTTTTGCCGGTGGAAGACACCATGGAGGACATATTTGACTCCATTAAATACGCAGCCTTAATTCATAAAAGCGGCGGCGGCACAGGCTTTTCCTTTTCCCGCCTGCGGCCCAAAAATGACCTGGTAATGTCCACAGGCGGCGTCGCCAGTGGGCCGGTGTCCTTTATGAAGGTATTTAACTCCGCTACCGAAGCGGTCAAACAGGGGGGCACCCGCAGGGGCGCAAATATGGGCATGCTGAGGGTGGACCATCCGGATATTCTCAGCTTCATCACTGCCAAAGAAGACAATAGTGAATTGACCAATTTTAACATCTCTGTGGCTCTTACCGAAGAATTTATGGATGCTGTCAAGGCTGAGCGCGAATACTCCCTGATTAACCCCAGAGACGGCCAGGCAGCTTCAGCCCTGCAAGCCAAAGAGGTATTTGACAAGCTGGTGGATGCCGCCTGGCGCAACGGGGAGCCGGGAATTATCTTTCTTGACCGGGTCAACACAGACAACCCCACCCCCCAGCTGGGGGATATCGAGAGCACCAATCCTTGCGGCGAACAGCCCCTGCTGCCCTATGAGGCATGCAATTTAGGCTCGATTAATATATCCCGGTTTGTCAAAGACGGGGCCATTGACTACCGGCGCCTGGAACAGGTAATCCATCAGGCCGTGCGTTTTTTGGACAATGTAATTGACATGAGCAGCTATCCCTTGCCCAAGATTCAGGATATGGTTTTTGGCAACCGCAAGATAGGTTTAGGATTGATGGGTTTTGCCGATGCGCTGTACAAGTTGTCTATTCCCTACAACAGCTTCCAGGCTGTGGAAATGGGCCGGGAGCTGATGGAATTCATGCAGCGCACCAGCCGAGAGGCCTCCCGCCAGCTGGCAGAGGAACGGGGAGCGTATCCCAATTTCAGCGGCAGCCGCCAGGAACAGCTGGGGATGCCCCCTATGCGCAATGCTACCACTACAACCATTGCCCCTACAGGCACCATCAGCAT
>DIPE01000112.1:22548-22693 GCA_002427015.1 Firmicutes bacterium UBA5496 | reverse complement strand
GCCCCTACAGGCACCATCAGCATTATCGCCGGCACTTCCAGCGGCATTGAGCCCAGCTTTGCCCTCTGCTACAATCGCAATGTCCTGGATAACGAGCGCTTGGTGGAGGTACATCCCCTCTTTGAACAAGCGGCCAGGGAACGGG
>DIPE01000112.1:21945-22178 GCA_002427015.1 Firmicutes bacterium UBA5496 | reverse complement strand
CGGCCGGAGGTAACCGCCGGCAGGACTGAGAAGGTCAAGATCGGCTGCGGCAACTTGTATATCAGTGTCAATTCTGATGAGCAGGGAATTTGTGAGGTCTTTACCAACACAGGCCGTGAAGGGGGCTGCGCCTCTCAATCGGAGGCCACCAGCCGCCTGGTCTCCATTGCCCTGCGTGCAGGCATTTCGGTGGACAGCATTGTCGAACAGCTGCGGGGCATTCGCTGTCCAGC
>DIPE01000112.1:17532-21765 GCA_002427015.1 Firmicutes bacterium UBA5496 | reverse complement strand
ATTGCCAAATCCCTGAAAAAAAGCGTCGCCAATCCCCCGGGAATCTCTCTGCAGCAATTTGCCAAGGAAGCGGCGGGAGCTGTTGCCAGCCGGGCCACTCATTGTCCCGAATGCGGCAATGAAATCCAGCATGAGGGCGGCTGCACCATCTGCATCAGCTGCGGCTATTCCCACTGCGGCTAAAATACAATAGGACTGTCTCCAATATAAATAGTATACTCCCCCAAAAGTTGACAGACGAATAATTAAATCGTCTGGGACAAAAGGGGGAGTATTTTTGTCTTGAACAACCCAAGAAAAAATAATTCAACACTGGATCAAGTAGACGCACAATAAAGAATGCTTGGTAAATCAGTTATAGAAAGACGTTATGCATACCGCTTATTTCACCAGAGAGCGGATTGTTACATAAACGCCGATGAGCATTGAACCGACCGACAGCCCCAGCATGATGCCGGATATGAAATCCTGAAAGGAACTGCCGCCTGTCGTCTGCGAAAACGCCGAAAGCGCAATGCCCAAAACGATCAGGAGAATTCCGGTCAGCGTCTGCTTTTGATTTTCCAAAGCCTGCAAGCGCTTAATGATCCGCATTGCCTGCGCGTTTGAAACGGCGCCGGAGTTGGCTTCGCTGTTCTTTTCTCCGTTCAGCAATTCGCTTACCGTAATATTCAGTTCACGGCACAACACTTCCACGACCGAATAATCTGGCATAGATTTTCCACACTCCCATTTTGAAACAGATTTATTGGTCACGCCAACTTTTTCGGCGAGTTTGGTTTGTGTCATGTTCTGTTCTTTTCGCTGTTGGGCAATAAATTGCCCAATTTTCAATTGATTCATCTTATTACCTCCGCAATGATAGTAACATATACTGCATCTGATTCACATCCATCAGCGGTGGAATTTGCGTGGAATTACTCCTTCGCTTATTAAAATCTCAGGGGGCATATGGCGCAATGATTATAAGTAGTCCGCATGTGTTTTTGTAATAGAGATCTGACTTCTGGTGTCAACCGGACTAAGGTTATCAAAGTCTACAGGATAACCGGCTACTGTTACCTATATCTGATAAATGTGCGGTCAGTCCAGGGGATTAGTCGCTGAACGCTCGGAGGGGGCCTCCTTGCGTAAAGAGGCCCCCTGATTATTTTGTTTAATCGGCTGAACGGGGGCAAATAATATGGGGAGAGATATTCCTGGAGGTAATGGTATGACTGATGTAGCCGAAGGCACCCTGTTGATAATCGGGGGAGCTGAAGATAAAGAGGGAGATTGCGAGATACTGCGGGAATTTGTCAGGCTGGCAGGCAAAAGGGGCGGCCCCCTGGTGATTATGACTGCCGCCACCCAGTATCCGCAAAAAGTCAGCAATGAATACCTGAAGATTTTCCGGCGCTTGGGCACTGAAAAGGTTATCAGCCTGGACATCCCCTCCCGCCAGCAGGCGCAGTTGCCCAGCTCTGCCGAAACGATTATGGCGGCGGGGGGAATCTTTTTTACCGGCGGTGACCAATTGCGGATTACCAGTCTTCTGGGGGGCACCGAAGTTGATTATGCCCTGCACGAGGCATACAGGAGGGGCACGATAATTGCCGGCACCAGCGCGGGGGCCTCGGTAATGAGCGCCACGATGATTATTGGCGGCGATGAGGACAGTTCCCCCTATCAGGGGGCAATCAGCATGGGGCCGGGCATGGGCTTGGTGCATCAGGTAGTCATCGATCAGCATTTTGCCCAGCGGGGACGCCTGGGCCGGCTGGTCTCCGCCGTGGCCCAGCAGCCTGCCATCTTGGGGATTGGCATCGATGAGGATACCGCTGTATTGATTAATAGCAAGAACCGCATGCAAGTGATTGGCTCCCAGACCGTAACTATAGTGGATGGCAACCGCTGTGAGCATACTAACGTCTCGGAGGCCAAACCGGAACAGGCCTTGGCGCTGACGGCAATCACCGTCCATATCCTGCCTGGGGGTTATGGCTTTGACTTGCTGGACAGGCGGGCCCTGGTGCCGGAAGAGGAGGGAAAAATTGAGACTCATTGAGTCCAGGCATTTCCCCGGCATTAATGTTCATTGTTTCAAACCTGCCCTGGAAGCGGTTATTGACCTGGGTGAACTGGCAGGACGTGAAACCAGTGAATTCCCGGATTTTGCCCCGGCTCTGGTTAAAATTTTACCGGGATTGAAGGAGCATATCTGCGGCCTGGGGCGCCAAGGGGGGTTTTGGCTGCGGCTGCAAAAGGGAACATATTTTGGCCATGTGGTTGAGCACACAGCAATCGAGCTGCTCAATCTGGCGGGCTATCAGTCCAGTTACGGCAAGACCCGGGTCGTTGAAGGAGGGGTATATAGAATCGTCATTCAGTGCCATTGGCCCAAGACTGCTTTGCTGGCGCTGGAGATGGCGATAAATTTGGTCACAGATCTGCTGCAGGGGCTGGATCCCGACACTCTGGATATTGAAAAACTGGAGCGGCAGCTGGCCCGGGAAATGCCGGGCCCCAGCACCCAGGCCATAATTGACGCTGCCAGCAGCAGGGGCATACCTGTCACCTTGCTGGGCCACGGCAGCCTTCTCCGCCTGGGCACAGGGGTGTACAGGCAGTATATTGAAGCTACAGTGACTGGGAAGACATCTTGCATCGGCGTCGATATTGCCTGTGACAAGACTCTCACGAAAAAAATCCTTGCCAATGCCCTAATCCCCACTCCCCGGGGCAAAATTGCCCGGGATGAAGAAGATGCGGTGGCCATTGTCAAAGAGATGGGGGTAACGGCAGTGGTCAAGCCCTGCGACGGCAATCAGGGCAAGGGGGTCAGTCTCAACCTGGCCAGTGAAGCCCAGGTGCGCTCGGCGTACAAGGTTGCGGAAAACTACGGCAGCAAAGTGCTGGTAGAGGAACAGATCTTTGGACGCCATTACCGCATTCTGGTGGTCAACAATAAAGTCGTTGCAGTTTCTGAACGGTTCCCAGCCTTGGTGACCGGTGACGGCATCAATTCTATCAAGGAATTGATTGAAATTGAAAACGGCAACCCCCTGCGGGGAGAAGAGCATGAAAAACCTCTGACGAAAATAAAAGTTGATCAGATTGTCTTCAACGTCCTCGCCCGGCAAAACCTGACGATGAATTATATCCCTGCCCCTGGCGAGGTGATAAACCTGCGGGACAACGCCAACCTGTCTACCGGCGGCACAGCCGCAGATGTCACCGACCTGGTACATCGGGAAAATATATGGCTGGCCTGCAGGATTGCCCGTTTGCTCTGCCTGGATATCGCCGGCATCGACATTGTTACCGAGGATATCGCTCAGCCCCTGCTGGCGGGGAAGGGGGCAGTGATTGAGGTGAATGCCGCCCCGGGAATCAGGATGCATTTGTTTCCCGCTCAGGGGGCGCGGCGTCCGGTGGGGGATGCAATCGTTGACTATTTGTTTCCCTGGCAGCGCCCACACTCTATCCCCATTATCAGCGTCACGGGGACCAACGGCAAGACAACTGTTTCCAGGCTTGTGGCCCATGTCTTGCGCCGGCTGGGCAAGACTGTGGGCCTTACCAGCACCGATGGCATCTATATCGACGGCTCTTGTATCAATGCCGGAGATAATACCGGTCCCATCAGCGCCGATGCCGTCCTTTCAGATCCCGCTGTAGAAGTGGCCGTGCTGGAAACCGCCAGGGGGGGGCTGGTGCGCAGGGGCTTGGGTTACACGGAAGCTGCTGTAGCTGTGATAACTAATATTGCCAATGATCACTTGGGTTCTGACGGCATCGACAGCCTTGAGGAGCTCTGCCATGTCAAAGCCCTGGTGGCAGAAACAGTCAGCGAAGATGGCTTTGCCGTGCTCAACGCCGATGATGATCGGGTTGCTGCCCTGGCAGAGCGCTGCCCTGGCAGGATTATATACTTTAGCTGCCAGCAGGAAAATAAGATTCTTGCCCGCCACTTGGCTGCCGGCGGGCGAGGGGTAATGCTGATAGAGGACAAAATTTATCTGGCTCAGGGGAAAAAAGCCGAGGTCCTTAGCGATACTGCCTCCCTGCCCATTACCTTTGGCGGCGCCGCCCGCTACAATGTGGCTAATTGCTTGGCGGCAGCAGGGGCTTTGTGGGCTCTAGACGTGGATAAAGAGGAGATTGCTGCCGGCATGAGAGAATTTGACGGCAATAGCGAAAACCCTGGCCGGGCCAACCACTACGATTTTGGCAGCTTTAAACTGCTCTTGG
>DIPE01000112.1:13621-17471 GCA_002427015.1 Firmicutes bacterium UBA5496 | reverse complement strand
TTTAAACTGCTCTTGGATTATGGCCACAACTATGCCGGATTTAAAGCGGTGCTGGAATTAGTAGATGCCCTGCAGCCTGCGCGCAAGGTGGGGGTTATAGGCATGCCCGGGGACCGCACTGACAGCGATATAATCCAGTCAGGGCGCTTGTGCGGCTCCCGCTTTGACATGCTCTATGTCAAGGAGGACAGGGATCTCCGGGGAAGAAGACCCGGGCAGGTGGCAGCGCTGTTAGTCCGGGGCATAGAAAGTTCCGGAGCCAAGCCCCCGGTGAAAGTGATACATGATGAACTGGAAGCGCTGCAGGCGGCGATTAAATCCCATCAGCCAGGGGACTTGATTGCTGTGTTCTATGAAAATATAGAGCCGGTGCAGGAATATATAAAAATATTGGCGGGCCAAGAGGCGGAGGCAGGAATTTACTTTCCCAGGTAAAATATATATTATATATTACTGGGGGGATTGTCATGACTGCATCTTTACACCTTTTGGCTCCAGCTAAAATCAACCTGTCCCTGGATGTGTTGGGACGCAGGGATGATGGCTATCATATGGTAGAAATGGTACTGCAAACAATCGGCCTCTGTGACAGCATAAATTTGGAGGCACGGTCTGACGGTCAAATCCAGGTCCATTGCGCCCACCCCTTTGTTCCCGCCGGCCAGGAAAACTTAGCCTATAAAACTGCAAGTATGCTGAGGGAAATTTCCGGAAATAGCAGCTTGGGGGCAACCATTACCATTGTCAAGAGCATTCCCGTTGCTGCCGGCCTGGGCGGGGGAAGCGCAGACGCAGCGGCAGTGCTAAAAGGCCTCAACTTCCTTTGGGATCTGAATCTGTCCTCTGACCAGCTGGCAGAGGCCGCACTGAAACTGGGGGCGGATATTCCTTTTTGCCTCATGGGCGGCACGGCCTTGGCCAGGGGAATAGGTGAAAAACTGACCCCGCTGCCGCCGGCGCCAAAATTATGGGTGGTGCTGCTCAAGCCAAATGTAGGGGTGTCCACTGCCGAGGTATACAAAAAATATGATGATTCCGCTGTGCAGCGGCGGCCTGATACCAGCCGCCTGGTTGCAGCGCTGGCTGCCGGTTCTCTGGACGGTATTGCGACAGCAATGGCCAATGTCCTGGAAAGTGTAACCCTCCCCCGGCTGCCGGTGCTCAGGCATCTCAAGCAAAAGGCCATGGAATTTGGCGCATTGGCGGCGCTGATGTCCGGCAGCGGGCCGACAATTTTTGCCTTGGCTCCTGATTATCGCCGGGCCGATGCAATCTATAACGGTCTCAGGCACCAAGTGGAATTTGCCCATATTACAACCTTTAAGGAGGTTCCCCTGAAATGAAGCCTATATATGCAATTATCTTAGCCGGAGACAGTGAAGACCGCAAAATTAAACAGGGCAGTGTCGTGGCTAATAAGGCCTTTTTGTCTATGAACGGCCGGCGGATGGTGGACTATGTTTTGGACTGTTACCGAGAAATCCAGGAGCTTGCCGGCATAGGCGTCATTGGTCCGGAAGCGGAATTTAAGGACCAGGCTGATGTAACCCTCATCCCTCAAAGTGATAACTTGATCGCAAATGTTAAAACCGCCGCCGCCACTTTCCCAGAGGGATGGCTGTTGCTGAGCTCCTGCGACATCCCTCTGATTACGCCTGAAGCCATCAGGGATCTGCTCTCTCGCTGCCAGGACGCAGATATGTATTATCCCATGGTGGCCAAGGAGGATTGTCAGCGGGTCTTCCCGGATATGGAGCGGACATGGGTTAAGCTGGCAGACGGCGAGTTTACCGGCGGCAATATTATCCTGATAAAATCCAGCAAAGTCGCTGTTGCTGCCGATCCCGCCGCGGACTTTTTCGCAGCCCGCAAGAGCCCGGTGCAACTGGCAAGCCTCATTGGCATCCCTATTCTCGCCAAGCTGTTGTTGCACAGACTGACAATTTCTGAGCTGGAAAGGAAAATGGAAAAAATCCTTGGCATTACTTGCAAGGCTGTGCAGACTCCTTATCCGGAAATAGGCACCGATGTAGATAAGGAAAGCGATTATGACATTATCAGCGCTCAGCTAAAAATAGCAAAATAGATTGAAGCTGTTGCGATTGGCAACAGCTTTTTTGCCTTAATTTGCCTTTAACAGTCAAAGGCGATATAGCGAGAAAGCATTCAAAGTTGTAATTCTTATAAAAATTTCCTTTAACTTGCAGGATTTTGTAAGTTTATGCAGAATAATAATTACGACCTATTAATTCAAGGTGGTGAAAGTGTGAATATTACTGACATCAGGATTCGGAGAGTTAGCTCAGCCGGCAGGATGAAGGCAGTGGTGTCTGTGACCTTTGACAACCAGTTTGTCGTCCACGACATCAAAGTGGTTGAAGGCAATAATGGGTATTTTGTTGCCATGCCCAGCCGCAAAGGAGCAGACGGTGAATTCCGGGATGTTGCCCACCCAATTACTACGGAGACAAGGAATATGATGCAAACAATGATTCTAGACGCATACAATGAACAGCTGGAAGCAGAAGAAGCTTAAGGGGAGCCGAGGCTCCCCTTTTGTTGTCTTGACCTTTGTCCATCAGTTACGGTATATTCATATCAGGACAAAGGAGGAATGCTGGGTGGGAAAAATCGCCTCGGTTGTGTTGGCAGCCGGCAAAGGTACACGCATGAAGTCCGAAATACCCAAGGTATTGTTTCCCGTAGCCGGTAAACCGATGCTCCAACATATTATCAATGTCCTGGTTGAGGCCGGGATTGAAGATATTTACGCTGTAATCGGCTATGGCGCAGAAAAAGTGCAGGCAGCTATCAGCGGCCCGATTACATGGGTTGAACAAAAAGAGCAACTTGGCACCGGCCATGCTCTGGCCCAGGCAGCCAAGAATCTGCGGGGTTATGATGGTGATGTGCTGGTTTTGGCTGGGGATACTCCCCTGCTCACAGCGGCAACTTTAAGGGATCTGATTGCAGAGCATGCCCGGGATAAAAACGCCGCAACAGTCCTTTCCGCCCGGGTTCCTCAACCTGCCGGCTATGGCAGGATTGTCCGGGGAAGCAATGGCAGCGTCATTGCCATTGCCGAGGAAAAAGATGCGGACCCCAGTCAAAAGCAAATCAATGAGATCAACAGCGGCGCTTACTGCTTTAACTGGAGCAAGGTTGAAGCGCTGCTGGACCGCCTGAGCACAAATAATGCCCAGGGCGAATATTATCTCACGGATATTTTTTCTTTGCTGGTCCTTAACGGCGAAAAAACAGGCGCTTTTGCGGCAGCGGATCACCGGGAGATATTAGGACCAAATGATCGTGTGCAGCTGGCTTGGGCAGAAAAAATAATGCGCCTGAGAATATGCCGCAGACTTATGGGGCAAGGGGTTTCAATTCTCGACCCAGACACCACATGGATTGACGCCGATGTGGAGGTGGGTGTGGATACAATTATTTATCCCAATACTTTTATCAGGGGCGCAACTAAGATTGGCGGCAATTGTGAAATCGGACCCAATGCCACAATTGATTCCTGCCAGTTGGGAGACGGCGTCCTGGTTCGCTATGCTGTAATGGAAGAAGCTACAGTGGATGACGGCACTGCTGTAGGCCCCTTCGCCTACCTAAGGCCCGGCGCCAAAATCGGGCGTCAGGTGAAGATTGGGGATTTTGTTGAAATCAAGAATTCTCAGATTGGCCAGGGGTCTAAGGTTCCGCATCTGGCCTATGTTGGCGATGCCCAGGTGGGATCAAATTCTAATATTGGCTGCGGGGTCATCACCGCCAATTATGATGGCGCCAAAAAAAGCAAGACCGAAATCGGCGACGGCGTTTTTATCGGCAGCAATACTAATCTGGT
>DIPE01000112.1:13236-13504 GCA_002427015.1 Firmicutes bacterium UBA5496 | reverse complement strand
CTGGTGGCGCCGGTAAAGGTAGAGGACGGTGCTTATGTAGCGGCGGGATCGACCATTACCGAAGATGTGCCTGCCAGGGCCCTGGCCATTGCCAGAGCCAGGCAGACCAACAAAGCAGATTGGAGGAAGAAGGATTAATGTACTACGACCGCAAACTCAAGATTTTCAGCTGCACGTCTAATCTATCCCTTGCTGCGGCAATTGCAGAGAAAATTGAAATCCCTTTGGGCAATGGTGAGGTGATTCGCTTTAGCGACGGCGAGGTCTC
>DIPE01000112.1:12648-12976 GCA_002427015.1 Firmicutes bacterium UBA5496 | reverse complement strand
CGCAAGACTCGTCCCCGGGATCCCATTACAGCTAAATTGGTCGCCAACCTTTTGACTGTAGCCGGCGCCAACAGGATTTTGACCATTGACTTGCATGCCGGAGCAATTCAGGGCTTTTTCGATATACCTGTGGATCACATGACAGCGGTGCCCCTGCTTGCTGAGCATTTTGCTAAAAAAGATACTAAGGATTTGGTAGTGGTCTCCCCGGATATGGGGGGAGTGACCAGAGCCAGGGATATGGCCCAGCGGCTGCGGGTGCCAATTGCAATCATCGATAAGCGTCGCCCCCAGGCCAATGTGGCGGAAATTATGAATATAATCGGCG
>DIPE01000112.1:12280-12470 GCA_002427015.1 Firmicutes bacterium UBA5496 | reverse complement strand
GGGCGCACAGGCTCTCCTTGACCACGGCGCCACTAAGGTCTTTGCCTGCTGCACACACCCGGTCTTTTCCGGTCCCGCCCTGGAGCGGCTGGCCAACTCCTGCATTAGTGAAGTGGTAGTGTGCGACACCATTCCCTTGCCGGAGGAAAAGCAGCTGCCGACTATAAGAAAATGCTCTGTGGCAGCATTG
>DIPE01000112.1:2764-12092 GCA_002427015.1 Firmicutes bacterium UBA5496 | reverse complement strand
AGAGTATACTGTATTGGAAATCGGGCAGAAGGAGAGATAACTATATGAAGCGATATACCTTGAAAGCAGAGATTCGTGCCGATAAGGGCCATAAAGTGCGCAGAGACAATCTTGTGCCTGCGGTCCTGTATGGGCCAAAGGTGGAGCCGATCCATCTGGGTTTGCCAGAAGCCGATGTCAATCAATTTATCCAGCGGGGAACGGCAAATATGCTGATTGATTTGACAGCGGGCAATAAACAATATACCGTGATGTTAAAGGATCTTCAGCGCCACCGGGTAAAGGGCGACGTCCTGCATATGGACTTTTATGCAGTAGATTTGGAGCATAAGCTTACCACCGCCGTACCTGTTCACCTCATCGGTGAAGCCCTGGGAGTAAAAGAAGGCGGCATTGTGCAGCAGCAAACCCGTGAGGTCGAAGTAAGATGTCTTCCTACGGAAATTCCTCAAGGCTTTGAAGTGGACATCAGCGCCCTTGCCATCGGTGATTCCAGAACTGTAGCCGACCTAACCATTGAGGGCGACTTTGAGATTCTAACTCCGGAAACGGAGGTAATAGTTTCTGTCCTGGCGCCTCGCCTTGAAACAGAAGATGAAGTTGAGACCGAAGAAACCGAAGAAGGTCAGGCAGAGGTTCCGGAAACTGAGACTGAGGCTGAATAAGCGGGCGCCATGGCGCCCTTTTTTTGACAGGAGGTCAGGCCATGAAGTTAATTGTCGGACTGGGCAATCCCGGCTCAGAATATGCTGGCACACGCCATAATACTGGTTTCCGGGCAGTTGACGCTTTTGCCAAAAGTTTGCGGGGGATAAGCCAGTGCCGGCGTTGGCATGGGATGGCAACCGAAGCTGTTTTTGCAGGTGAAAAGGTCTTTATTTTAAAGCCCATGACTTATATGAATGACAGTGGCCGGGCGGTGGCCGCTGCTATCAGAGAATTAAATCCCCAATGGGAGGATATCCTCATTGTCTTTGATGATATAGCCCTCCCCTTGGGTACTTTGCGTTTCCGCCGCCGGGGCTCCGATGGGGGACAAAAGGGGATGCTTTCTATCCTTCAAGCTGTCGGCCATCAGGAGCTGCCTCGTCTGCGTTTAGGGATAGGCGCTGACAGTCTGTTAATTCCCCGGGAATTTGTCTTGCAGCCCTTTGCTCAGCAGGAACTTGCCTTGGTAGAAGCCATGTTGGCAGAGGCTGCCAAGGCAATCAATCTATGGATGTATCGGGGAATAACCGAAGCCATGAGCAGGTATAATGGCCAGGTGGAAATCAGTGAACAGTTTTAGGGGGGCTGGATATGGGGATCAGGCAGATTGCTTCTGCTAACCAGGGAATAGCAGATGTTCTTTCCCGGTTGCGCTCTGGCGGACATTACCTGGTCCAGGGCATTAGCGGCAGTCAGCGGGCGCTGTTAGCTGATTTGCTTGTAAATAGTTCCCGGGCGCCGGTTTTATTTGTCACTGACAGCCTCAAAGATGCCATGACCTTATTGGCAGATTATCAGTTTTTCAGCGACGGTCAAGGCTATCTCTTTCCTGCCCGGCCAACCCTGGGAACTGAGGTGGATGCCGAGAGCCACGAATTAGAGAGCCAGAGAGTCATAGCCCTGCAGCAGGTAGCAACCCATGTGCCCTGTCTGGTAGTGGCCCCGGCAACAGCTCTCCTGGAATTGTTGCCGCCGCCAGAATTGCTCCGGGATAATTCCATCACCCTTACTCCCGGCGCTGAATTTCCCCTGGATGAGCTCACTGCCCGCCTTGCGCTCATGGGTTATCAGCGGGTTGAGAGGGTAGATGGCCCTGGCCAGTTCAGCCAGCGGGGTGAAATTGTTGATATCTGCCCTCCCAGCGGTGAGCCCTGCAGGGTGGAATACTTTGATATTCTCATTGAATCGGTGCGCAGTTTTGACCTTTCCAGCCAGCGCTCATTAAAAACCCTCCCGGGCATAAGCTTTGGCCCCACTCGGCTGCTCTCCCTCACTGACGAACTGAGGCAGCGGGTGCTGAGTAAACTGGCTGCCCGGGAAAAGACTCTTTCTCCTTTATTTTTGCCACAGCTGGCCCAGGATCGGGAGCGCTTTGCCACCCTTCAGTCTTGGCCCGGGGCCCGTCACTATATGCAGTATTTCTTTGAGCGGTCCTGTAATTTGCTGGACTACTTTGGCCGGGGTGCAGTAATGTCCACGGAGACTACAGAGATTTTTGAGCATCTGGATCTCCATGCCAGCGAACTCATGGAAAGACATCAATCCATGCTGGAAAAGGGAAAGCTCCTTCCGGATCTGCAGCCTTGGCTGACTGTAGAGGCAGTGGTGGAAAAGTGGACACCCCCTACTCTGCATCTTGCTTTGCTGGCAAGATCGGTGAAATATTTACGCCTCAATGGCACCAGCAGTCTATCCTTCCGCCAGGTGCCAAATTTTTACGGCCAGCAGCAGCTGATTGCCGATGAAATTCAGGCTTGGCTCAAGCGGGAGTCCACAGTGGTGGCAGTGGGTGCAGGCAGGCAGCTGTCCCAGTCCCTCAAGGATCATGATATCCCTGTCCGGGATACTGATACTGATGACCTGCGCCCGGGAAGTGTCAACTTTGTTCCCGGCGCCCTTACCGCCGGTTTTGAGCTTATTGAACAGGGGCTGGTGATCCTCAGCCTCAATGAACTGGCCCCTCGGAAGCGCCTGGCCAAAAGGCCGCGGCGTGAAGAGGGCTTGAGCGCCGGCGATTTGGAAAGCCTTACTCCTGGGGAGTATGTAGTCCATTTTTCTCATGGCATTGGCCAATATTTAGGAATTGTAGTCCGGGAGATAGCCGGCGCCAAGCGGGACTATCTGTATATAAAATATGCCGGCAAAGATCGTCTTTATCTGCCCACGGATCAGGTCCATCTCCTCCAACGCTACCTGGGTGGCGACGATAAGCCGCCTAAACTCTATGCTTTGGGAGGCGGGGATTGGCAGCGGGTAAAGACCAGGGTCCGGGAATCAGTGCAAAAACTGGCCTTTGATTTATTGGAATTGTACGCTGCCCGTCAGACAGCCTCCGGCTATGCCTTTTCAGCGGACAGTCCCTGGCAGCGGGAATTGGAAGACAGTTTTGCCTTTCAGGAAACCAGGGATCAGCTCAAGGCTATTGATGAAGTGAAGCAAGATATGGAGCGGCCCAGACCCATGGACCGCCTGCTCTGCGGCGATGTGGGCTATGGCAAGACCGAGGTTGCTCTAAGGGCGGCAATGAAGGCTGTAATGGACGGCAAGCAAGTTGCCATTCTGGCCCCCACGACAATTTTGGCGCAACAGCATTACAATACATTTCGGGAGCGCTTTGCCCCCTTTCCCATTCGGGTTGAGGTGCTTTCCCGCTTAAAGACCCCAGCGGAGCAAAGGGAGATAACCGCCGCTGCCGCCCAGGGAGCGGTAGATATCCTTATTGGCACCCACCGTTTGCTGCAAAAGGATATTCATCTGCCTAATCTTAGCCTGCTGGTGGTGGATGAGGAACAGCGCTTTGGCGTCGAGCATAAA
Source organism: Firmicutes bacterium UBA5496 (assembly GCA_002427015.1). Classification (GTDB taxonomy): domain Bacteria; phylum Bacillota; class Proteinivoracia; order UBA4975; family UBA4975; genus UBA4975. The sequence continues at coordinate 8,570 of DIPE01000112.1, read as the reverse complement.
GAAAAAATCAAGCAGATTAAGGCCAATGTAGATATTCTTACTATGACCGCCACCCCCATACCTCGCACTTTGCATATGGCCCTGCTGGGGATTAGAGATTTGAGTGTCATCAATACTCCTCCCGAAGGGCGATTTCCCGTGCAAACATATGTGATGGAGTACTCTGATCAGCTAGTGGTATCCGCAGTGCGCAGGGAGCTGGACAGAGGCGGTCAGGTGTATGTAATATTTAACCGGGTTCAGGGTATCGACGCCCAGGCTTCCCGTTTGCGCCGGCTGTTGCCTGATGTCAATATCGGTGTAGTGCATGGGCAAATGGCGGACACCTTGCTGGAAAGGACCATGCTGGAGTTTTATGAAGGGAATTACCAGGTCTTGCTGAGCACGACTATCATAGAAAACGGGCTGGATATTCCCAATGTCAATACAGTTATTGTCTATGATTCAGACCGGCTGGGGCTATCCCAGCTCTATCAGCTGCGGGGCCGGGTGGGACGGGGCCGGAAACTGGCCTATGCTTATTTTACCTACCGCAAAGACAGGGTGCTGACTGAGAAATCCCAAAAGCGCTTGAGTGCCATTAAGGAATTCACCGAGTTGGGGGCAGGCTACAAACTGTCCCTCCGGGACATGGAAATCCGGGGCACTGGCAATATACTGGGGCCTGAGCAACACGGCTATATTGCCGCCGTGGGCTTCGACCTTTATTGCCAGCTTTTGGAGCAACAGGTGCGGCTATTGGCCGGCAGGCCAAAGGCAGAGGCGGGAGACGCGGACGTAAGCATTGAACTGCCTGTTGATGCATATATCCCTGATGGCTACATGCCTGAACAAGAGAAAATTTATGTCTATCGTCGGATTAAGGATGCCAAGACTGCCGCTGTCATTGATGATATCCAGGATGAGCTCAGCGACAGGTTCGGCGATTTGCCCCTTCCTTTGGCAGTTCTCCTGGATGTGGGCAGGATTCGGGCCCTGGCAGCCTGCGTCGGCATTGTATCAATCAGCTGGAGCGCCGAGCAGCTCACCGGGAAAGAAAAGATAAACTTGCGTTTTCGGAAAGGCAAGGGACCTCCGTCAAGCATAATGCAGGAAATTTGGCTTAGCAATAAGAAAAAATATGATTTTCGTAGCCAGGATATCCTTAGCGTCAGCCTCAATACCGATAAGCTTAACATGCTTGCAGATTTGGAACAGCTTTTGCATCTGCTGAAAACAGCCATTGAGCAACAAGGAAGAATTTGATAGAATCACATTGAACGAAAGGGGTGATGACAGTGGCTGGCAAAATTAAATTTGCCGCGGTGTTATTTCTGGCAGCGGTCTTGATTCTGTCCGGTTGTGCTGACACTAGAGACCCATCTGTGTATGCTGTAGTCAACGGCCAGGAGATAACCCGCGAAGATTATCAGCTTTATGAAAACTTTCTCCGCCTTGCCCAGCCGGAATTAGAGCTTTCCCGCAGTGAACAAAAGCAGATTCTTCAGGATTTGATTGATTTGAAGGTGTATCTTGCTGAAGCCGGGAAACGCGGTATTGAAGCAGATATGGATGAGGTGCAGGAAGAGTTTGATGCTTATCGCGCCCAAATCCTAAAACAGGATTTATTTGGGGGCTCTGGGGCAATTTATTACACCCGTCTGCAGGAACTGGGCTTGAATGAAGATTGGATCATGCAGTTATTCAGGGATTATCAGGTTATCAATGCTATGGTGGAGGCTGAGCGGGAAAAGGCTGAGGCGCCTGCTGACGAGGCAATTGAGGAATATTATCAAGAACAAAAAGAGACCCTTTATGCTCATGGCGAGCTCCGGAAAGTTCGCCACATTCTCGTAAACGCAGGCAATTTCCCTGATTCGGAGGAGGATGTCTCCGCCGAAGTCAAGGATTTGGCTGACAACCTGTACCAGCGCTTAAAAGCCGGAGAAGATTTTGCCCTGCTGGCAAAAGAATTTTCCCAGGACAGCAGTGCCCAGAATGGCGGCGACATTGGCTTTATTGAGAAGGAAAATGTGGTGGAGTCCTTTGGCGAAGCAGCTTTTTCTTTAGACCTGAATGTGGTTTCGCAGCCGGTAGAATCAAAGTTTGGCTGGCATATACTTGAGGTCACCGAAATCCAGCCCGCCGGTTATTATGAACTTGACGAAGCCTTAAAGGCTCAAATATCTGCCAGTCTGCTTCAGACCGAGCAAAAGAAACTTGTTGAGAAACTTTTGTCAGGCCTCAAAGATGCTGCCGAAATTACCATTAAGTTTAAATAATAGCCATAGTCTTTGCCCCTCGGCAAAGACTTTTTTTAATGGTAAAAAATGAATAAATAATGCGCTCAGGATATATACTAGCAATGACCGGGACATAAATTACTTGACTGTAAGGAGGCAAGACGGTGAAAGCGACGGGCATTGTCAGACGCATTGACGATCTTGGGCGAGTTGTTATTCCCAAAGAAATACGCCGTACGTTGAAAATACGTGAAGGTGACCCGTTAGAGATTTTTGTCGATCGAGACGGCGAAGTCATTCTTAAGAAGTATTCTCCCATCGGCGAGTTGGGGGACTTCGCCAAAGAATATGCCGATTCCCTTTATGAATCATTGGGACATATATCTTGCATTGCCGACCGTGATATGATAATCGCGGTTTCAGGAGCCCCTAAAAAAGAGTTTCTCAACAAGACTGTGGGGCCGGCAGTGGAAATGGCCATGGAAGAACGCAAGACAATCAAAATTGATAAACCAGGGAGCCAAAAAGAGTGCCTCAGCTGCCTGGCCGATGATGAAGAGTGCAAGTTCACCTCAGAGGTCATAGCTCCAATTATCTCCGGTGGCGACCCCATCGGCGCCGTGATTCTCTGTTCACGAGAGCCTAACGCCAAGATGGGAGAAATGGAGGTTAAACTAACAGAAACTGCGGCCAAATTCCTTGCAAAACAAATGGCTCAGTAGAGAGAGGGACCTAAGGTCCCTTTTTTTGTGGCAAATATGCACTGGATTCTGGTATAATTAAGCCCAGTGCGAGAGGAGAGAGTTGGATGCAGGAAGGAAGCAAATTTATTAAAGGCGCATTAATCTTGACAATAGCCAACATAATCGTCAAAATCCTGGGAGCTGTGTATCGATTCCCCCTTTATAACATCCTAGGCCGCGAGGGCATGGGGCTCTTTATGGCAGTGTATCCGCTGTATTCAATGATGTTGTCAATTTCTACCGCTGGGGTGCCCCTGGCGGTATCGAAACTAGTCTCAGAAAAAATAGCCCTCGATAACTATGAAGGCGCCAGGCAGGTCTTCCGGGTCGCCCTCACTTTGATGCTTGCTTCCGGCCTGATTGTTACTGGTGTCCTTATGTTGGCGGCACCGCACTATTCAGCCAACATGCTCAAGGTATCCAGAGCATTGTATCCCTTGCTGGCAATAGCCCCTTCAATTGTTTTCTATGCAGTAAAAGCTTCCTTCCGGGGTTTTTTTCAAGGGCAACAGCGCATGGAACCTTCGGCTGTGGCCTCCATTGTAGAGCAATTGGTGCGGGTGGGAACAATTTTCCTGCTGGCCAGCATCCTGATAAAGTACAGCCTGGAACTCGGCGCCGCCGGCGCTGCCTTTGGCTCGGTAACTGGGGCTGCCGCCGGCCTGATATGGCTGCTCATTGTGTATTTCCGCTCGGCTCCTGAATATAACAGGCTTGCCTCTTTGTCGGCAGAAAATTCTTTGCAGCCCACAAAGCGGGTTATCAAAGACATTTTTGCCTTGGCTCTGCCCATTACCATTGGCAGCATCATTGTCCCTGTGGTCAACATGGTAGACTCCACCTTAATCTTGCCTCGCCTCCAAGCAGGAGGATTCAGTGAGGATGCTGCCCTTGCTCTGCAAGGCATCTTTTCGGGGGCGGCCATGTCCCTGGTGAACATGCCCACTATCTTTACTATGGCCCTGGGCACTGCGCTGCTTCCAGCCGTAGCCAGAGCGTACGCCAGCAAGCAGCTCAACATAATCAAGGGCCTCAGCAGCCTTTCCATCAGGATGGGCCAAATTATCGGACTGCCCTCGGCCATTGGCCTCTTTGTTCTTGCCGAGCCCATCAGCATATTCCTCTATAATGATCTTGCAGTCGCTCGGCCCTTGTCGGTGGCCGCTTTCGCCGCCATTTTCATCAGCCTTAACCAGACTACCTCTCCGGTACTGCAGGGGCTGGGCAAGACCTACTTGCCTGTCAGCCACATGTTTTGCGGCTTGCTGATCAAAGTCACAATAAACTATTTCCTAACGCCCATACCCTCAATCAACATTCTTGGTCCGGCTTTCGGTACCATTATCGCCTTTGCATTGGCATCTTTCCTTAACCTCCGGGCCATAAAAAAGCTTGTGGGCGGCGGTATCTCAATTACCGAAAGCTTTGTCAAACCCAGCCTGAATGCGATTTTAATGGGGCTCAGCGTATACTTTTTATATCCCCTCTTCCAGCGACTGGCATTTATCTTGCTAAATTCTTGGCTCAGCCAACGTTTTATTGTCGGTGCGGCAGTTATCGTTGCAATTGGGGTGGGCATTGTCGTTTATGGTATTGCAACCCTGATGACCGGGACTATTTCCCGGTCTGAGCTGGAACTGATTCCGGTTATCGGCCCCAAGCTGGCAAAGATCTTAACCCGTTTGAAGCTGTTGAGGTGAAGCAGATGCATGCAGAGTTAGAGCCATCCCGAAAAATTGATTCCTTGCTTAACATCCTTAGCTATTTGCGTTCTCCTGCTGGCTGTCCCTGGGACCGGGCCCAGACAAATCGAAGCCTTGTTCCCCATACCCTTGAAGAGGCTTATGAAGTAGCAGATGCTGTGGCCCAGGGCCAAGGGTATAAAATCTGTGAAGAGTTGGGAGACTTGTTATTGCAAATAGTTTTTCACAGCCAGATTGCTGCGGAGCATGGGCTGTTTGATTTTGGCGATGTAGTGCTGTCCATTACCGAAAAATTAGTCCGCCGGCATCCCCATGTTTTTGCCGATAAGAAGGCCAGCACACCTGATGAAGTCAGTCGCCTTTGGACCGAGGCCAAGAGGCTGGAGGCGGGTTCAGAGGACAAACCCAAAGTCCCGCCCCTGCCGGGATTGCTGTTGCTGCAGAAGCTTGCCGGCAAAGTGGAACTTGCAGAGGTAGAAGACCCCCTTATGCGCCAGCTGATTACTCTTACCCAGCAGGCCTCCCGGGAGAATCGCTGCCTAGAGGCGGAAGTGCAAGGTTTTTTCGATAAATTAAGCGGGTCAAGCAGGAGTTTGGCATTTGATGGAGAATAGTTAAGATACGTTTTGATTCCAAAAAACCAACAGGAGGTTATTTCATGAACAAGACTGATCTCATTCAACTGGTTGCTGAGAAAATTGCCTTCACCAAGAAGGACAGTGAAAGGGCTGTTAACGCAGTATTAGACGGTATCATGGAGACCGTCGCCAAGGGAGAAAAAGTTCAGATTATCGGCTTTGGCACCTTTGAAAGAAGAGAGCGGGCAGCTAAGATTGGCCGCAATCCCAGCACTGGCGAACAAATTAAGATTCCCGCAACCAATGTTCCCGCCTTCAAGGCCGGTAAAGGTTTCAAAGAACTGGTTAAATAGCCTCAATCAGGTCCACTAGGGTGGGCCTGATTTTTTGTATAATTTGATTTGCCCCGTCTAAAGCTAGTACTAAACTAAGACGGGAGGAAGGCTAATGAGACGTTGGCTGGGATTAATGCTTGTCCTTTTACTTTTCGCCGGGGTTGCAACAGGGTGCAGGACTAAACCCATAAAAGAGGCGCCGGCTAAAAAAGTAGAGATTCCATC
>DIPE01000112.1:576-2606 GCA_002427015.1 Firmicutes bacterium UBA5496 | reverse complement strand
ATGAGGATTCTGTAGTTACTATGAATATGGAAGAGTATATTCAGGGGGTTGTGGCGGCAGAAATGGATCCTGACTGGCCCCTTGAGGCTTTAGCGGCTCAGGCTATTGAGGCCAGAACCTTTACCCTGCAAAAAATAGCCGAGCAAGGCACTCTGCCGGGCCGGGACGCCCATGCCTCCACGAGTATTGAAGAGTTCCAAGCCTACGACGCTTCCAGGATCAATGATAATGTCCGGAAAGCGGTAAATAACACCCGGGGTCTCGCAGCTGTATACCAGGGAGAATATGTGCGGGGCTGGTTTCATGCATACTGCGGGGGGATTACCGCTACGCCAAGGGCGGGCCTGAATTATCAGGGTGAAGAACCTCCTTATTTTAAACCGGTAGAAAACCCCTGCAGAGAATATGTAGATAAAGAGATCGAGTTTTGGTCCAAGACTTTTACCAAGTCGCAAATCCGCGGGGCAGTAACCTCTATAACCAAAGAGGATCCAGGGGATTTTTCAAGCATAGAAATTTCAGAAGCTGAAAGTGGCCGGGCGGTAACTTTTAAACTGGGACAGGTGAGTGTGCCTGCCGCCGAACTGCGTCTGGCCCTGGGCAGCACAGAAATGCGCTCGACCTTGGTGGATCCGCCAACTGTTTCCGGGAATGAAGTGAAATTTGTCGGCCGGGGGTACGGTCATGGGGTGGGACTCTGCCAGTGGGGCGCTAAGGGATGGGCAGAAGAGGGACGTTCCGCAGAAGAAATCGTCAAAGGATTTTTTCCGGGAGTTGACATCCAAAAGCTATGGGACTAGCCAGGGCAATTGCCCTGGCTTTTATTCTAATTCAAGCTTCCCCGCATATAATCCATTAGGGGGTGGAGCTATGGCTGACAGCAAGATGTCTGGAACAGAGCATAAGCTGGTCCTGCTCAATCAGGAGCAAATGGACCTCATCGGGGTATCCAGGGTCGAAAGCTTTAATCCCGAGGAGATTTTGCTGGAAACCAGTCACGGTCTTCTCAATATAAAGGGTGAAGGACTGGATATGAAAAACCTGAATTTAGAGCGGGGTGTCGTTGAAATTGTGGGCCTGGTGACCGAAATACGCTATAGCGGGGAAAAATCTGCCGGCAGGCGCAGCATTCTCGATAAGATTTTCAAGTAAAACGAGGTGCTCAGTTGTGACATTAGCTGTGCAGGGATGGATATTTGCTGTTATGCTGCTTTTAGGGGTATGGGTGGGCATGTGGGCAGATTTGCTCAGGTTCATTACCCGCAAGTGCAGGAAGTTGTTAATAGCTATATTGGACCTGTTTTTTTGGGCAACTGTGATTTGCCTGGTTTTTGTCGTCCTGATTAATCTCAATTACCTGGAATTGCGGCTATATGCATTCGCCAGCTTGGGCATTGGCTGTTTCCTTTATTTTCGCTTTTTAAGCAGCAATATCCTGAAATTCTATGATTGGGCTTTCGGAACAGCCGTAAAGGTGATAAAATGGTTGGGGCGTATTTTCCGGCCTTTGCTGTTGCCCTTGCGCTTGGCGGCAATTTTGCTGGATGGGGTAAATTTGCTTTTTTTATCTATAGCGGCAATAATTGCAATGAAATGCAAAGATTTTACCAGTCCCGGGCAGGATATTCCACCTGCCGCGTAGAATTGTACTAGTTGCGGGGTGATGAAATGTCTGCTAAAGTTAAAAGAGTAGATTTTACACGCAAAGGAAAATGGCTTACCATGCTTTTCCTCGCTTTCTTATTTTATTTTTGTGTTATAATGATTAACCAGCAGCTGTCTCTGCGCAACCTCACCCAGCGCCAAGAGGAGCTTCAAGGGGATATCGAAAAATATTCCAGCCAGAATGACTTGCTAAAAGGACAAATTGAACTGATTGAAACTAATCCCGAATATCTTGAAGGAATTGCCCGCAAAGAGCTGGGCCTTATCCGGGATGGTGAAACAGTCTACATTTTGCCTTTAAAATAAAACTTACTTATTATCAGTCAAAATATACAGGGGAGGAATTACTCTAGGATGTCATCTCT
>DIPE01000112.1:0-373 GCA_002427015.1 Firmicutes bacterium UBA5496 | reverse complement strand
GATTACCTGCAACTTAACCAGGAAGTAAAGGTAAAAGTAATTTCTGTATCAGACGGTAAAATCGGCCTATCTATACGTCGTGCCAATGAAAGTCAAAGAGATATTCAAAAAGCTTTTGAAGACAGGTTGTCCAAATTTATCAAAGAGAGTGAAGAACGACAGACGGATCTGCGCCGCAAAACCGACAATAAACGGGGCGGCCGCGGTGGGAGGCGGGCCTGGTAGTAGTTGCCGTTCCGCTGGCACTTGACACTTTCCCTCGAGTAAGATAGAATAACCTTTGTGACGCGGGGTGGAGCAGCTGGTAGCTCGTCGGGCTCATAACCCGTAGGTCGGAGGTTAAAATCCTACTCCCGCAACCATTAAATCTAGT
>DIPE01000059.1:458-8212 GCA_002427015.1 Firmicutes bacterium UBA5496 | reverse complement strand
TTTTTGGATGTGGTCCAGTATGCCAAGGATAACTGGCTGCGCTGCTGGTTTAACGGCATTTCTGCCGAAGCCGCAGGCGAGCGTATGACTATGGCCGGTTCTCTGGAAGAATGGCGCCAGGTTATGGGGGATGTCTTTGTCGAACTGTACCGAATAACTGCCCCGGGAGGCAGGGTAGCCTTTGAAGTGGGCGAGGTGAGAAAGGGCAAGGTCCGCCTAGATGAGCATACAGTGCCCTTGGGGACTAAGGCTGGGTTCCGGTGCGAAGGCATCTTGCTCAATGTCCAAGAGTTCACCAAGACAGCTAATATTTGGGGAATCCGGAACAATGACTGCGGCACCAATACCAACCGCATTGTCTTGTTTTGCAAAGATTGATTAATTCCACTTCTAAAGGGAAATGTACTGCTATGTGAATTTTGAGGAGCTGAGGATATGAAGATTAAAAAGATCGGCAGCCGGGGAACGATGTTCACCTTTGAGGAGCAGGAATCTGCTCTGGGGGAGTACACAGTCTATTTAATTAACGGCGATAACCGGCTCTACCTGTGCGACACCCATCTGGGCCCCAAATCCATGGAGCCGATAAAAGAATATTTGCAGGCCCAGGGACTGAATAAGCCCTTGGTAATTTTTCTGTCCCATTCCGACTGGGACCATGTCTGGGGGGTATGCGCCTTTGCTAACCTTCTGGTGGCGGCTCATGAGCTCTGCGCCCAAAAAATCATCCAGCGGGGCCCTTTGGAATTGCAGCGGTATGCCAGTTACCAGAATGGGGACATCCGGCTGGTAACCCCCAATCTGACCTTTGACAGCCGTTTGCTATTCGCCGATGACGGGGTGGAGTTCATCTATGCCCCTGGCCACACTGTGGACTCGGCAATCTGTTTTGACCACAGGGATTCGGTAATCTATGCAGGCGACCTGGTGGAAAAACCCCAGCCCGCAATTGGCTGGCATGACCTGGAGAATTACATAGATACCCTGGAAAACTTGGGGGAAATGTCTGCCCAAGTGATTATTACCTCCCATTCGGGAATTGTGACCAGGGAAGATATTGACGACAATCTTGATTATATCCGCGAGTGTCAGGAAATTGTCGAAAAAGGTCCCGATGAGGATGATGACGATGCCGACTATATCCGCAAGCTCTACACCCTGCTTTTATATGAGGATGCAATTGCCCAGACCATCGGCGGGGATTTTGATTATGCCGCTTTTCAGCGGCAGCTGTGGCAGTCCCTGGAAATGGATTACTTGAGCTCCGAAACTGCCCTTTTGCGCAATGCCGATTATGAAGAGCTGAAGCTGGCCCTGGAGAGCTATATGGCGGGATTATAATCTTGCTCCCGGTGGGTTGCCACGCAACCCACCTGTTTTTATACCTCTAATAATCGAGTTCTTCAGGACAATGGTTGATTATTAATCACCGAATGGATCGTAATCCAATGTTTCTCCCTTGTGCTCAACAGTCCATTGGGAAAAATCTTGGGCGGTACGGTCGCTTTTGTAGCACTCGGAGTAAAATGCAACATAATCATCCATTAATTTCGGATTGTCAAAGGTAACGTCGATGGCGATGAAGTCGTTCTTTTTTATTTTCTTGAGCACATCGAAACCTTGCTCACTTAAGATGAACTCTCTTATCCGCTCAAACATTTCCTTCGAGGTATCAAGCGTGGGCGCTGTATTTTGATCTATTTGAATGATAAAAGTTGGCCCAGCAGTTATAGTGTAGATTCTAATTATTTCTGGGTAGTCTTTCATCATTCCTCTGCGGAATTGAGTCCATTCAGGGTATTTTCCCCGGAAGGAAAAAACCATGATGACTATCAGCACAATTACGAAAAACAACATACCCAGTATCTTAAATGCTTTTTTCAAATAACTCACCCTTATTTCCGTTATGGTTCAAAGAACATTAGTCCCCAACATATAGTTTCTTCTTCAATAACCTCCCTTAGATCCAAAATAGCATAACCTCCCCAACTAGACACTTTGATAGTTGTCTGCTGGCTAATTAGATCCTCAGTAATTGAAGTAATAGTCACCCAATGCCAGTTGAAACTTTGGATTTCCTTTGTACCATAAGGGCTCGTCCACTCGACTTCGGAAAGCTTGGGGTTATAAAAGGTAATCAAAGCCACAGGCGAATTCCGGGATAATCCCCTTTTAACATACTTTACTCCATTCTCAAAGTTGGGTTCATCTGAACTCCAATATCCGGAGAGACTTACATCTCGGTTGGAGGCATACTTTTCTACACCATGCGTGAAATAGGACAGAGATGGTACACCAATGTTAATTGGAACAATGATTCCGTATGTTGGATCGACATGGTACAACACTATTGGTGCCACATAATCGGCCATTTTCACTATATGATTAGTGAAATCACTTCGCTAATTTGGATTTCATTATCTTTCCTCCTTCGACTTTTTCAAAAGTTATCATAATCGGAATGAAAATATTGTCGAATACTGTCGATAGATTCAATTGGAAAGCAATAGAATCCACTACACTAATTCCTGCTGAAGGATGTTACAGGCTTAAGCGACCATTGTCACAGTAAAATTGCTCAGGTATTCCCCAGCGAAGGATGGCTTTCTTCATGCTGTCTTCCAAGCGAGGCAGCTTTTCATCCCAATAGAACTGAGCCTGTACCACATAATATGGCAAATAACATTGCCTTCTTCTTGCGTTTGGGATCTTGGGGGTCAGGAAGATATAGGGTATGTTGGAAGTCGGATTGCCAGATTACATGGGCATCTTCCGCTTCAAAACGGCGGTAGCCCTCGGTTTTCACCAGCATTTCGTTGCGGGAGGCCCCTGCCAGGCGCAGTTGTCTGGCTAAGCCCCATCTGTTGCCTGGGGTGTTGCTTCCCCGGGGGAGCAGAAGATGCGGGAAGCGGGCCAGTACTGTGGGCCAGAAGTCTAGTTTAAGATTATCCAGCAACTTCTGCCAGTAATTCTTCCAACGCCAGAGGGTCTTCTCGGAAAAAGCGAGTTGCGAAGGCAGTTGCTCGGAAATTACTCTTAGAGCAACCCCCTTGCTGTGGCTTTGCACAACAAGTTCTTGGACATCCAAGGCTGCTGTATGGTGGTGTCTTAAGAAAGATGGCAGAACGCTGCGAGTCTTGCCACAGGCAGTGCATTTGAATCGGAAGATTTAGATCTCGGAAAGAAAAAACCGCTCTTTTCCCGACAAGGAAAATGAGCGGTGACACTATTGCTCAGACTGTGGGCGCAGATTTTGATTATTTTCAGCTGTGGCAGTCCCTGCTTGGTTGGGAAATCGTTCAAAATTAAGGCTCCTGGACTTACCCAGGAGCCTTTTGATTGCCTCGTTTTTGGTAAAAAAACTATTATTTAACGATTCCCCTTCCATAAAATGCAGGATTTTCTGCATGCGTATAGAATAGTACAGCAACACAACATAGATGCGTTTATACGGCACAGCGGACTTGTCTTGCAAGACGGTCTTAGGAGGTGAGTATACACCCGGCAAATTCAAAGCGGATGCAAATCAATAATAAAGGGGGTATATTCTTGAAGAAAAGCTTGGCGTTGTTATTTGTGTTCCTGCTCCTGGTAGCCAGCTTAGCCGGATGCACTGGCAAGAAAGATGATGAAATGGTAATTCGTTATAATGTGGGCACTGAACCTGAGACCATGGACGTGCATCTGTCTACTGGCATTCCGGAAGCAACAATCATGCTTCAAATCTACGAAGGACTAACCAGGATGAATGCCCTGGGTCAACCCCAGGCTGCCCTGGCAAAGAGCTGGGACATCAGCGAAGACAAGACAGAATATACGTTCCATCTCCGGGAGTCCACATGGGCAAATGGCGAAGCAGTTACTTCCCATGACTTAGTCTGGTCCTGGAAGCGGGCTCTGGACCCTGAACTTGCAGCCGACTATGCCTACATGCTCTACCCCATCCTGGGGGCAGAAGCATATAACGCTGGAGAAGGAAGCGCTGACGACATTGGCATCGAAGCTGTGGATGACCTGACATTAAAGGTCAAACTCGTTGGCCCCACACCTTATTTCCTCTCCTTGGTGTCCTTTAAGACCTATTATCCGGTATACAAGAAAAATGTCGAGGCAGATCCCGAAAGCTGGCATCTTAGTGTAGAAACTACTGTAGGCAACGGCCCCTTTAAGATGGTGAAGTGGGCAGAGAACAAGATGGAGTTTGTCCCCAATGAGAATTACTGGGACGCCGGCGCTGTCAAGGCTGACCGCCTGATCTTCTCCATGGTGGAAAACGCCAGCACCGAGCTGACCATGTTTGAAAACGGCGAGCTTCATATGACTAACACCGTCCCCGGTCAGGAGATCCCCAGACTTAAGTCTATGCCGGAACTGCATATCTTCCCCTATCTGGGCACCTACTACTACATCTTCAACTTGGAGAAGGCGCCCTTTGACGACATCCGGGTGCGCAAGGCCCTGGCCATGGCCATTGACCGCCAGGCTATCGTCGAAAATGTTACCCAAGGCGGACAGCTTCCGGCATTTGCCTTTGTGCCTCCGGGAATCCCCGAGCCTAATGGCAGCGACTTCCGGGACAAAGGCGGCGACTATTTTGAGGAGAATTTGTCCTTAGCCAAAGAATTGCTGGCTGCGGCAGGCTATCCCGACGGTGAAGGTTTCCCGGCCTTTGAAATTCTCTACAACACATCCGAAGGCCACAAGCTGATTGCCGAGGCAATTCAGGAAATGTGGAAGAAGAATCTGGGCATTACCAATGTGACCCTTACCAACCAGGAGTGGGGCACCTACCTGCAGTCCCGGGATGAAGGCGCCTTTACCGTTGCCCGGGCCGGCTGGATTGGCGACTACAACGATCCCAACACCTTCCTGGATATGTGGACTACAGGCAACGGCAACAATAACAGCCGTTTCAGCAATGCGGAATATGACCGGCTGGTAGCTGAGTGTCTGGTGGAAGGGAATATGAGCACCCGCAACGACAAACTGCACAGGCTGGAAGACATCTTCATGGAAGAAATGCCGATTATTCCTATCTACTATTACACCCTGCCTGCCATGGTTTCCGAGAAACTGAAGGGCTATAGCTCCATTATCATTGGCGGCGTAGACTTCAAAACAGCATATATCACTGAATAATGCCTCAAAGCAGTGGAGGTATACCAAACATGCTTTGGTATACCTCTCATCTTTTAAATTAAGGAGTTGCTGCTCATGCTTGACTTTCTTGTACGGCGTCTGTTGTCGGCAATCCTGGCCATCTGGGTAGTAATCACGGTGACCTTTTTTGTCATGCACGCAATTCCAGGGGGGCCATTCCAAAGGGATAAAGTCTTGCCGCCAGCAATCAAAGAAAATATCGAAGCAAGATATAAATTGAATGATCCGCTGCTTGTCCAGTACAAAGACTACCTGCTCAATTTGCTCAAAGGAGATCTAGGCCCCTCCTTTAAATACCGCGGCCAAACTGTCAACGGGATAATTTCCCGCCGGTTCCCGGTGTCCCTGCAGCTAGGTTTAGTAGCCTTCGCCATCGCCTTAACTTTGGGTGTCAGCGCCGGAATAATGGCCGCCTTAAATCAGGGTAATTTCTTAGACTACTTGACCATGTCCTTCAGCACCTTGGGCGTTGCTATTCCCAGTTTTATCTTAGGCACACTGCTGATGCTGATTTTATCCTATAAGCTGGGCTTGCTGCCGGCAGCGACCTGGGGAACGCCATTGCATATTATCATGCCGGCCATTTCCCTGTCGGCTCTGCCGACGGCATATATTGCCCGCCTGACCCGGTCCAGCATGCTGGATGTTTTGAACCAGGATTATATGAAGACTGCCAAAGCCAAGGGATTGCCCAAGAGGCGGGTTGTCTGGATTCATGCGATAAAGAACGCCATTATCCCCGTCCTCACTTATTCAGGACCGCTGCTGGCAGGAATTATCACCGGCACCTTTGTGGTGGAGAATATCTTTGCTGTTCCCGGCCTGGGCAAGCACTTTGTTACAAGCATCTATAACCGCGACTATACTGTAATTCTTGGGATGACGGTATTTTACAGCATCTTTTTGATTGGCCTAAACATGCTGGTGGACATCGCCTATTCCCTGTTTGACCCAAGAATAAAATTAACGGAAAGAAAGGAGTAGGACGATGGCTCTATCTCCCGAACTATTTAAACCCATTGATAAGAATGAAGTTCTGGCAGATGAGGCGCGGCCCAGTATTACCTACTGGCAGGATGCCTGGCGGCGCCTGAAGAAAAACCCCCTGGCAATGGCCAGTCTGATCTTTATAGCGCTGCTTGTGCTGACTGCGATTGTCGGTCCATTCCTTTCTCCCTATTCCTACTCTGATCAGGACTTTACCAAAATCAATCTTAAGCCCTGCTGGGCGCACCCCTTTGGCACCGATAACCTGGGCAGGGATATATTAGTGAGAACTTTGTACGGCGCCCGCATCTCTTTGTCGGTGGGCTTTGTGGCAGCAATCACCACTTTTGTAATCGGGGTATTATTTGGCGGCATCAGCGGCCTCATTGGCGGCTGGGTAGACAATCTCATGATGCGCTTCGTGGACGTCATGTACAGCATCCCCTTTCTCCTCTGGGTGATTATGCTCATTGTGCTCTTGGACCCGGAAGGCAGCAAAGGGGTCAGCCTGTTCAGCATTTTTCTCGCCCTGGGCATTGTCTATTGGCTGCCTATGGCCCGGATTGTCCGGGGCCAAATCTTGAGCCTAAAGGAACAGGAATTTATCCTCGCCGCCACCACCATCGGCGCCCCCAAAAAGAAAATCTTGCTGCAGCACCTTATTCCCAACGTAATGGGTCCGATAATTGTCACCGCGACAATTTCCATTCCGGAAGCAATTTTCACTGAGTCCTTCCTCAGTTTTATCGGCCTTGGCGTGTCTGCACCCATGGCCAGCTGGGGCATGTTGGCCTCCGATGCACTGCCGGCGCTAAAATCCTTTCCCCATTTGCTGGTATTCCCGGCTCTGTCTATCTGCATCACTCTGCTGGCCTTTAACTTTATCGGCGATGGCTTGCGCGACGCCTTAGATCCCAAGATGCGGAAGTAGGTGAAAAGATGAATACTCTCTTGCAAGTAAGGGATTTGGAAGTTGAATTTCGGACCTATGCCGGCGTGGTCAGGGCCGTGCGCAAGGTCAGCTTTGACCTCAATGCCGGTGAAGTCTTGGCGATTGTTGGGGAATCCGGCTGCGGCAAAAGCGTTACCGCCCAATCGATCATGCGCCTGATTCCTACTCCCCCCGGGAAAATAACGGGAGGCTCCATCTTGTTCAATAAGGAGGAAATCCTCACCAAGTCCGAGGCGCAGATGCAAAAGATTCGGGGCAATGCCATCAGCGTCATCTTCCAGGATTCAATGACTTCCCTCAATCCCGTCCTCAGCGTGCGCACGCAAATTACGGAAATTCTGCGGCTGCACAAAAATATGAGCCAGCCTCAGGCAAATGCCCGGGCAATTGAACTGCTTGACCTGGTAGGAATTCCCGAACCCAAAGCCCGGATGAAATCCTATCCCCATGAGCTCAGCGGCGGCATGCGCCAGCGGGTTTTGATTGCCATGGCTCTGGCCTGCGACCCCATGCTTTTAATTGCCGACGAACCTACCACCGCCCTTGACGTGACCATTCAGGCTCAGATAATCGAAGTGCTCAAAAATATCCGCCAGGAACTAAACACTGCCATCATCCTCATTACCCACGATTTAGGCGTGGTGGCGGGCCTGGC
>DIPE01000059.1:0-327 GCA_002427015.1 Firmicutes bacterium UBA5496 | reverse complement strand
AATGGTTATGTATGCAGGCAACCTAGTAGAACAAGGCACTGTGGACGAAGTGCTCTGTGAGCCACTGCACCCATATACTTGGGGGCTGTTGCGCTCCCTGCCCCGGCTGAATATGGGGCCGGAAGACAAGTTGAAGCCCATCTGGGGACAGCCCCCGGATTTATTGCTTCCCCTTGAACGCTGTCCATTCCTGCCCCGCTGCGAGCATGCCATGGGCATCTGCGCCCAGGAAAAGCCCCCGGCTTTTTACGGTCAGACTTCCCATGGGGTCAACTGCTGGCTGCAGCATCCCTTGGCGCCACGAACCGGACGGCCTTTGGAGGTGGG
>DIPE01000058.1:17052-18420 GCA_002427015.1 Firmicutes bacterium UBA5496 | reverse complement strand
CGGGCAGGCAAAGAGGAATCAAGCAGTATTTTGTCGAATAGAGTAAAGGCAATTATTCTTACTTTAGGGAGATGATTATTTTGCTGGAAATTGTCCCTGTTTCCACTGCCAGGGATCGCCGGGCCTTCGTTGACCTGGCCTGGCGCCTGTACAAGGATGACCCTAACTGGGTGCCGCCCCTGAGAACGGACATATTAAACACCCTTAATCCCAAACACAACGCTTTGCTGCGCCTTGGGCCCTACTGCTATTTCCTCGCCCGCAAAGACGGCAAGGTTGTTGGCCGCATTGGCTGCGGCATTGACAATCTCCTCAACAAAGCCAAGGGCAAGAATCTGGGCTATATTACCCTCTTTGAGTCCATCCAGGACTATGAGGTGGCGGAGGCCCTATTTGATGCGGCAACAGGCTTTTTGCGCCGCCACGGCGCCGAAATGGTCACCGGTCCCCAGTCCCCCAGCAACGGCGACGATTACCGGGGGTTATTAGTAGATGGCTTTGACGGTCCTCCGGCCCTGCTGGCCAGCTACAATCCAGATTGGTATCCGGACTTCTTTGAGAAATACGGTTTTGAAAAGCAATTTGACCGCCTGGGGTTCTGGTTTGATTTGGATGAAATCCCCGAGAAATTAATCCGGGGAGTGGAAATTGCTCAAAAACGGTATAAATTCACCGTCCGCCCCGTTGACCTGAACAATCTTGAATCGGAAATTTTGGCAATCAAGCATATCACCGACAAATCCACCCCCGAGGAATGGCCGGATATGATTTCTCCCAGCCTGGAAGAGGTCAGGGCCGAAGTTAAAAAGCTCATTCCCATTGCAGAGCCCAAATTGGTTTATTTAGCCGAGGCTGAAGACGGGGAGCCAATCGGCTTGGCCGTCACTCTTCCCGACTACAACCAGGTAATCAAGCGCATGAACGGCAAACTCTTCCCCTTCGGCTGGTGCAAGTATCTCTACTACAAAAGCAAGATCAATACGGTCCGGCTCTTTGCCCTGATGGTGGTTCCCGAGTATCACCGCAAAGGCGTGTCTGCCGCCCTGTATAAATACGGCATGGAGGCAGCTAAGAAGCTGGGTTATATCGGCGGCGATGCCAGCAGCATCCACGAATTCAACTTGAAGATTTACAACGATGCTATTGGCTCCGGAGGCAGAGCCTACCGCCGCTTCCGCATCTATCAGTACAAACTTTAGGGATAACGGGACGGTTCTTCCTGTCCCAGAAATTCAAGAGGGCTTAGTCATAGTCCCTCTTTTTTTTCTTGGGAATACTCTTTAATGAGCACAGAAATCTCTGCAGCCATCTTCGACAAAATTCAGCATAATATTTCCCTGGAAATGGACACTGGGGGACGGTTCTTCT
>DIPE01000058.1:15586-16930 GCA_002427015.1 Firmicutes bacterium UBA5496 | reverse complement strand
AGAAGAACCGTCCCCCAGTGTCCCAAAAGAACAGCAATTAGAAGGGCTGCCCTTTTATAAAGGACAGCCCTGTTTGCTTTTCTTGAACCAAGGTGGTAAACTAAAAGGATGCTGACACCCTATTTAGAACAATGCAACTCCTCATAATATATTATACACAATTAGGTCATCGGTGTCAAGCCCAAATGAGAAAGGGGTAATAATTTGACCACTTTGCGCTGGCGAACCCTGCCCTTTCGCTATACCACCATCTCAGACTTCTATGTTCAGCTGAACAAATGGCTAACTGCTGT
Organism: Firmicutes bacterium UBA5496; assembly: GCA_002427015.1. Taxonomy (GTDB): domain Bacteria; phylum Bacillota; class Proteinivoracia; order UBA4975; family UBA4975; genus UBA4975. Next base: position 16,637 of record DIPE01000058.1, on the reverse strand, counting down.
GTTTTACGATTTTCTCCCTGCCGCTGGCTTTGAAATCAGGGAGGAGCAAATCTGTACCTGCTATAAAATTGTCAGCGCCCTTCAGCAAAAGGAAGTCTTTTTGACTGAGGCTGGTTCGGGAACGGGGAAGACCTTTGCCTACCTGCTGCCCGTCCTCTGCTACGCCCGCCTTACCGGCAGGCCGGCAGTTATCGCCTGTTCCAGCGCCTCCCTCCAAGAGCAGCTGGTTCAACCCCAGGGAGATATCCAAACCCTGTCTGAACTGCTGAATTTGGACATCAAGGCCATTTTGGCCAAAGATCCCGAAAACTATGTCTGTGCTGTGCAAAGTGACCTGGCAAAAATCAGCTTGCCCAGACATCCCCGGCGCGGCCAGCTGTTAAATTGGCTGGAGACTACCACAACCGGAGACAGGGCAGATATTTCCGGCATCGACGATGAACTCTGGGCTGAAGTGGCCTATAATTCCTCTTTGGACTGCACTCATTGCCGGCGCCGGGGCTATTGCCATCTGGCTCGGGCCCGGCAAAGCCTGTGGGCAGAGCAAGATTTTATCGTCTGCAGCCATGACATCTTTTTTAAGGATCTCTGGTCCCGCCGCCAAAGCCTGCAAAAAGAGATGCGCCAGCTGGAAATGGTCCAGACAAAAATACCCTATCTTCCCACTTATTCTGCTGTTGTGTTTGACGAGGGACATCTGATTGAAGCTCCCGCCCTGCGCCATTTAGGAGTTAAGGTCAACAAAGGCGCCGTCAGCAGAGTTGCCACAGTTTTTTCCGGCCTGCCCCTGGCAACCGATGCATTGCTGACGAGCTTGGAAAAGCTGGAACAAGTGAACCAAAGATTTTTCGGGGCAGTAAGCAAAGAGGCGGTGCCCCTCAATCACCGCCAAAGCCTGATAAAGATGAACGCTGCCCTGAAGGCAAGGAGCAGGGAACTGTTGCAGGTCATTGAGGAAAGTCAGGAAGAGATGGCCATGTATCAGCAGTTTGATGTCAATCAGTATATTCAGGAACTGGATGCCTGCGCCCAGGGTCTGAGCAATCTAATT
>DIPE01000058.1:12024-15451 GCA_002427015.1 Firmicutes bacterium UBA5496 | reverse complement strand
TGCCCCGGGATTTCTCCCAAGCTTTGGGGAGGGAGCTCCTGGCCCAGCAGATACCGGTGATCTTTACTTCCGCCACTTTGGACAGCGGCAACGACTTTGCCTATATTAAGCGGATAACGGGCCTGGAACAGGCCAAGACTTCTCAGGTGGACACTTCTTTTGACTTGGCGAAGCAGATGGAAATTTACTTGCCCGGGGATCTCGCTAATACCGAAGAAAAGATTGAGCGTTGCGCCAGCCTGCTCAGGGAAAACGGCGGCCGGGCCCTGATCTTGTGCGCTTATGCCTCCGAAGCGGAGCTGCTGTATAACCGCCTCCGGGCCAAGGACTTGGACTTTGCTCTCCTGAAAGAAGGCGATCAGGACAGCAGCCTCCTCGTGCAAAAATTCCGCCAAGATGAAACTTCGGTTTTAATCGGCACGGGCTTTTGGGAGGGGATAGATATTCCCGGGGATGCCCTGACCATGGTTATTGTGTATTCTCTGCCTTTCCCTGCCGAAGAACCCCTGGCCCTGGCCAAGCGGGAAGCCGCTGCTGCCGAAGGCTTGGATCCTTATCAGGCGATAGATTTCCCCGCCATGAGCATCAAACTCCGCCAGGGCATTGGCAGACTGATCCGCAGCAATGAGGATTACGGCCTAGTAGCCATTCTGGGCTGCGGCACAGATGCAGAACTTAGAAGAAAGGTGGCCCAGGAGCTCCAGCTTAGCGCCCTCCAATCTGACAAATTGGAGGACCGTCCCCGATTTGACAAATGCTGATGCAATCTGGTATTCTGGGCATTAATAAAAGAATATTGGGCTGTGACGGAAGGTAGTAGCTCAGATTGAGCATGCAGCGAGCCGGGGAGGGTGCAAGCCCGGTATGACTCTGCTGAGTGAAGGCATTCCCGAGCCCGGGGAAGAACGCAGATATCTGTCAGTAAAGCCCCAGTTTGAGGGGACTGCTACGGCAGTCAAACAGGGTGGAACCGCGGGAGTCTTGACCTCTCGTCCCTGGCTTAATCAGGCCGGGATGAGAGGTTTTTGTTTACCCGGAAAAAATGTAAGGGAGTTGAACCCCTGTGAATTTTCAAGCAATGATCTTTGCCCTCAACCAGTATTGGAGCGAGCAGGGCTGCATCGTCCTCCAGCCCTATGACCTGGAGAAGGGCGCAGGCACCATGAACCCGGCTACTTTCTTGCGAGCTCTGGGCCCCGAACCCTGGAAGGCCGCTTATGTGGAGCCCTGCCGCCGTCCCACCGACGGCCGCTACGGGGAGAACCCCAACCGCCTCCAGCATTATTACCAGTATCAGGTCATCCTCAAGCCTTCTCCCGACGATGTTCAGGAAATCTACCTGGAGAGCCTGCGCCGTCTTGGCATCGATCCCCTCCGGCACGACATCCGCTTTGTGGAGGACAACTGGGAGAATCCTACCCAGGGCGCCTGGGGATTGGGCTGGGAGGTATGGCTGGACGGCATGGAGATTACCCAGTTTACCTATTTCCAGCAGTGCGGCAGCATTGACTGCATCCCTGTTAGCGCTGAGATCACCTACGGCTTGGAGCGCATCGCCATGTATATCCAGCAGAAGGACTCGGTCTATGACATCCAGTGGCTGGAGGGGGTCACTTACGGCGATGTCTTCCACCAAAATGAAGTGGATTACTCCAAGTACAATTTCCAGGTGGCCGACACTGCCGCCCTCTTTACCCTCTTTGACATCTATGAGAAGGAAGCCCGGGCCATCATTGACCGGGGCCTGGTCCAGCCTGCCTATGACTACATGCTCAAATGCTCCCATGCCTTTAACCTCTTGGATGCCCGCGGCGCTATCTCCGTCACCGAGCGCACCGGCTACATCACCCGGGTGCGCAACATCGCCCGGGCAATCGCCCAGGCCTATATTGAGCAGCGCAGGAGCTTGGGCTATCCCCTTCTTAAGGATGAGGCCCTGCGGGCTAAACTGGAGCTGGCGGAAAAGGGAGGCGAGGCATAATGGAAAGACATGATTTGCTTTTGGAAATCGGCGTTGAGGAAATGCCGGCCCATTTCATGCCCGGTGTTTTGGCCCAGCTGAAGGACCTGGCTGCTGCCGGTCTGCAGGAGGCCAGGCTGGACTTTGCCCAGGTCAGGACTTATGGCGCCCCCCGGCGCATTACCCTGTATGTGCAGGAACTCTCTGGCCAGCAAAGGGATTTGGCCGTCAAGGCCCGGGGTCCGGCGGCAAAAGTAGCCTTTGATTCCCAGGGCAATCCTACCAAGGCCCTTCAGGGCTTTGCCCGGGGCCAGGGCGTGGAAATAAGCGAGGTCATTCAAGAGGAAGTCAAGGGCGTGCCCTATGTCTTTGCCCAAAAGACTGAAAAGGGGCGGCCGGCGGCAGAGGTCTTGCCGGAACTGCTGGGGACTGTGCTCAATAAACTATCCTTCCCCAAATCCATGCGCTGGGGCAGCGGCGAGCTCCGCTTTGCCCGTCCCATTCGCTGGTTGCTGGCTCTCTTCGGCAGCCAGGTGCTGCCCTTGGAATTTGGCGGCATCAAGGCCGGCAACAGCACCCGGGGCCACCGTTTCCTGGCCCTGGAGCCCATAACCATTGAGGAACCAAGCCAGTACCTGACCCGGCTGGAGGAGGCCTGGGTCATTGCCGACCAGGACCAGCGCCGGGAGCTTATCCGCAAGCAGGTGGCGGAACTGGCCGCCGCCCATGGAGGCAAGGTTCCGGAAAATAATGAACTCCTGGAAGAGGTCACTTACCTGGTGGAGTATCCCACCGCCCTTTACGGCCGCATTGATGAGGAATATATGCAGCTGCCGGCGGAAGTGCTCATTACTTCCATGCGGGAGCATCAGCGCTATTTTCCCGTGACGGATACAACCGGCCCTTTGCTGCCGGGATTTATCGCCGTCAGGAGCGGCACCCGGGAACATCTGGACACCGTTCGCGCCGGCAATGAAAAGGTGCTGCGTGCCCGGCTGGACGACGCCGCCTTTTTCTGGACCGAGGATCAGAAGCTCTCCTTGGCTGCCCGGCGGGAAACTCTGGAGCGTGTGGTCTTTTTGGAGGGCTTGGGCAGCATCGGCCACAAGGTGGAGCGGCTTATCGGCCTTACGGGCTGGCTGGCGGAACATCTGGGGGCCGAGACCTGGGTCAAGGCCCGGGCTCAGCGGGCAGCCAGCCTGGCCAAGTCTGACCTGGTCACCCAAATGGTCAACGAATTCCCTGAACTCCAGGGGATAATGGGGGAAAAATATGCCCTGGCGGCGGGAGAAGAAGAGGCAGTGGCCCAGGCCATTGGCGAGCATTACCGGCCCCGCTTTGCGGGGGATGCCCTCCCCAGGACCAGCGAAGGCATCCTGGTGGCCCTGGCAGACAAAATTGATCTGATCTGCGGCTGCTTTCTCTCCGATCTCATTCCCACCGGCTCCCAGGACCCATACGCCCTGC
>DIPE01000058.1:9931-11916 GCA_002427015.1 Firmicutes bacterium UBA5496 | reverse complement strand
GCTATATGCAATCTTGCCCTGGAGAAAGAATTGCCCCTGTCCTTGTCGGCTTTGGTGGCTGAGACATATCGCCTCTATCAGGGGAAATTCCCCTTGGCTAAGGCCCTGGACACTGTCCAGGCTGAAATAATGGATTTCTTCCGCCAGCGCCTGCGCTTTACTCTTACCGAAATGGGTATAACCTATGATGTCATTGAGGCCGTCCTGGCCGCAGGCATTGACCAGCCGGCAGAAGTGGGCAAGCGCGCTCTGGCCCTGGCTGCTTTCCGCCAGCAGGAGGACTTTGCCGCTCTCCTTACTGCTTACATCCGGGCTGCCAACCTGGCCCAAAAGGGCGAGGGTGGAGTGGTCAGGGAAGATATGTTCACTGAGCAGGCAGAAAGGGACCTATGGGCAGGAATACAGCAGGCGCGGCAGGAAATCGCCGCTGCCGGCGATGACTATGCCTCTGCCTTCCAGGTTATGGCGGGTCTTCGTCCTGCAGTTGATGCTTTCTTTGACGCGGTCATGGTCATGGCGGAAGATCCGGCAATCCGCAGGACCCGTTTGGCACTGCTGGGGTCAGTGGTAGCCCTCATGGACGGCATCGCCGACCTCAGCAAAATCGTTGCCTAGCGCCAAGAAAAGCTTACTCCCTCTTTTTTGGCAATAAATATACAGGGCCTTTTCGGTCCTGTTTTTTCACGAAAAAAGACGGGCGCAAACCCGTCTTAAAATAAAGTCGAAAATTGTAAGGGGTCTCCCTCCTTAAAAAACGCCGCCCCTACATCTAAAGACCCATGGCCTGCTGCACCCGGTAGAGGGTGGGGGCGGCCATGCTTGCTGCCTTATTGTATCCCTGGTCAAGAATCTCTTCCAGTCCGCCGTCAGCCATAATCTCCCGGTATCGCTGCTGGATGGGGGCAAGCTCGGCAATCACTGCTTCGGCAGTGGCAATTTTCAGGTGCCCGTAGCCCTTGCCGGCAAATTCCGCCTCCAGTTGGGGAATGGTCTTGCCGGAACACAGGGAGAGGATGGAGAGGAGGTTGCTGACTCCGGCCTTTTCTTCCGGGTCATAGCGCACTTCCGTGCCCGGGTCGGTAACTGCCCGCTTGAGCTTCTTGGTAATTGTCTCAGGGGGATCCAGCAGGGAAATGTAGCTGGCGGGAGTGGGACTGGATTTGCTCATCTTGGCAGTGGGATCGTCCAGGGCCATAATCCGGGCGCCCACCTTGCCAATCATGGGCTCAGGCACTATCAGGAGTTCTCCGAAACGGCGATTGAAGCGCTGGGCCAGGTCCCTGGCCAGCTCCAGGTGCTGCTTTTGGTCCTCGCCCACCGGCACATAATTGGCGTCATAAAGGAGAATATCTGCCGCCATCAAGGTCGGGTAGGTATACAGCCCGGCGGAAAAGGATTCCTTGCCCTGGGACTTTTCTTTAAACTGGGTCATGCGGCCTAACTCGCCAAATCCCGTCAGGCACTGGAGCAGCCAGGCCAGTTCCGCATGGGCGCTGACCCGGGACTGGACGAAAATTGTCGCTATATCTGGGTCGATGCCCGCGGCTAAAAATAAAGCCGCAGTCTGGCGCACGTTTTTACGCAGGACCAGAGGTTCCTGGGGCACTGTCAGGGCATGGAGGTCGACCACACAGAAAAAGCACTCATATTCATTTTGAACGCGAACGAAATTCTTAATCGCTCCCAGGTAATTGCCCAGGGTCAGCACCCCTGAAGGCTGCACACCGGAAAAAACTCGTTTCATTTTCACTCACTCCTTTAATAGACAACAAAAACCCCGTCCCTAAATCGGGACGGAGTTTATCCGCGGTACCACCCGAATTCGCAGTTACTTTGCGCACTCGTTCCCTGTAACGGCGGGCCCGGCCGGGCATTACCTCCCGGCGGCTGGGGCAGCCCATTCACCTGGGCCTGCAGCCGGACCTCTCACCATTGCGCCGGCTCGCTTTGTGCAGGAACACAGATTACTCTTCTGCCTTCATTGC
>DIPE01000058.1:9247-9845 GCA_002427015.1 Firmicutes bacterium UBA5496 | reverse complement strand
GATTACTCTTCTGCCTTCATTGCCTTTTTCCTATTATGCCCCATCCAAGCTAAAGTTGTCAAGGAATCCTTTCCCTGAAAAAGGAATTTGGCCTTTTTTGCCGAAGACTAACGCCAGGGAGGGATGTTGAAATGGATATCCTTCACTGGTTAATACTGGCGGGAATTATCTTTGCAATCGCTATGGTGCTCATCTTTCTGTTACTGCGCGCCGATGTTCCCCCTGCCACTTTCCAGGTCCGGCGTTTCTTTGTCAGCGGCCAGCGCCGCAAGTTTTGGCTGGCCCTGCAAAAGGCAGTGGGACAAGAATGCATGGTGCTGGCTAAAGTCCCTCTGGCGGCCTTAGTGCAGATTGAAGGTGAAGACCGCAAAGATATGCAGGCATGGCTGGACAAGCGCTGGGCAGATTTTGCCATACTGGAGGAAAAGTTCTTTAAGCCGGTGGCAGTGGTCCAGTTTGAATGCCAGGAGCAAAATNNCCCTTTGGGCTTTAGGCAAAGACCCCACCCTGGAAAAGATCCTCACTGAGGCTGGTCTGCCTTTGCTTTGGCTGCCATCGGACCATTACCAGCATGTGGAATTGCTGCGCCATGCTTTGG
>DIPE01000058.1:2405-9152 GCA_002427015.1 Firmicutes bacterium UBA5496 | reverse complement strand
CTGGAACAGGTTATTGCTTTAAGCGCCAAGCAGCCGCTTATGCCTGATTAAGCGCCAAGGCGGCAATTGCCCCAAAGAGAAACAAGGGCAAAAGCAGCGTCAGGGCAAAGGTCAAAAAATACTGGTTTTCCTCTTGCCAGCGGGCCTTGCCCTCAACCTGAAAGCTCATTAACCCCTTGGCCAGGCGCCGGATTTCTTTTTTGGACATTGCCTGCTTGCGGCCTGAGTTTGCCGCCAGCAAGCACTGGCGGAGGTCAGAGGCAGCAACAATGGGCCAGTCGGCCTGGGCCATTGATTCGGTCATGACCACCAGGCCTTTGCAGGCCAGGCCCGGTTTCAGCCGGTCCAACAGGAGCTGACAGGCTTTGACTTGGGCCTGGTTTTGCTGGACGGGATTGACAATTGAACGAATCTGGCCCCTGCGTTCAACCTGCCATTTGCCGGCGGCGCAGGGGATGATTTTCCCCTTCTGGGCCTTGGTTTCCAGGACAAAAACCCCCGAAGGGCTGATGACCAGGTGATCAATTTGCACAATTGGTCCCCCTGCCCGCAGAGCCAGGTTGTTCAGCACCGCCCATTCCCGGGGCAGTTTGGCCAGAAGTCTTGCTACTGTCCCTTCCCCGTCATGGCCGGCGGCCATAATATCCATGGCGGTGGCCAATTTCCTGGCCCGTGCACGCCAGACAAATGCTGCCGGCACTGAGAGGACAGCAATGGCCAGCAACCCCGGCCGCATGGGTTCCAGCTGCTTCAGCCAGGGCAGCAGCAGGTAGGCGCCCGCCAAGACAAAGGCCAGGGGCTGAGAGACTGAGACCAGCTGGCGCAGGACCTTCCTGCCCAGCAATTTTGCGCCATGATAACGATGCCTGTGATATATATTTGCCACGATTCTTCCTCCCCCAGCAGTATTCGCCCTAACTTGTCCCTTTCCTTCAGGAATAAGTTATCTGGGACAAACATATTATAGCAGGAAAACATTTCCCCAATAGAGAATATTATCGCAGGAGGTGTATTGAATGCCCTTTATCGTAGATTTGCTTCCCCCTTCAACAAAGATAGAAGCTGCAGCCGCTTTAGGGCTGGCCATGGATGAGCGCAAGAGCAAGGGCCTGTTTGGCCGCAAGCAGTATGAACCCATTGAGATTTTAGCCCGCTTTGGTTATCCCCTGAAAACTGTAACCTGGGCTCCCGGTGAGACCAGCGGCCGCTGCCTGGTTTTTGATCTCCAGGGCCTGGTGTCGGGGAACATTCCCTTTGCCCTGGCGCCAACTATTCCGGAACTGGAACTGGATCCCGAAACCGGTGAAGAAGTGTTTCTCAGCCTGTGTCAGCAGTGGACCAAGGAAGTCACCAACTTCACTCCCTCAACCTTGAGTTTTCCCGGCCTCATCACCCAGCCGGACCAGGTAGGTCCCTTATTGGACGGGGAGGAGGAAACTCTGCTGGCAGGCTTGGAACAAAAGGCTAACCCCCAGGAAGCCCTGGAGCAGCTAAGCCTACAGCTGGCAGCATACAAAGACGCCGCCCAGGCCTGGACTGAGTTTAAGCAAAAGGCCTATGCCCACAGAGATGTTTTGGGCGCGAAGATTCAGGAATACCTGGAAGAAGACAAGGAAGCCGGGGATAAGTCCCTGGAAGACTTGAGCAGCCAGGTGGAGACGGCAATTGCCGCCAAACGCAGTGAAACTGACGCTGCTTTAGCCGAGGCGGCTGAAGATTTCAAGCAGCGCCGGGAAATGCTCCAAGCCGAGTTGGAGCGCTTTCAGGAAGGCTATAAGGAAAAGGCCGATAATTACTGGCGGGAGCAAATAAAAACCGCCGAAAAGAATCTTGGAGAAATTGACAAGGCCCTGGCCAGGAAGAACCAGGAAATTGAGGGCGCATTCCGGGAGTATGAAAAGCAGCAAAACGCCAAGATTCAGGAGCATAAAGCCGAACTGGCTAAACGCATGGCTGCTTTTGAAAATCGGCTCAAGCGCCTGGACAGCGCAATGGAAGGCTTTGGCAAAGGTTATGAAAAACGCATGGACATCTATGCCCAGCAGCCGGAGCGGGTCCTTGCCGCTACTGTGGAAATATCCAATGAGCGCTGCGCCAAAGCGCATAACGCCGTATTCTACGCCGCCCGCTATCCCGGCGGACGCTGGAAGGTGTTCCCGCCTCAGTCTTTGGGAAGCCGGGGAATAATCGGCGCCGTCAGCGGTTTGTTTGGCGGCCTCAACCTGCCCTTTAAACCGGCCTCAAAACTGGCGGAAAATTTGGCGGGCATGCTGGAAAAAATGCTGCCCGGCAGTGAATTGGCTGACCGGCTCATAGCTGCCAACCTCTTGGCCCAGGCGGACTTCCTCCCTGGCGCCAAAACCGGCCTCACCAACCTCATCGACCAGGGCAAGCTGGACAAAAAACATGCTAATCTCTTTGCCGAGCTGATGCCGGTTAAGGAAGAACAACCGCAGCCAGCGCTCTCCGAAGAACCAGTCCTGCAGGCAGAACCGGTGCCTCAGGAGGAATCGGAGCCACAGGTGGAACCGGCGGTAGAAATCCCTGAAGAAGAGCCTGAGCAAACGGAAGCCCCGGCGCCGGAAGAAGAACCGGAGCAGCCGGAAAATTAAATATTACAAGAAGGAGAGTCCGCCTCTCCTTTTTTTTGTTGCCAGGTATTGAGTTTGCTAAATCCGGTTACTTTAAAGGTATAAACTGCAGTAAAGGAGAGCCAGCTATGGTAGGATTGACTTTGCTTGTAATCGTTGCTGTTTTAATCTACGCCGGCGTGGCCCAGCGGGTGCTGGATAGGATGCGCCTCACTGACCGGGAGGCCCTGCTCTTTATTGCCGCCATGGCCTTAGGCAATTTCCTGCCCGAAATTCCCATCACCGCCAATGTGAAAGTCAACCTGGGCGGCGCCGTGGTTCCGGCAATTCTGGCTGTATACCTCTTTGTCAAGGCCGGCTCCACAAAAGAAAAAGTCCGCTCTGTGGTGGCCACCTTGGTGACAACGGCAGTGGTATACGGGGTGAGCAAGCTGGTGCCGGCCACGCCCCTCTTTCCCCTGCCCATTGACCCTATGTACCTGTTTGCAATTCTGGCCGCAGCCGCCGGCTATATTGCCGGCCGCTCCAGGCGCTCGGCCTTTATTGCCGGGGTGGGGTCAATGATCTTAGTAGACATCGTCTCCCGGGTGGAGGTAGCCCTCACCGGCGGCAAGGGGTCTGTTACCATCGGCGGCGCCGGTTTCTTTGACAGCGTAGTAATCGTCGGCATCCTGGCGGTGGCCCTGGCGGAAGTCTTTGGCGAATCCCTGGAGAGAATCCAGGGGGGACCGGCAGAGCATGAATCGGACAGCTTAACCCGGGGACTTCGCCGCCCCAATGTGGTGAAGTTCAAAAAGGGTGATGACGATGAAGAGTAGAGGAGGCGTTCCATTGAGGCGGTTACTTCTGGCGGTTCTGGCGCTGTTCCTGATATTCAACCAGTTCCCGGCAGGGGCACAAGATCCCGTTGAAGAGTTTTTTGACCTTATCAGTTTGGACACCCGGGATGATGGCGGCGTCTATACAATCACTGATGAGCAGGGCAATGTGCTCATGCGCACCGCCCGCCATGTGCATGTGGGTGACCGCTGGATTGGCATGGACAATCGCCGCTGGGTTGTCTTTGACGTCGAAGGGGATGAGGCTACAGCCAAGCGTGCCGGCCAGGGTAGCCAATCTTGGTTGCAGCGGGTTCGGGCCTTAATCCTGGGCACCTTTGGCCCGGCAACGCCTGTCCAGCAGCAAGAAACCACTGAGAAAAAAATCGGCATCTACTCCACCCATGGGGCCGAGTCCTATGTGCCCAATGACGGCACTGACAGTGTGCCGGAAGGGGGAGGAATCATTGATGTAGCCGAATCCTTAAAGGCGGGCCTGGAACAAGACGGGGTCACCGCCATTCAATCCGAAGAAACCCATGTTCCCCATGATTCCAACGCCTACAAGCGCTCCCGGAACACTGCCCAGGAGCTTTTAAGCGATGGCAGTGATGCCGTTATCGATGTGCACCGGGATGCCATTGCCGCCGAAGAATATCTGGAAAACGGCATGGTGCAAATCCAGCTGGTGGTGGGCAGGCAAAACCAAAATGCGGCGGCAAATCAGGAATTTGCTGAGAAACTCAAATCCATAGCCGATGAACAATATCCCGGCCTGGTCAAGGGAATTTTCGCCGCCAAGGGCAATTACAATCAGGATATGTCTCCCCGCTCTCTGCTCATCGAGGTTGGCACCCATGAAAATGACAAGGGGGGTGCGGAGGAATCGGTGACTAAGTTCGCCGACGTTCTTTCTACAGCCCTTTATGGCAGCGCTGAGGCCGCAGAGCAAACGGAGAAACCGGCAGCTACCGCCAGCGGCGGCACTGTCTGGCGCACCATTCTCTGGCTGCTGGCCATTGTCATCGTTGGCGGCGGGGCCTTCCTTTATATCAGCGCCGGCAGCTGGGAGGAAATGAAGAAGAAACTAAAAGGCTTTACTCAAGGTGAGTTCGGCGATTTGTTTAAGATTAGTTTAAAAAATCGTGAAGACGACGATCAGCACTAGCCCTTGGAAACCAAAAACCGCCTGGCGGCGGTTTTACTTTTTAACATCTCTAATTGATAGGCGGTTGAGGACAAAGGATAGGCTTGAGAGTCCCGCAACTGTGCAGGCAATGAATACTAATCCTGCACCTGCAGCAATGTGTGTCCAGGGGATAATTTGCGGAATGGTCATTATATCTCCATGGCTGTAGTTTTTTATCAGGATGGCAATTCCTCCTGTAATCCCAAAACAACAACCGATTAAACCGTAGGAGTATGATTCAGTTAACACAGATACGAATACTTGCCTATTTTCCATGCCCAAGGCCGCTAACATGGCGAATTCGGATTTGCGGGCAATAATACTCGAGAATACCAAATTGAATAGTATCAAAAATATGATGGCCCCGAGGATGGAAAAGATACTGTATAAAGCCATTTGAAATAACTGTGCCTCATGTTGGCTTTCTTGATACTCTATATCATCCTTTAGACTAATCACAGGCAGTCCGTGGACATCACAAAGTCTTCTTAACTCGGGATACGCATTTACCCCTTTTTTGTCCTTTACAAAGATTTCAAACAGTCCTTTTTCTTTGGTCCCTAGTTTCATTAACTGATTCCGGTGCATAACGCCAACAAAGCCACTACTTGTACCGGACACTTGCCCAAAGGGAAGTGAATTCAAAAAACCACCGATGGTGAAAATATACTCTTTAATGGGAATATAATCCCCGTCTACATTAGTGTTCTCCACTAAGACAATCTTATCGCCAACCTCAAGCTTGGTGTAGGGAAGGTCAGTATTGCTAAACCAGGTAATATACTTGGGTAATAAAATAACAGGTTCTGTAGACATCTTCTCGATATCGATACTGCCTTCAATAAGAAATTCTTTTGCCAGTAAAAGTTCTGAGTTACCGTAGCCGCTGACACCACCATTAATAAAACTGAAGTTTTCCGGTTGATTTCTTCTATCTAATGAAGAATCACAGAGCTCAAAAACCCTTTTCCCTTGAGTTGTGATGTCATCATCATCAAGTCTCCAATCGTAATCGTAGCTATTTTCCTCTCGCCTGTTGTAGACGGAGTAATGGCAATACACCGATTCCACAGAAGAAAGCGAAGATAGCTCGTCGATAAACCCTGCTTTGACTTCTAAGGGAAAATATATCCAGTTACGAAAAGTGGTAGCAAGAATTTGGTGATCAAATTTATACGTGTCACGCCTGCCACCTTCCTTCCAAACCCGTTCAACCTGAGCAGTTAAGGGAGTGAAGGCTGTTAGCAACAGGGCAATAGCAGCAATAATGCCGATGAACCTAAAAAGATGTTTAAAAATGTTCTTATAAGCGTAGATTACAGCAAAAGAAAATTTGCTCCGACACCTTTTAAAACTAAGGAGGGGAGAGGCAATCTCTTGGTTAGAGCCGCTATTAGCCTTCCCGGCAATGGCCTCAATGGGAGATAATTTGCTGGCCTTTATAGCGGGTAACAAGGCAGCGAAAAATAACGCCAGGAAAGAAATAATTACAATTAAGCTAATGTCAGTAATGGGTACTTCAATGGCTCCGTATACTTTCCCTAAATTATTTTGCAAAAAGAATTTAGATCCCACGATACCAAGGTATGTACCAGTGGGAAGAGATGTTAGACCAATTAAGAGAGCATGAATAATAACTGTATTACGCAGTTGATTGGGGTCTAAGCCAATTGCTGCCAGAATACCAAGAACAGGTAATTGTTTGTTTACTATTAAGCTGTATGAAATAAAAACCAAGACGAAAAGAGCGAGCAAGAGGATTCCGTTGATAATAAGGGGGAGGGTTTTCTGGACTAATAGCTCTTTTTGGATTTCAGGGTTTTCTATGCCAGGCTGTTGTTGGGCTACAAGCATATCCACGTTATATTCCGGCGATGTGGGAATAGCCATGTTCCCAAGCAAAAAGTCGCTAAAGGGAAACCTCTCCAGGCCCTCGATGGACGCCAACTGTTGCACAGTTTCACCAAGGGGGGCCTTAGGTGCTAGCTTGATATATGCAAATATTGGTGCATGGTCTATTTCTACCCCCAGCTTAGACACCAAACAATCTGGGGAAGGATCTATTGATAACAACTCCGGGACTATTAGATGGGAATTAGCTTCAATAATGGAATATGCTTGTACCCTTCCGGCGGTTATACTTGTTACA
>DIPE01000058.1:0-2304 GCA_002427015.1 Firmicutes bacterium UBA5496 | reverse complement strand
TTCCGGCGGTTATACTTGTTACAAGTCCCTTATACACCCCGGTAATGACAAATTTTTGCTCAGGTGTGGACAGTCTAGCAGGTAGGGACAGCTTTTTATTGCGCAGGTACCAATCCGGAACGATTATTTCGTTTGCATTTTGGGGTAGTTGACCTTCAATGAGGGGAAGAGTAAACTCTGTAAACACTCTTTCTTGAAAGAGGTTAACTTCCAATGACATGTCAGAGTCAAGAAGAATTTGGGGTAGCAACCTATAACCAACTGTCGCAATGTCGACATTGTTATTATTGTTGATTTCTACAATTGCGGCGGGGGCGGTGAGATAGTAGGCAAGATGCCAGCAGCCATTGGTTACCTTCGATTCAAACACCTCATAGTTCAAGGCGTTAACAGAGACGATTGTTGCCGCCAGCATCAATGCCAAGGCCAATGTAACTGAAAAAATCATCAGGATAGTTTCTTTTAGATTGCGAATGATGGTACGGGCAGCAAGATAAAGGCTAATTGCCATAGTCTTCTCCTGATGAAATGATGTTACCGTCTTGGATTTCTACTATACGTTGACAATGGGAAGCAACGTAGCTGTCATGGGTAACAATCACCAAAGTAAGCTGAAATTCCGAGGCGGTCTCCAAAAAAACCTGTACAATTTCTTTGGTGGTATTACTGTCTAAGTTTCCTGTAGGCTCATCGGCGAAGACAATAGAAGGTTTAGCAGCCAGTGCTCTTCCAATCGCCACCCGTTGTTGTTGACCTCCGGATAGTTTATGGGGCAATGTCCTGCGTTTTGATTCTAACCCAAGCAAGTTAATAAGTTTATCGATGTAGTCGCTGTTGGGTTTTTTCCCGTCGATTAACACTGGCAAGGAGATATTTTCCTCTACGGTTAAAACAGGGACGAGGTTGTAGAACTGAAAGACAAAACCAAATTCCCTTCTTCTCAAACGGGCACGCTCTGTACGATTATAGTCAAACAAGTCGGATCCCTTGTATATAACTTGTCCCCCTGTGGGGGTGTCAAGGGTACTTAATATATGTAGTAATGTTGATTTACCTGCACCAGAAGCTCCTGTTATCCCAATTGCTTCACCAGAAGATATATCCAGGCTAATATCATCCAATGCACGCACAGAGGTTTCCCCATGACCAAATACTTTGCTGAGATTGCGGGCTGACATTAGTGTCATACCAGTTAATTCCCCCTGATGGTAAAACTATAATCGGATAAACGGATAGATTTATTTAGCCAAGGCCGGAGAACAAAAAACACCAGTGAGCCAAACAAATACCCCACAAAATAGAGGATGACGTTATCTATGCTTACTGCTTTATAGAAGGTTCCGAGAATCAGGCCGATAATATATTTCAGTAATTCAGGGACAAGCGCAATCAATAACCCAACTTGTAAAGAGCCCCCTAAAGATTTAGCTCTGGGCATTAAGAGAGGGAGAAAAAAACCCATAGGAATAAAAAGAAGAACTCGTTTAGTTACCATACCAATCGCTGTAATGAAAGGAAGGTCTGCCAGCCAACTGCGTAGGTCAGAGAAAGGAGCAAATACAGGCTTATAGGATGGTAAATAAGCAATTAGCGACTGCTGTAAAGGTAAAGGGAAAGTCAAACAGATAAGCAACGTTAGAATATAGATGCATAAAGTCATATAAATAAAGGCTTTAAGGTTAAAGCCCCCCCTGTACTTTATTGCAAAGATAAGAATACAGAGTACAGACCCGATAAGCAAAAAGAAAGGCGCTTCCAGCATAATGTCATACCTCCTTTTGAAAAACTCCGGGAAAATTCCCGGGGAAGTTTTAATCGTTGGTCATGGGGAAAACAGGGTTACCTCCTCCAGGAGTAGGGTTGTAACCGTACATATAAACATCATCAGAAACTAACCGTGAGCGGTCGTCACCCAAAACGATTTTTCTAAAGAAGAAACCATATTTGCCTGCGTCGACATTGAGCCAGTGGTGGACACCCGTTCCGTTTTTAGGGAAAACAGCAGGGTCGCCTATTACTTTATACCCCAAAAGGGTTTTTTTATGAAGAAAAACAAAGTAGTTAGTATCTGGATGATCGTGGTGATATTCTGTACAGGTAGCTCGTAGCCGAATATGCTTACCAGTGTAATTTCGATACGCCCCTTGAACACTATGAGAAAAATCAAATGTAGACTGGTAATCTTCAGTTATGGACGAAGTTGCATACAACAGTGAAGGTAATAATGCTAGGCAAACCAATACACTTACAAAAAAACCTTTTAATAATTTCATATTGAACACTCCTCGTATAATATGTTTTGAA
>DIPE01000027.1 GCA_002427015.1 Firmicutes bacterium UBA5496 | reverse complement strand
TTGACATCCTACCGTAGGACTTAGTAAAAAAAGGTAAAACCCGGAGGTTTTACCTGGCATATTCAACAGCGCGAACTTCTCGAATGACGGTAACTTTAATTTGTCCGGGATATTCCATCTCGCCTTCAATGCGCTTGACGATATCCCGAGCCATTTCACTGGCAATGACATCATCAACGCGATCGGGCTTGACGATAATGCGAATTTCCCGTCCTGCCTGAATAGCATAGGATTTTTCCACTCCCTGGAAAGAATCAGCGATTTCCTCCAGCTTTTCCAGGCGCTTGATATAGTTTTCCAAGGTTTCTCTGCGAGCGCCGGGGCGGGCGGCTGAAATAGCGTCAGCAGCCTGAACCAGGACGGCTTCAACCGTTTCCGGCTCCAGATCCCCATGATGAGCGGCAATGGCATGAATAACCGCTGGGCTCTCTCGGTATTTTTTGGCCACATCAGCGCCAATGGCAACGTGAGGGCCTTCGACTTCATGGTCAATGGCCTTGCCAATGTCATGAAGCAAACCTGCCCTTTTCGCAAGCCTGACGTCTGCGCCGATTTCCGCAGCCATCATCCCTGCAAGATGACAAACTTCCAAGGAATGTTTTAAGACATTCTGCCCGTAACTTGTCCTGAAATTAAGCCGGCCCAGGAGTTTGATTAGTTCGGGATGCAGGCCGTGAATGCCGCTGTCAAAGGTAGCCTGCTCGCCCTCCTCTTTGATCTGGGCTTCAACCTCTTTTTGCGCTCTGCTGACCATTTCTTCGATGCGGCCGGGATGAATGCGCCCATCAGCAATGAGTTTTTCCAGGGCGATTCGGGCTACTTCTCTGCGCACAGGGTCAAAACCGGAGACGATGACGGCCTCGGGAGTATCATCAATAATCAGGTCAATGCCGGTCAGTGTTTCCAAGGCCCGGATATTGCGGCCTTCCCGGCCAATAATCCGTCCCTTCATCTCGTCATTGGGCAGGCTGACAACGGAAACTGTTGTTTCAGCCACATGGTCTGCAGCATAGCGTTGAATGGACTGAGAGATAATTTCTCGGGCCCGTTTCTCGGCTTCCAGCTTGGTCTGGTTTTCGATTTCTTTTATCAGCTGTGCGGCCTCGTGACGTGTTTCCTTTTTTACATTTTGCAACAACAATTCCCGGGCTTCTTCCTGGGAAAGCCCGGACAGCCGTTCCAATTCTTGCAGCTGTCGCTGGTGCAGTTCCTGAATCTTTTGTTCCATTTGCTCTAATTCTGTTTCTTTGAGACGCAGGGTCTCCTCTTTTTTTTCTACGGTTTCCAGCTTGCGATCCAGAGTCTCTTCCTTTTGATTCAGGCGTTTATCGATACGCTGCTGTTCCTGGCGGCGCTCTTTAATCTCATTATCTAATTCCGTTCTCAGCCGGTGGATATCCTCTTTGGCTTCAAGAATAGTCTCGCGTTTTTTGGAATCGGCTTCTTTTATTGCATCAGCAATGAGTTTCTTGGCAGCTTCTTCGGCAGAAGCAATCTTGGCTTCGGCCAGCAATTTGCGCACTATATATCCGCCGATGGCAGCAAGAGTCGATGCCACGAACACAATCAAAAGTACAACTGGTGTTGAAATAATCGTCACCTCCTCAACTAAAATAAGCCAGGTTCCCCTGGCTCTTAAAATTTATAAAAAAGGATAAATTCCTGCTGTAACAACCTTATCCTCGTTTATATATCAATGCCACCAGGGGCAGAAGAAAAGAGTAATTTTGTGGAAATACCAGCTATTATTTTAATACTTTGTTACTCTCCTGTCAAGTTTTCATAATATAACTTGACCCGTTCGATGATATGGAAAGAAAATCCTCGGTAGCGGAGAAAGCGATATAATTTATCCTGGGGCCAGCGGCTGACAGGGCGGGGTGAAAGCAGTTGCAAAGCTAATTCAAACTCAGCTTCTTCGTCCAACACCGCTAAAGCTTCTTCGATAATTTCCCTGTCAACTCCCCGGGCAAGGAGCTCCCGGCTGAGGCGATCCCTTCCCTTGGGCTTGCAGCGCATGGAGTATTCCACCCATTGTACTGCGACCTTTTGATCATTGAGCAAATCCAGCTCCAGCAGGCGGGCAACTGCTTGGGCTGTGTCCTCAGGGGAGTAACCTTTGCGGAGCAAATACTCAGTGGTCTCCTGCACTGTCCGGCTGCGGGCTGTAAGGTAATTCAAAGCCCGGGAGAAGGCCCCGGCCATCTACTCTTCCTTCTCGCTTATAGAATTGATTTGAGGCAGATGGAAATGCTCGCGAACTTTAAGTTCAATTTTGTCGGCGAGTTCGGGATTGTCCTTTAAATATTGCTTGGCGTTTTCCCGCCCTTGGCCAAGCCGTTCAGATTCCAGAGAGTACCAGGCGCCGCTTTTGCTGATTATGTCCAACTCAGCGGCGGTGTCCAAGATTGACCCTTCGCGGGAAATGCCCTCTCCATACATAATGTCAAACTCAGCTTGCTTGAAAGGAGGGGCGATCTTATTCTTGACTACCTTGGCCCTGGTCCGGTTGCCAATCATCTCATTGCCCTGTTTGAGGGTTTCAATCCTGCGGATGTCCAGGCGCACTGAGGAATAGAATTTTAGCGCCCGGCCCCCGGGAGTGACTTCCGGGTTGCCAAACATGACGCCAACTTTTTCTCTAATCTGATTGATAAATACTGCTACAGTCTTTGATTTGCTAATTGCCCCGGACAGCTTGCGCAGGGCTTGAGACATGAGGCGGGCTTGCAGGCCTACATGGGAATCCCCCATATCCCCTTCTATCTCGGCTTTAGGAACCAAGGCGGCCACCGAGTCGATTACCACCACATCGATTGCGCCGCTGCGCACTAGGGCTTCAGCAATTTCCAAGGCCTGTTCCCCGGTATCTGGCTGGGAAACATAGAGCTCGTCCAAATTTACACCAAGGTTTTTGGCGTATACCGGATCCAAAGCATGCTCGGCATCAATAAAGGCGGCGTTGCCTCCCCGCCTTTGGGCTTCAGCCACCACGTGCAGGGCGACAGTGGTCTTGCCTGAGGACTCTGGACCAAAGATCTCTACAACCCGGCCCCGGGGAAATCCGCCGGCGCCCAAGGCAATATCCAGAGCCAGGCAGCCGCTGGAGATAACCGAGACGTTTAGTGAAGTATCTTCCCCCAGTTTCATTATCGAACCTTTGCCAAACTGGCGTTCAATCTGCTGAATTGCAATATCCAGAGCCTTTTGTCTTTCCAATAAGGCCAACCTCCCCAAATATATTTATCTAAATTATAGAACATTTATTCGCCTCTGGCAATACCTGATAATTAATGCGCCTCCCCTTATCCCCCGGGACTCTCTTCTGAATCTTCTGCCTGAAGTTCCATGGGCTGAGCCAGCAGCTTGCGTTCAAGAATAAAACCGGCATTCCGCTGGTTGATGGTGATGATATCGGCGGCGGTTGCCTGCCAGCCTTCCCCCTGCCTTTTCATATGCAGCAGAACCATGGTATAGGGAATCTGTTCGGTGGACATAAGCCCTCTGATGCCTGCGCCTCCTGTTGTGCCGGCATCAATTAATACTGCCTGACCCAAGTGGCGAATATTGACCATGTGGCTATGGCCGTGGAGCAAAGCAACCGGCCACTGGCTAAATTCCTCAACAATAAAGAGATGGTGGGCGATGATAATGGAGGGTTTCCGCTCCGACTGGCTGATAATATTCTGCAGCTGGGCCGCGGCCGCCTTGTATTCTTCCCGGGAGGGCACGCGCATGGCGGCGCCTCCTGCTGCCGGGTCGGCAATCCCGGCAATGGTCAGGTCCCACTCCTCAAAGGTGGCCACGCCTGCTTCCAGCACAGTGATATTTTCCAGCTCTTTCAGCACTTGCACCACCCCAGGAGAATCATGGTTTCCCGGCACAAAGACCCAGGGAAACCCGCTTTCGCTGATGTTGCGCACCAATTCCCCCTCAATGGGGGTGCCAAAATCCGTGGCATCCCCGGTGTCAATAATTATATTTGCCTTAAAAGCAGCTGCCGTCTGTGTAGCCAAAGAAACCCCCAGGGGATTATTATGTATGTCCGAGACATGGAGGATTTTCAGTTCGCCTTCAAATAATGTCTCTTCGCCGCCCACCAGGCTGAGGGACTCAAACATACGCGTTAGATTGGTGGCGATGACTTTGAGCTTGTCCTCCAGCTTCTCTACCTCCGCCAAAGCGTTATCCGCCACCCCTAATAGCCAGGGCGCTGCTTCCACTATGCCTTTAAATTCTGGTTCTCTAAAGGCCTGCTCATTATAAGTATATATAGAGGCGCCGATTAGGAGGGCAAAGACAATAAGCCCTGCCAGGCCTGCCAGCAAGGACTGCTTCAGTCTTCTAAACAGGATAAAACCGCTGCCAAGTCCCCCTAAAAAGGCCAGACCCAATATCCGCGCTAAATACAAGCTGATCTGAGAGCGGAAAGAAGCTACCAGCTCCGAATAAATGCCTTCAGGTTCCATGGCAATCATGGTTTTTAATCTTTCCAGGTTGATATCCTTTAAACTGATGCCGAACTTTAAGGGAGTCTGATGGGTTTTTGCCCTGATTGTGCCTAAAGGGGGTATGGCAAGCTCAGTATAACCCCAACCCAAAATGCCCAAACTCAGGGTAAAATCCAGGGCACGGACAGTAATGTCCCAAGATGATAAGACCGAGACTAACAGCAGCGCACCCAGTATCCCCACAAGCACAGGCTTCAGAATGCCGGGGAAATCAGGCAATGTACCACCTCGCAATGTACGCCAGCAGATTATCAATGCTTGCAGCCACAGCCGCTTCCTTAATAGTCTGCCTGTCTCCGGCAAAAATAAACTTCTTCGCCTCTTGCTTTCCCAAACCGGCAATGCTTATGTAGACTTCTCCCACTTGGATGCTCTCAGCAGGACTTGTGGGGCCCAGGGCGCCGGTAACGGCAAGAGCCAAATCGGTTCCAAGCAAAGACATGACTCTGGCGGCCATAACCCTTGTGAGCTCTTCCCCCACGCATCCCGCAGGCAGCTCTGGGGCGGGAATCCCTAAGAAAATTGTCTTGGCTTCAGGGGTGTAGACTACCGCCCCGCCGGCTAGCACCTGGCTGGCGCCGGGAATATCTGTTATCTCGCCGGCAATGCTGCCGCCGGTGCATGATTCTGCCAAGGCCAGAGAAAGATGGCAACTTGCCAGCAGTTGCACTAACTTTTCCGCCCTTTCTGACTGCCCCATGGACTCTTCCTCCCCATTATGTATTGATAAGCCTGAAACAGGCTTATCAGTTATGCATTATTCTGCGAAATTCTTCTCCGGATATCCGTTCCCGCTCAGCCAAAATTACCGCAATGGCATCCAGCACGGCCCGCTGGCCGGCAAGCAAGTCCGCCACTTTCGCCCGGCTCTCTTCAATGATTTCGCTGCTGGTCAGGCTGAGCTTCCCCTTGTCCACATAGTTCATATTTATTATACCCAATCTGGAGAGACCGTGGGCAATAATATTCTCGCTGATCTCCGCCGCCCGCTGATAGTCGTTGGCAGCGCCGGTGCTGCGTTCACCAAAGACAAGTTCTTCGGCTGCGCCCCCAGCCAAAAGCACGCTTAACTGCTTTTTCAGATAGGATTCGGTCTGCAGGACTGGAGAGACGGTTTCCTTTTGGCGGATAAAGCCAAGGGTCTTGGATCTGGGCACCACCGTAACAGTTGAGACTGAACCTGGAAAGAATATTTCACTGATGAGAGCATGTCCCGATTCATGAATTGCCACCCGCTGCTTTTCTGCCGCTGAAAGCAGGCCTTCCCGGACGCTTCCCAGCTGCACCTTGTCAATCGATTCGAGAAAATCCTTTTGGCAAATGCATTCATCACCCCGGCGCATTGCTTGAATTGCAGCCTCATTTGCTAAATTCGCCAGGTGCGCTCCCGAAAAGCCATAAGTCTGATGGGCGATATCCTCTAAATCCACATCGCTTCCCAGGGGTTTTCCCTGGCAGTGAATGCCGAGTATAGCTAATCTTCCATCCAGGTCGGGTAGGCCGATGTCAACTATTCTGTCAAAACGTCCTGGACGCAGCAGGGCGTCATCCAAGAGGTCAGCCCTGTTGGTAGCCCCCAGGACAAAGAGTTTTACCTCCTGCCTGTCCTCAATGCCGTCAAGTTCTACCAGCAATTGGTTGAGGGTTTGGTCATACTCCATATGGCTTTCAACTTTGCCTCTTTTCGCCCCCACCACATCCATTTCATCAATAAAGACTAAAGCCGAATCCTTGCCATACCTGCGGGCCAGGCGCCGAGCCTTGCTGAATAAATCCCGCACCCGCTTGGCGCCGACGCCGGCATACATTTCCACGAATTCACTGCCGGCGGCGGCAACAAAGACGGAATCGGTATAGTTGGCTGCAGCCCTAGCCATCAAGGTTTTACCCGTTCCCGGCGGGCCCTGGAGCAAGATGCCCCCTAAGGGCTTAACCCCCAGCTTGCTGCCCCGGGAGCTTTGCAAAAGAGACAATGCCTCCATGAGATCATGTTTGGCATCATCCTGGCCCCCGACTGCATCAAAACTGATTTCAGAAAGAGCGCCTTTATCCTTGATATGCTTGCCGCCATTGCTGATATTATCCAGGAGTTCAAAGCGAGTTACCAGCATCAGGCCTATGACAGACACTAAAATATAGGGCAGGATGTTGACGCCGTTAAATGCCATTACTGTCAAAGCGGCTACTAAGACAGCCGCTGCTGTTTCTTTCATGGATTCACCCCCATTGCCTGCTGGGCTATATAGCTATTCCTGTCGTTTTCCACCGCGGCCACCACTCTCTCCCCCCAAATTACAAGGGCAGAACGGTATCCCCTCTCCGCCGCCAGCTCCTGAAGCTGCTGGCTGGCTGTGTAATACTCCCTGGTGGCTGCGGCCTGGGCGATAATTAAATCTAATTGCCGGGCAAGGGCAACATCAACAGGCTGAGCGCCGGTTCTTTGCAGGCGCAATTCCCTGCCGGCAAGAATAGCTTCTACCTGGGCCTCATCAAGTTTAGCCAGCAGATCCGCCAGGTCACCCTCAGGGCTTAAGCTGATAATAACCCTTTCCTCAGCTTCTGCAATCTCAGCGGAACCCTCTTGCTGCAGCGCCGCTATCTGCCGGTGAGATGCTGATGCAGACCAGTACTTGCTGCCCAACATTCCCAGCAATGTCAAAACAATTGCCAATGGCACAAAGAGTTTCCATCGCATTAGCATCCACCTCCAAGTTTACATAAAACATTATAACATGGCAAAGCGTTATTTTTACTAACAAAAAAAGGATTGGACTTAAGCCAATCCTTTTTTAAAAACCTGCGCATTTTTTATAAAGTAATCTATGCCTGAAATCAAAGTCATGATGACGGCAATAATCAAGGCAGTCCGAGAAATTAGATCCATAGGCAGAAAACCGAAAATTTTATGCAGCCAAGAATCCCCTGTGGCAAGTCCCGCGTTAAGAGTTAAGGATGTGACGGCGATAATTTGGGACAAAGTCTTGGCCTTTCCCAGTTTGCTGGCGGCGATTACCAGGCCCTGACTGGCAGCAATCACTCGCAGGCCTGTGACGGCAAATTCCCGGCTGATAATGATAAATACCGACAGGGGATTAACAAGTTTGAGCCAGGTCAAGGTAATAAGGGCGGCAGAAATCAGGAGCTTATCGGCAAGAGGATCGAGAAATTTGCCGAAAGTGGTCACTGTCTTGCTCTTCCTGGCCAGGTAGCCATCCAGGCCGTCGGAACTGGCAGCGATTACAAAGAGCAGGGCGGCCCAGAACTCCCTATAGGGAATGGGCAGCAAAATAATGATAATAAATAGAGGGGCAAGAAAAATCCGGGCAACTGTAATTTTGTTTGCGACGCTATCCATTGTCAATCTCTCCCATTAAATCATATCCATCGCAGCCGGTGCATCTAATTTGGACAAATTCCCCCGGTTTAGTCGCGATGGCCGGAATAATAATGTTGCTGTCTATTTCAGGCGCTTCTCGGTAGCTGCGGCCATAGGCCAGGCCGCTCTGAACTGAATCAATGAGGACAGTAAACTTTCTTCCCAGCAGCTGCCGATTGCGTTCCAGGACAATCTGTTGCTGCAGAGACATCAGCTGGTGGTAACGGCGGTTTTTAGTGGCCGCAGAAACTTGGGCCTTCATTGCCGCTGCTCTTGTTCCCGCCTCCCGAGAATAAGTAAATGCGCCTAAGTGGTCGAACTTTGCCCAGCGCACAAAATCCAACAGATCCTGGAATTGCTCCTGGGTTTCGCCAGGATAACCGACAATAAAAGTGGTCCTTAAGGCAATGCCGGGCACACGCTGGCGCAGCTTCTCAATGAGTTCCCTGGCCCCCTCTTCACTGCGCTTGCGGCCCATGCTGCGCAAGATAGCGGGATGGCTGTGCTGCAAGGGAATGTCCAGATAGGGGCAGAGTTTGGCGGAAGCAGCAAAGACATCAATAAGTTCATCTGTAATGTGGTCTGGATAACAATAGAGCAAGCGAATCCAGTGTATGCCGGGAACTTCCTCCAGTTCCAGCAAGAGCTCGGGCAGCATGCTTTTGCCATAGATGTCCAGTCCGTACTGAGAAGTATCTTGGGCGATGAGTATAATTTCCCTGATGCCCTTTGCGGCCAGCAAGCGCGCTTCGGTAAGTATCTGGCGCCGTTCCTTGCTGCGCAAGCGACCTCTCAACTGGGGGATGACACAATATGAGCACCAATTGTTGCAACCTTCGGCGATTTTTAAATATCCATAGGGGTAGGTAGAGAACAGGCGTCTGGTCTCAGCCAGGCCGTCATACATTTCCGGCGAAGAAATGACCGCCTTTTTTCCCTCTATGAGTTCGAGGATTTTATCTACGCTCCCCGTTCCCAAAAAACCGTCAACCTCAGGAATCTCTTTGGCCAAATCCTCATGATGCATTTGGGCCAGGCAGCCTGTTACCAGCAATAGGCGGCAGCGGCCGGTTTTTTTATATTCAGCCATGGTTAGAATTTGTTCAATTGACTCCTGCCGGGCTTTGTCTATAAAGCTGCAGGTATTTACCACAATGATATCTGCAGTTTCCGGAATGGGTGTAAGCTGGTAACCCTTTTCAGCCAGTAACCCTGACATAGTCTCTGCATCAATTTGATTTTTAGGGCAACCTAGACTTACAATTGCGATGCTATCCATAGCCACTCTCCCATAATCAGTCGGCAGGGGCCAGGCTGATTTCCAAATTAAATCCCTTGCGAATATCCGGTGTTTCCACAGGCACACCATTGACAGTAACGCTGACATTAATGGGCGCCCCAAACCTGATTTTTACGGTCTCCGCTGCCGTCAGCTGCTGTTGCTGGCCGGCTGTGAAAGTCCCCTCTCCTGCTTTCTCTCCGTCTGCAGTAATGCGAGTCCAGCAGTTGCCGCTGAAATCCAAAATAATATCCAGGGCTTGGGCATTGTGCACCAGATAAATGCCCTCTGCATTATCTGCTTGCACCTGTTCAATAGTTACCTCAGGCTCCGGTTCCGGTTCTGGTTCCGGCTCCGGTTCAGGCTCAGGTTCCTCCTGCTGTCCAGGTGGCGCCGGCGGCGCCGGCAGGCCGGGGTCCCGGTAAGATATAATCGCTTTATAGATCAATACACCCACCAAAATAAGGACAGCGAGAGTGGCGAGAATGCGCACAATGGGAATGAGGTAATTTTTAAAGGGCTGACGGCTGCTGCGTCTGGGCTTGACAGGAGCAGCAAGGGGCAAATGGCTGCTCTCTATCTGCCACAGGCTGTCAGGGTCGATGCCTACTTCCTGAGCGTACCTGCGGATAAAACCTTTGACGTAAACTGAAGGACCAATCTTGTCAAATTGATATGATTCCAAAAACTCTAATTGCCTGATCGGAATCATGGTCAGCTTGTGCAGATCCTCCAGACTAAGTCCGGCTTTATGGCGGGCCTCAATCAATTGGGAAACAATTTGCTCCACTTAACTCACCTCAGCTTATATCAAAGGCCGAAAAAGATTGGGAAACCAGGCTATAGTCTATAACCTCGTCCTTAGTGCGCCTAAGCTCGACAATATAGTCAAAAAAGCTCTCGGTAAGAGCGTTCTCCCGCAGAAATATATCCGGGTGCTCGATGATTTTAGGAACTGGATACTCTAATATTTTCTCAACCAGCTGTTTATGCTCCAAACTGCCCCGGACACAGGAAACGATGCCGTCAATCAGGTAAACACAGTCTCGAGAAAGCTCTTCCTCGGACAAAACCCTGCGCATAGACTGGCGCATAAGCGTCGAAGAGATGATTACCCATTTTTTATTGGCGTAGACGCATGCGGCAATGGTAGCTTCGGTTTTGCCGACTCGGGGCATGCCCCTAAGACCGATGACAGGTGTTTGCTTTAAAATAAGCTCGCCCAAAAAATCCACCAGCATCCCCAGGTCTTCCCTGATAAAGCTGTATGTGCCAGGGGCATTGGCGTCCCGATGAATGATCTTACCGTGTTTCAGGCTGATTCTGTCGATAAAGCTTGGCTTGCGAAAGGCTGTAAGCTGGATGCTGTTTGCCTTGGCCAATGCATTTTTTAAGGTGACCATCCGGGCTGAATCATTGCAGTCTAAAAGCAGACCCCGCTTTCCGTCGGCGATGCCATTAATCATAGTAATGTTGACTCCCATCAGGCCCAGGAAAGTGGCAATATCACCTAAAATACCAGGCCTGTCATGGATGACTTCATACTCCATATACCATTCCATTGGCCTTCACTCCACAAATTATTATAGCAAATTTCTCCGGCAATTGCACTGATGCCTTGTGCTTGCAGTAAGATAAACCAGGTTACTGAAAGAGGGGTTGGCATGAACAATATCCATCTCTTTGCTGGCGCCAATTCTGCCCAAGGCTTTTGTTCCCATTACCAGTACCTGGCCCTAGACAGTTTCCAACGGGTTTATATCCTCAAAGGCGGTCCCGGCACAGGAAAATCAACAATCATCAAGGAAGTGGCCAAGCAATTCCCTTGCTCCCTGGAAAAATACCACTGCACAGCGGCTGCAGATTCTCTGGACGGTCTTTATATTCCTTCTAAGCAGGTCTCGATTCTCGATGGCACGGCTCCCCATACAATCGGTCCCCGCTTGCCGGGAGCTGTCCAGCAAACAGTAGATTTGGGAAGCTATTGGGACTACAGGGCCCTGGCTGCCCGCCGCCAGCAGATTGAGAAACTTATAAATGAGATTTCGGAACTTTATAAAATTGCCTACGGCTGGCTGGCTGTGGCTGCAGGTCTGGCAAACCTGGTTCAAAAAACTGAACGCCGCGGGGATGTAGAGGCGCAGGCCCAAGATGACATGCAATCTATCCTAAAATTAGTTCCTGATACCTCCCAAGGCTTCAACCGCAAGGCCTTTGCCTCTGGCCTCACCAGCAAAGGAATTGTCAACTTCTTGCCCAGGCTGAAGGCCAAGTCCAGCATCGCCCTGGAAGGAGGAAACAGAGCCTTTAATTCCCTTGTCTTAGCTGAAATTGCCCGAGCACTCAAACTGCGGGGAATCCCTGCCATCTACCTCTACTGTGGTTTCCAGCCTGAATACTTGGAACACATCTATATTCCGGGAGAATTTGCCTTATTTTCTAGTCACCCTCCCCACAGGGTTCAAGGGGCAGACTGGACCTTTGGTTCAGACTATCGGGGACCCTCGGAATCAGAAGACCAAATTCAGTACTATATGGACAAAGCAGTGACAAATATTGCTGCTGCCGCCAAGCTGCATGCTGCCTTGGAGGGCTGTTACAATCCCTGCATGAACTTTCAAGAGGTTGCCGGGTTGCCTAAGCGAATTGCCGCTGAAATCGCATACTTAAACCCATAAAAACCCGGGAGCCGGGTTTTTATGGGTTTAAACGCTCTTGGTTTTCCAAAATTTCTTCCAATTGAGCCAGGGTGACCAGGATTTTTCTGGCTTTGCTGCCTTCATGCCCACCCACAATGGACAAGCGCTCCATATCGTCAATGAGCCGGCCCGCCCGGGTATACCCTATGCGCAGGCGCCTTTGCAGCATGGAGATTGAGGCCTGTCCGCTTTCGACAATCATCCTCGCTGCTTCCGGAAGCAATTCATCCATTTCCACGGGCTCCTCTTCAGCATCCTCTTCATGGGGCTGGAGAAAATCTGTGCGCGGCACTGGCATGGACTGGCCTAGGATATGAGCAACTACTTTCTCCACTTCTTCATCGGATATAAATGCGCTTTGGAGCCGCTGAGGCTTGGCCGAGCCCAGGGGCGAAAAGAGCATATCTCCTCGGCCCAAAAGCTTTTCGGCTCCTCCCATGTCCAGGATGGTCTTGGAGTCGGCCTGGGAAGAAACGGCAAAGGCAATCCTTGTAGTGAGATTGGCTTTAATCACTCCGGTTATGACGTCAACGGATGGACGCTGGGTAGCCACAATGAGATGAATTCCCGCAGCCCGAGACTTCTGGGCAATTCTAAAGATGGCATCCTCAACATCTGTGGCGGCAGTCATCATCAGGTCCGCCAGCTCGTCAATGATGACAATTACATAGGGCAAGGGCTTCTCCTGCCTTTCCAGGGCAAACTCATTATAGCGCTGTATGTCTCTTGCCCCAACCTCAGCAAAGAGATGATAACGCTGCTCCATTTCCTTGATGATATTTTTCAGGCCCTGGGAAGCCAGGCGGGGATCGGTGACCACAGGACAGAGCAAGTGCGGCAGTCCGTTGTACACATTTAATTCCACCACTTTGGGGTCGATAAGTAGGAACTTCAGCTCCGATGGTTTGGCTTTGTACAACAAAGAGATGATAATCGCGTTGAGGCAAACTGATTTTCCCGAACCGGTGGCCCCAGCGATGAGCAGGTGGGGAATATCCATTAAATCGGCGATTATCGTGGCGCCGGCAATGTCCTTGCCAAGGGCAATAGCCAACTTGGAAGGATTGTCCAGGAATTCGGGGGTCTCCAGCACCTCTCGCAAATACACGGTAGCCTTGGACTTGTTGGCTACTTCCAGGCCAATGGCGGATTTGCCGGGAATAGGCGCCTCGATTCTGACACCGGTGGCAGCAAGATTCAAGGCTAAATCATCGGCCAGATTGACAATCCTGCTGACCTTGACTCCTGAAGCCGGCTGAATTTCAAATCTGGTAATAGTGGGCCCCCGATGAACATTGATTACCTTTGCTTCAATGCCGAAGCTGGCAAGAGTCTCCTCTAAAATATCCGCTTGGGAAACCAGTTCTCTCCGCCCCTGAGGGTCCTTGAGGCGAATGGTTTTCTGAAGCAGGCTCAGAGGCGGCAGCTGGTAAAGTTCCGGTTCTTCATGTTCCAGCTCAATTACCGATTCCTCCAGGTCATCGGCAGGGGCAGAATGCTCGGGAGCCGATTCAACAAGAACAGGCTGATGCACCTGGGGCGCCGGAGGGGCCGCCTCGTCCTCCACGGGAACCTGATAATCGTGGATATTTACAGAGTCGGCAGCAGGCTTGTCCCCAGCAGGGGTGCCCGCAGATTTTACCATCTTTCTTATAGCGGAATTAAGCCGGCCCGTGACCTGCACAAAAGCCTTGACGGCGGATTTGGCAAACCGGGACAAATACTGGACAAACTGCTTGAGGGAAATGTTTAAGAGGAGAAAAATGCCGATGGCTGCCACTGAAACCAGAATGACAACTCCGCCCACAAGTCCAAAGGCCTTTAACAGGCCCAGGGCGCCCAGGGCGCCGATAATTCCGCCACCGGCAACGGGTTTGCCATCCTGCTTGGCAATATTCAGCAGGGTTTCTGTGGAATAGTCTTTATCTGCGGCGGCGATGTGCACTGCCGTTAATATACACAGAATAATCAGCAGACTGCCAATTGCCCTGCGGGCAAATAAAGCGGAATTGGGAAAGAAAATCATCCTAAATCCCCATAAAAACAGAGAAAAAGGTATAAAAAGTGCGTATTGGCCGGCGATAGTCCACTGCAGACGGGCAAGAAAGCCGCCGATTTTGCCCACATTCTCTGGAGAAAACAGGCTGGCGCCTGCCAGCACTGCAATGGCCACCATAATCAGGCCGCCAACCTCGTTGTGGACCTGTCTGTCTTTGCGCCGGCGTCTTCGGGTTCTAGCCATAAATACACCCCTTTACAGAGTAATGAGGATTACAATCACCCCAACTAACCAACAGTAAACAGCGAAGATGCGCAGCCTGTCCCTGACCAGCAGTCGAATAAAAAATCTGATGGCAAAAATGCCTGCCGCCGCTGCCGCGACAATGCCCGCCAGATAAAAGAGCCAATCCATTGCTGCCCCGGCAGTTTCTTGACCAATTTTAATTACCTCCACCAGAGCGCCCCCGAGAATTGCCGGAATGGAAAGGAGAAAGGAAAATTCTGCGGCGGTGCGCTTGTCCAGCTTGCGGAAAAGGGCGCCGCTGATTGTAGCTCCCGACCGGGATATGCCGGGAAAGATTGCAATCCCTTGAAAAACACCAATTAAGACGGCATCAAGGGCAGTGGTTTTGGTGATATCTTTATTGCCTCCCGGCAAAGCATCCGCCACCCAGAGCAAACCCCCAGTTATCAGCAGAGCGATGCCTACAAAAAGGGTGCTGCCAAAGGCCTTTTCGATAAAGTCATTGAGGAGAAAAGCAATAATAGCAGTTGGGATGCTGGCGGCGATTAAAAGCAAGCCAAAGCGGCGGTCGGGGTTAGCGGCAAACCGCGCCCATTCTTCTTTTTTGAATAAAACAAGGAATGATTTGATTATGTTGGCAAGGCGCTCCCGGAACACCCAGATTACAGAAATTAAAGTGCCCACGTGCAGGAACACTTCAAAGGTTACTCCGGGAATTTCAATTCCCAGCAACCTCTGGGCCAATACCAAGTGGCCGGAACTGCTGACAGGCAAAAACTCGGTGAGGCCCTGAATCAGGCCAAGCAATACTGCCTTTAAATAGTCCATTGGACATCCCTCCGATTTTGATATTATCATAAGCTGGTATAAAAAAACAGACCGGGTCAGGTGAGCTTGATTACCATGCCCGGCTGATATTCAGGAATAAGGTAGGCGTTGCAGTTGCCGCAGACCACCCGTTCAATCTTAAAGCCTGATTCTACATCCTGGCCCAGGAGCACAATTCCGTTTGTCAGTCTTACCTCCCGCTGCTTTGTCTGGGGCTTGGTCAGGTCCTGCATAATTATATCAATATCATAAGGGGTGTACAGCACCATTTAATGTACCCTGTCTTTCGTCAAAGCATGAATTTTCTCAATGGCAGTGGCTATGCCGCCAACGCCATCTATTAAACCAGCTTCCACGGCATCTTTGCCCACCAGCACTGTGCCAATATCTCGGGCCAGTTCGCCAGTGCGAAACATCAGTTCCCTAAAGGCTGCTTTGGCGATCTTGGAATTGCGGCAGACAAAGTCCACTACTCGGTCCTGCATTTTATCCAGGTATTCATAAGTCTGCGGAACGCCAATCACCAAACCCGTCAAACGGATTGGATGGATGGTCATAGTCGCGGTTTCAGCGATTATGGAATAATTGGTGCTGACAGCTATCGGCACACCAATGCTGTGTCCTCCTCCCAGAACCAGGGAGACTGTGGGCTTGCTCAGAGACTTAATCATTTCCGCTATTGCCAGCCCTGCCTCCACGTCGCCGCCTACTGTATTGAGAATCACCAACAGGCCTTGGATTGACTGATTCTGTTCGACCGCTGCCAACTGAGGAATAATATGTTCATATTTTGTGGTCTTATTTTGGGGAGGCAGCACCACATGCCCCTCAATCTGGCCGATGATGTTGAGGATATGAATGCTGCTGGGAGCAGGGGCTGGCAGGACATTTTGCCCCATGCTTTCGATATTTTCCAGCTGCGGGTTGCGCCCGACATCCATTGCAGTCACTTCACCACTCCTCTTTAGTTTGCAATAGTTTCCCCCTTAAGACTCCGTTTATGTAGAAAAAACCCTGCTGCAGGCAGGGTTCCATAACTTAGACTTCCATGATTATGGGAATAATCATTGGACTGCGGCGGGTTTTGTCATAGAGAAATTTGCCGAGACAATCGCGAATGCCGGATTTTATCACCGACCACTCAGTTTGCGTGCCGTTTTCAGATAGATAGCCCCGGATGACATCTCTTGCTTCTGCCATCAGGTCTTCAGACTCTCGCACATAGACAAAGCCCCTGGAGACGATATCTGGGCCGGAAAGGACCTTGCCGGTAGCCTTTTCCAAAGTCAGGACCACGATTAAAATTCCATCCATGGAAAGCTGTTTGCGGTCCCTGAGCACAATATTGCCCACATCGCCTATCCCTAAGCCGTCAACCATCACCTGGCCTGACGGCACAGTGCTCACATGCTTGGCAGCAGAGGCTGAAAACTCCCATAATTCCCCGATTTTTATGAGGGGGATATTGCTGAGGGGGATGCCCTGGGCGGTGGCAAGCTTCTGAAAGTGGATGCAGTGGCGGTACTCCCCGTGCACGGGAATAGCATATTTGGGCTTGAGCAAGCTCAACAGCAGTTTGATTTCTTCCTGGCTGGCATGTCCGGAGACATGGGTTCCGGATACCGATTCATAAATGACATCCGCCCCCAGCCGGAATAAGTTGTCAATGGTCCGGGATACCAGTTTTTCATTGCCGGGAATGGGATTGGCAGCAAAGATTACCGTATCTCCGGGGACAATCTCCACCTTGCGGTGCTCCCCTGCCGCCATTCTGCTGAGACCGGACATGGGTTCCCCCTGACTGCCGGTGGTCAGCAGCACCACTTTATGGGGGGGCAATTTGATTGCATCTTCCACTTCCACCAGGACATGATGATGATCCTTAAGGTATCCAAGCTCCATGGCGATATTGACCACATTGACCATTGAGCGCCCGTTGACGGCTACTTTGCGTTTATGTTCCGCGGCGGCGTTAAGAACCTGCTGAATTCTGTGGACATTGGAAGCAAAGGTAGCCAGGATTACCCGATTGTCAGAGAGGCGCAGCACTTCCGAAATGGTTTCGCCCACCTTGGTCTCCGATTGGGTAAAGCCAGGACGTTCGGCATTTGTAGAGTCGATGAGAACGGCGAGCACACCCTCCTCGCCATATTGGGCCAAGCGGTTAAAATCCATAACCCTGCCGTCGACAGGAGTATGATCAATTTTAAAATCGCCGCAGTGGACAATCAATCCGGCGGGGGTGCGCAAACAAATTCCCACAGCATCGGGAATACTGTGATTTACTACAAAGAACTCGGCTTGGATATTTTCAGTAACCTGCAGTTTCATCCCTGGCTTGATCTGGCGCAGGTCACATTCTGCCAGCATTCCCTTTTCCTTGAGTTTGCCTTCGAGAATGCCCAGGGTCAGCTTTGTGCCATAGACCGGTTTAGGAAGTTGCTTAAGGATATAAGGCAAGCCCCCGATATGGTCCTCATGACCATGAGTCAAGAGAATAGCGGCAACTTTATCCTGGTTTTCCACCAGGTAACTGGTATCTGGGATGACAATGTCTACTCCCAGCATGTCTTCTTCCGGGAATTTTAAACCACCGTCAATAACGACTATCTCTTGCTCATATTCAAAAGCAAACATATTTTTGCCGATTTCACCCACACCGCCCAGGGAAACCAGCCTGACCCTTTCGTTATTGACAGGAGCCCTCTTGCGGGTCCTCCTTCGTTTGTTAGTATCTGCCAACATTACACCTCCGTTAGTAATTTCCCGACCGCAGTTCAATAGGCCTATTATATCGCATCTTCCGCCTTGATACAAGTTGAGAAGGGCTAACGCCCTTCCCGGGTATAGTTTTTCATCACCTCAGCCAGCCAGGAAGTATTGGTCTGGGAAAGCCTGGCCAGGGGCAACCTGGGGCTGCCTGCGGGCCAGCCCTGGAGTTCCAGGGCAGCCTTCACCGGCACCGGATTTGTCTCCACAAACAGGGCTGCAAACAGCGGTGACAAAAATTCATGGATATGCCTTGCCCCCGCCCAATCTCCCTGGCTTGCCAAGGCAGTTAATTGCGCCATGGCAGCAGGGACCACATTTGCCGCTACACTCACTACCCCTTTAAAGCCAAGAACCATCAAGGGCAAAGTGAGATTGTCATTGCCGCTGAAAAAATCCACATCCGGAAACTGAGCGGCAAGCCAGCCGCCTTTTGTCAAATCAGGGCTTGCCTCTTTGACAGCTGTTATTTTCGGGCAGTTTGCCAGCACCAGTTCATAATCATCCTTTGACATATCTATTCCCGTACGGGAGGGCACATTGTACAACATAATTGGCCTGGTGCTGGCAGCATCCACTGCCATGTAATGCTGAACCAGCCCGGCTTGGTTAGGTTTGTTGTAATAAGGGGTAATTACCATATAACCGTCTGCAGGCAGGGCCTCTACCTGGCGGATTAAGCCAACTGTATCTCGGGTGCAGTTTCCCCCCACCCCGGCAATGAGCAGCCCCTCGCCCCTGATTTCTTCTCCAAGGCTGGAAATCAGGCGCAGTTTTTCTTCGGTGGACAGTGTGGCCGCCTCACCCGTGGTGCCGCAGACGACAATGCCATCACAGCCGTGAGCGATGATATCCCGGGCTAAATCCACTGCCGCCGGGATATCTAATTCTCCCGCGGCATCCATGGGCGTTACCATTGCTGTCAGGGTTTTGCCCCACTCCATGCGCTTCAACTCATATCATCCTCCCCGAAAAACACTTGATGCAGGCAGTTGACTGCCTCTGCCAGCCTTGCTTGCGGCACAAGCAAGGCGATTTGCGTATATGAATCCGAGGTGTGATAGACGGGAATATTCCCCCCAGTCAGGGGTTTGTATATGCGGTTCATCAGGCCTGACACCCCCCGGATTCCCACTCCGATCAAAGATATTTTGCTGCAGTCCTCCCGGCTTTGGGCTTCTGTTTTTCTTTTCTCTAAAATTTTCTCGATTGTCTTAGCGTCAGTGTTGGCTACAGTAAAGCTGTGTCCAGTATCAGCCAAGTTGATTAAATCCAGATTGATGTCGGCGGCAGCGATTTCATCCAGCAAAACCGCCATTTTTGCCGGTTCCAGATCAAATTTATACTGATTTAAGCCTGTGATATGGGTGATGGCGCGAATGATTCCCTCCCCCTTGCCGGTGCTGTGCCTGGGTCCTATTTCCGTGGGCGGGGTGCTGCCGTTGGTCAGAGATGTAATAATCAGGCGAATATCATCGGCCATTGCCCTTTCCACTGCCCGGGGATGAATGACTCTCGCCCCTTCTACAGCCATTTCCAGGATTTCCTGATAATGTAGCTGAAAAATGGGACGGGCTTCCTTGACCAGTTTGGGATCGGCAGTCTTAATCGCCGGCACATCCGTATAAATTGTAGCTGAATCCAGCTTTAATGCCGCAGCCACCGCCACGGCCGTAATATCGCTGCCGCCTCTGCCCAGGGTGGTCAGTTCTCCGCTGGCTGTAACACCCTGAAACCCGCAGATTACGGGAATTATGCCCGCTTCCAGCACCTGGCGGATTCGCTTTAGCTCCACAGCCTGAATTTCCGCATTGCCATGGTTCTCATCAGTGATGATTCCCACCTGGCTGCCGGTGAGAGCCATGGCTGCACAGCCCAGCTCCTGGAGCTGAACTGCCAACAGAGTTGCCGATACCAGTTCACCGCAGGCCATCAAAAGGTCCAGCTCTCGTGCGGCAGGAGCGGATGAAATTGCATAGGCCAAGCCGAGAAAGGTATCGGTGGCATATGGGTCCCCGTTTCTGCCCATAGCAGAAACAACAACTACAGGCCTTTTGCCGCTCTTATATTCTCTGCAGATATTTTCCCCGCAATTCCGAAGCTGGCGGGGATCTTTTAAGGTGGTGCCGCCGTATTTATGCACTACTACCTGGTTTTTCACTGCAGTGACCACCAATGCTCAGCGATGCTGAGGGCATTTAAAGCTGCGCCTTTGCGAAGATTGTCCGCTGCCAGCCAAAATGAATAGGAGCGGGGGCGGTGTTCCTGATTTTCTCTGAGGCGGCCAACATAAACCTGATTGGTCCCCTGGACTGCAATGGGCTCCGGCGCATCAGCGCTGACGCATACATTGCCAGCGGTTAAAACCTCTCTGATTTCCTCCGCCGAGGTCCTGCACTTAGTAATGACAGTTACCGCCTGACAATGGCCGCGCATGACGGGAACCCGCACCGCCGTTACCGCCACAGGCAATGCAGGCAAATCCAGGATTTTTCTTGTCTCCTGAATGATTTTCCTTTCCTCCTGAGAATGCCCCTGGGAATCGCAGCTGCCAATACAGCCAATGACATTGAGCAGGAATTGGCCAGGCACAGGCCTTAGCCTGGGATAGTTTATTAACTCCGCTTCCAGCTGTGTCATTGCCTCTTGGCCGGCGCCGGAAACCGACTGATAGGTGCTGACCCACAAATCCTCCAAACCGAAACTTCGCTGAATAGGGTTCAGAGCCATTGCCAGCGGCGCAACAATGCAATTGGGATTGGCGATTAACCGGGGCTGGCCCCGCAAGAGCTCTCCATTGACCTCAGGCACCACCAGGGGTACCTCTGCTTCCATACGATATCTGCTGCTGTTGTCAATACAGATGACGTTCTGGGCCTGCGCCAGGGGTACCCATGTTTCACTTATTTCGCCGGAGACGCAAAAAAAACATAAGTCCAGGCCGGAGAAAAAACCGATATTTAATTCAGCGATATTTTGCTCTCCCAAACAGGTTGCAACCTTTTTGCCAACAGACCTGGTGGTTGCGGACAATCTCAGCTCGGTGGCCTTTAACTTGCTTGTAGCCAGAAGGGATACCAGCTCCCGGCCAACAATGCCCGTTGCTCCAACTATTCCAATCCGCACCCGTCATCCCTACCTTAAGAGAATAGGCTGGATTTGTTTGCCCTGGACGGCATTTTCTATGGTATCCGTTAGCAGAGACATATTGCATACCAGGGAGCGCGGCTTTTCCAGGGGATTATCCTGAGTGAAGGGGACAAAATAAACACCCTTTTTGTCCAGCAGCTTGCCGATGTTGACTGCGTTGCCCCCCAGGCCATCATTGGTAGAAATGGCCAGGACTACGGGCTTTTCATTTCGCAGCTGGGCCTTGACCACCATGGTCACCGGCGTATCTGTAATGGCATTTGCCAGCTTGGCCAGGGTATTGCCTGTGCAAGGAGCTACAACTACTACATCCAGTTTGTTGGTAGCAATTTCTTCCGCCTCTTTAATGGAATCGATCAGCGGGCGCCGGCAAATTTCTGTAAAAATATTGTGCCAGCCCTCAGCTTGGCCAAAGCGAGTACTGGTGCCGGCCACAGCTGCAGAAATAATGGGAATGAGCGTATTTCCCCCTTCCACCAATTTTTTCATCGGGTCCACAAGGGCTGCAAAAGTGCAATGAGACCCGGTTATGGCAAAGCCAATCTTTTTTCCTGTCAATGTTCTCCTCCCCTTAATTCTAATTCATCTAAGAACCGGGGATATACATGGGCCAAGATTTTCCCAGCTGTCACCGGCGCGACTTTTCCCGGCAGCCCCGGTGCAAGAATGGCCTTAAGTCCATAGTCTCCAGCAGCTTGGAAATCTGTGCCTCCCCCAGATGCAATGTCGACAAGTACATAGCACTGTCGGGCATTGGCCAGCACCGGACCTGTAAGCACTGGCGCCGGAACAGTGTTAAAGATAAAGGCCATGGATTGCACATATTCACTGAGTGCGTCAATTGCACAGGCTGTAAACCCCATCTCAGCAGCTCTGGCTCTGTCTGCGGCCTTTCTGGCGGCGACCGTCACTTGGGCGCCAATCCCACCCAGCATTCTGGCCAGGGAACTTCCACAGCGGCCAAAGCCAATGACCATTGCATTATTGCCGTGCAGGGTGACGGGTGTTTCGTTCATGGCAATGGCTATCGCCCCTTCGGCGGTAGGGATGGAATTGAGCACAGCCAATTCATCATCCTTTGCCACCTCAATCAGGCGGGCAGCAGAAGCCAGCTCCTTTATTTCCCCATTGGCCCAGCCAATTATTATAGGAATTTGGGCTGGCAATGACTTAAAAAAAGCCCCATCTAATTTTGGCGGATTTGCACTTGCGGGGCAGTGTACAGTCAAATCTTTATTCACTCCAGCCATGGGCAAAATAATCGCCTGTGCCCCCCGGGCAGCTTCGATTGGGGTTGAAAAACATTGGGCTGAAGCCATCGGCTGGCTGTCCAAGCCACAAAGGCTGAGGCAAAATCCCTTATTCAGCAATTCCCCAGCCAGTACCAACTCTCTGCGGTCGCCGCCTATAATGGCGATTCTTCTCAGCCCCATGAATCTTCCTCCTCCTTGCCCTTTCCTTAATACAATATGCAAAAGACAAGGGCAGCGGTCCTGTTTTGCCCGCTGCCCCAGGGGATTTTTTAATGCATCTCGATGTCGCGCCCGCCGGTCCGATCCATAATTTTCATGGCTTCCATGGCTTTATCGGCTTCAGTCTTAATTATCGCCAGCACCTTGCCTGATTCTAAATGCTGTTGGTACCTTCTGCTGCTTTCTTCGGGAATGCCGTAATCCACCAGCCCCCCGGCCACTCCGCCGGTAAGCGCCCCGGTGAGCACTCCTGCCAGGGGACCTGCGGCTACAATTGGCCCAAACCCTGGAATCAAGAGAGCCCCTGCCCCCATTGCCAAGCCGGCTAAACCGCCAAGAGCGCCGCCGGTCATGGTGCCGTCCGTAAGATTTTGGTTCTGAAAGCTCATTTCCTCATCCTGGGAACGGCTCTGTTCTTGGTCCCTGGCCAGAATAGAAATTTCGTTATCGCCAAACCCCCTTTCCCGCAGTTGCCGGACGCTTTTTTCCGCATCTGCCCGGGAATTATAATAGGCGATTACTGTTTTTTCCATCAATCTACCTCCCTATAGTACTACGTTTATTATTCCCCTGGGAGCAGGGTATATTATTCATTCTTTCCTGGGATGGAGACAATGATGGTGTCAATGCCTACGCGGATAATTGCCTGCCAGGGAATGACATAAATCGGCGAATTCGCAAAGAAAGAGCTAAAAAAGCCTGAACGACCCGCCAAAATAACCTCTTTTATTTTGCCTGTGTCCGGGTCGATTCTCAGGTCACAGTCAGAAAAATGCCCCAGGCATTTGCCATCGCCGAAGTTTATCACTTCCTTGGCGGCAAGATCGGAGAATCTGACCACTTCCATCTAATTCCCCGCCCACAGCGCACTGTATTTCTGGGGCCAGTAACTTGGATTGAGGAGCTGGCTGACGGTGACAAACTCCAGATTCTTTTGGCGGACGCCTGCAATGATAGCCTCCAGGGCCCCCGGGGTCTGTTCGGTTGGGTGCATGAGGATAATGGCGCCATTGTGCAGATGCTCCACAATCCGCCCCACGATTACCTCCTCCCCCGGCAAGGTCCAGTCGATTGTATCCAAAGACCAGAGCACAGTATGCAGCCCTAAATCAGCAGCGGCGGCATATATTTTCTCCGCCTTTTCCCCATAGGGAGGGCTAAACCACTGCACTTTTATTCCCGTTAGTTCTTCCACCGCCTGGCTGGTCTTGATGATTTCCTCTTTTATCGCCTCAGGACTCATCTCCTGCATATGGGGGTCAGAATAGCCGTGATTGCCAAAATCCATGCCCAGCTCCTGGATTTTTTTCACCAGTTCGGGGTTTTCTTTTGCCCAGCGGCCCACCAAAAAAAAGCTGGCGGGAACAGCATTTGTCTCTAAAATAGTCAGCATCTCTTCCAAATACTCATTGCCCCAGGAAACGTTTATGACCAAGGCTACTTGATTTTTCAGGGGATTTCCCTGGTAGACCGGAAATAGGGCAAAATCCCTTAATTTCATATCTGGCTCAATTTCCTGCCACACAGGCTGGACTACTGCTCCTTTTTTCGCCCCTTTGACAGCAGCGACGCTGCCTTCAACATCAATCTCAAAGCCATTTACTTCGGGAATCACCGCTTTGTTTACATTGTCATACTGGGCGGCCACAGGCTGCTGGGACAGGCTTTGGGTCAGTCTCGCCACCTGTTGGTGCACATCTGCAGCCCGGGGGTCAAGTTCATGACCCAAAAAGACTACATATTTTGGTTTGCGGGAAAAAACTTCCCCGGCAGCATAATTGAGCGAATATACTACCAGCAGCAGAGCGAAACATGCTACCAGGCAAAAGACAACGGTTTTCGCTTTTACTACCCAAAATATTCTCATTGCTTACCCTCCCGTTTATAATTACCCCCCTTGCCTTGGAAGTATGACTAGGAATAATAAAAAGCATCCTTTTCAGATGCTTTTTTTTTACCTTGGTCTTCTGCGCTTTTTTTCTTCCTCAGAATTTTCTTCCTCATCGGGATCAGGCGGCAGCAAAACCTTATGGGACAATTTGACCCTGCCCTTCTCGTCAATGCCGATAACCTTAACTTCAATTGAATCCCCGACTTTGACTACATCTTCGGTTTTGGCTACCCGCTTGCGGTCTAGCTGAGAAATGTGGACTAAGCCGTCTTTGCCAGGCAAGAGCTCGACAAAAGCGCCATAGCTCTCTACCCGGACCACTGTGCCCATGTAGATCTCGCCGACTTCCACTTCCCGCACAAGGTCTTCAATAATCTTCTTTGCCTGGGCGGCGGCTTCGCCATCTGGGGAAGCGATATAAATCGTGCCGTCATCTTCAATATCAATCTTGACCCCGGTTTCATCGATGATCTTATTGACCATCTTGCCACCAGGCCCAATGACTTCCCGAATTTTGTCCACGGCGATTTTCAGCACCACTATGCGTGGAGCGTAGGGAGAAAGATCGGCGCGGGGGCTGGGGATAGCTGCCTCCATTTTATCTAGGATGAAATTGTACCCGGCCACAGCCTGATCCAAAGCCGCAGACAGAATCTCCCGGTTTAAGCCGTGAACTTTGATATCCATCTGCAGGGCGGTGATGCCATTGCGGGTGCCGGCAACTTTAAAGTCCATATCCCCGAGAAAGTCTTCCATGCCTTGGATGTCAGTAAGGATGGCATAGCGCGCTTCCTCTTTTATCAGGCCCATGGCAATTCCGCCTACAGCTGCCCGAACAGGAACCCCTGCATCCATCAAAGCCATAGAGGCTGAACAAACGCTGCCCATGGATGATGAACCGTTGGACTCCAAAACTTCGGAAACCACACGGATGGTGTAGGGAAACTCTTCTTCCGGAGGAATCATGCGCATGAGAGCACGTTCAGCCAATGCCCCATGCCCGATTTCCCGGCGTCCGGGACCCCGCATAAACCCAGGTTCGCCCACGCTGTACGGGGGGAAATTGTAATGATGCATAAAGCGCTTGGATTCTTCCAAAGTGAGACCATCCAAGATCTGCACATCGCCTGGAACTCCCAAAGTGCATGCATTCATTACCTGAGTCTGCCCCCTGGTAAAGAGCGCCGAACCGTGGATTCTCGGCAATAAGCCCACCTCGCAGGTAATTGGACGGATTTCATTATGTTTGCGGCCATCCGGACGCAGGTCATGGTCTAGAATTCTTGAACGCACCAGCTTTTTCAAGAGGTTATTAAAGGCTTCTTTGGCATGCCCTGCGGATTCAGGCGCTTCTTCAAACTTGGCCAGCCAGTCGGCAAGAATTTCATCGATTCTCGCTTCCCGCGCCAGTTTTTCAGAGATGGTGAGGGCTTCGTTGATACTTGCAGCAGCGAAATCCCTGACCTCTTCCTCCATTTCCGCCGGCACTGGGTTAGACTGCACCACCATCTTTTCCTTGCCAATCTCTTTGACGATTTCCTCCTGGAAGGCCACCAGAGATTTAATTTCTTCATGGGCCAGCAGCAGGGCGTCGATGATAATTTCTTTGTCAATTTCATTGGCCCCGGACTCCACCATCATTATTGCGTCCCGGGTGCCTGCTACAGTCAGGTGCAAATCGCTATTTTCCCGCTGCTCCATATCGGGGTTGACCACCAGCTTGCCGTCCACATAGCCGATCATTACCGCTGCCACCGGTCCGGCAAAGGGAATGTCGGAAATGGACAGGGCCAAAGAGGCGCCATTGATGCTGGCTATTTCCGGCGGGTTATCCTGATCCATTGACATTACCGTGGAAACGATATGGACAGCGTTGCGGAAGCCCTTTGGAAACAAGGGGCGCAAGGGGCGGTCTGTAAGCCTGGCCGCCAAGATAGCTTTTTCTGTAGGGCGGCCTTCCCGCTTAATAAAACCTCCGGGTATTTTGCCTACGGAGTACATTCTTTCCTCATAGTCAACGGTAAGAGGGAAAAAATCGATTCCTTCCCTGGGTTCCCGGGAGGCAGTGGCTGTAACCAGCAATACTGTCTCACCGTAACGGACCAGGACTGAACCATTGGCCTGTTTAGCAAACTTGCCAGTTTCGACGGTAAATTTTCTCCCGGACATGTTATAACTATAGTCCATTAATTTTCCTCCTTTCAAAATTCATTTAAATAAAAGCGGGAGTCCCCGCTTTTACTTACGTAAATTAAGTTTTTCCAAAATGGCCCGGTAGCGGTTGATGTCAACTTGCTTGAGATAATCAAGCAGTCTGCGCCTGCGGCCGACCATTTTCATGAGCCCGCGCCGGGAATGATGGTCATTTTTATGGGTTTTGAGATGCTCAGTCAGATGATTGATCCTGTTGGTGAGCAAGGCAATCTGGACTTCCGAGGAACCGGTATCCTTTTCATGGGCCTTAAACTGATCAATAATTTCGTTCTTTTGTTCCCGAGTCATGGTCATGTGGTTCACCTCCCTTTATCTAGAAACGCCAATAGCCCAGAAAACCGCCGGAGTAAGCGGCAATCAGAGCGTATGGTTTAAATCCTTTCTAATCTTAGCATATTGCCCCGGGCAAGTAAAGTTTTTGCCAGTTTTACGTCTTGCTGCTGCTGGCGCCTGAGACTGCTGGCATCGGGGAATTTGCGCTCAGTCCGCAGGAGCCTTAAAAAGCTGACCGCAAGCATGGATCCATATAAATCTTCCTCAAACTCAAAGAGGAAGACTTCCAAAGAAATTTTTCCGCCGGGAAAAGTGGGGTGGCTGCCCAGA
This sequence comes from Firmicutes bacterium UBA5496, assembly GCA_002427015.1. GTDB lineage: Bacteria > Bacillota > Proteinivoracia > UBA4975 > UBA4975 > UBA4975. Next base: position 15,320 of record DIPE01000027.1, on the reverse strand, counting down.
TTGGCTACTCCCCAGTAGCGGCCGCGGGGGGTGGACACGCTGACCAAGTAGACGCCAAAGGCAGGCAGGGCAGCAGAAGAAGCAGGATATAAATTAGCAGTGGGAAAGCCCAGGGACTTGCCCCGGCCTGCGCCCGAAGCTACCCGGCCTCTGACAACAAAGGGCCTGCCCATATATTTTGCAGCCATTTCAACATTGCCGGCAGCCAAATAACGGCGGATGGCGGAGCTGCTGATTACCTCTTCCCCACACCTGACCGGGGGAATAATGTCACAGCCAATTCCCAGGCTGGCCGTCAGCTGCTGAATCAAGGAGGTGTCGCCGGCGCCAGCTCGGCCAAAGGAATAATCATAACCTACCACTACATGGCGGCAACCCAGGGCAGTTACCAGGATATCCTGAATAAAGCTCTCAGGGGGAGTGGCGGCAAAAGCTTTCGTAAAAGGCTGGACCAAAGCGATGCTGGCCCCTGCTTTTTTCAGCAAACTCAGTTTCTGACCCAGTGAGGTAATAATTGGCAAATCAGCCCCGAAAAGCCGGCGGGGATGGGGATGAAAGGTCATGACCAATGAAGGCAGACCCAAAGTATTAGACTTCGCGACAGTATCCCTGAGTATGCGCTGATGTCCCAAATGAAAACCGTCAAAGTTTCCCAAGGTGACTACAGACCCATCCAGGGATATCTTTTTATAATCAAAATATATTTTCACAGTTCTTGCTCCTGTACTAGCACCTTAACAGGTTTAATAATATGCTCCGAGGCCTGGGCAATGCCTAGGAGCCTGGGTCCCGAAAAAACCGCAATTTCGCCTGCAAAGCCTGTGGCGGTCAGTTCCCGGCCCTGCAGAAAGAATGTGCGCTCTCTGCCCTCTACCTGCAGTTTCGGCATTTTTTTAACGGCCACAGCCATATCCTGCAGCCAAGGTTGATAATCCTCTTCTAAATCGGCGAAAGTTGCAGCCTGACTGAGTGTAATCTGAGAAATGCGGGTGCGGACAAGTCCCGCAAGATGAGCGGGGCAGCCCAAGGCGGCGCCAATATCTCTGGCCAGACTGCGAATATAGGTGCCCTTGCTGCAGAGCACATCCAAGGTCAGTATGGGATTTTGCTCCGAAATATCTGCCGGGCAAAGGTTGCGCAGGGATTTAATCTCTACCTGGCGCATAGGCATTTCCGGCGCCAATCCCTGGCGAAAAAGCGTAAAAGCCCTTTGGCCGTTGATTTTCAGCGCCGATGCCGCGGGGGGCCGTTGTTGGATCAAGCCCTGAAACTTTGCCAAAGCCGCCGCGATTTCCTCACGGCTGAAATAAAAATCCGCGGCAGTATCGATAACCCGGCCTTCGCGGTCGCCGGTGTCGGTGGCAGAGCCAAATTGAATTTCCGCCCTATAACCCTTGTCGCCGTCGAGAAAATACTGGCAGAGACGTGTGGCCTTTCCCATTGCCACCAGTAACAGGCCGGTAGCAAGGGGATCCAGTGTCCCAGTATGTCCTGCCCTCTTGCTGCCCGTGATTTTCTTGACTCGGGACACAGCTTGCTGGGAGCTTAGTCCCAATGGTTTGTTCAGGGGAATAAAGCCGTTGATGCTCACAAGTCCGTCTCCTGTTCAAGATATTTTAGCAGCTTGTTCCTGGCCTCTGAGAGGGACATGGGCAAAGTGGCGCCGGCAGCATTATTGTGGCCGCCGCCGCCAAAGGCCCGGGCAATTGCCGCCACATTCCAGCCCTTTGAACGCAAGCTGGCCTTTGTTATTCCTTCTTCGGTTTCCCTGAGGACTATTGATACCGAGACGCCAGTTAGGCTCCGGGGATAATCGTTGATTTCATCCAACTCCCAGTCCTCAAGGTTATGACGGGTTAAGAGGCTCCTCTCCAAGGGCAATAAAGCCACCCTGCCGGAAAAATGCAGTTCAATGCGGGACAGGGCTTGGGAGAGGAAAGCTAAGTAGTTTTGAGACCTGTTCTGATAGAGATGGTTGTAAACCTTCTGGGGACAGGCTCCCATTTCCACCAAAGCCGCTGCCGTCCGCATAACCCTTGCGGTGGTATTGCTGTAGCTGAAGCGGCCGGTGTCGGTAACCAAAGCTGTATACAAGGCCTCTGCAGTTCTGGGGGTATAGTATTGGGGAAAATCCCTGAAGATTTCGTGGATGATTTCGCCAACCGCCGCCGCCTTGCTGTCCACATAATTGAGATCGCCAAAATAATCATTATGTAAATGGTGGTCGATATTTATTACCTTGACGGCCCCCTCCAGAGAGTGCCCTGCCTCCTGGAGGCGGGAGAGATCGCCGCAATCCAGCACCAGGGCGATTTTCCCCCTGAGATCGGCGGGGGGTTGGATGATTTTGCTGTCCCCCGCCAAAAATTCATAGACTCTGGGCAAAGTGTCAAGCACTGGTTGCGCTTGGATGCCGGCAGCTGTCAAAATTCCGTACACCCCAAAAGTGGAACCAATGCTGTCCCCGTCTGGAAAGGGGTGAGAAAGGATAAAAACAGGTTCTCTGGCTCCAAGAAGAGCATGGCGGATAAGGGCCAGTTCAGTATTTTTTGTCGCCACGGGCATTTTCCTCATTGATTTGCTTGAGCAGCGCGTTAATTTGGGCATGGTGCTCCATGGCCCGATCCTGGACGAAGCGCAATTCAGGCACATGGCGAATGCGAATCCGCGTTCCCAGTTCGGTGCGAATAAAGCCAGCGGCGTTTTTCAGGGTCTCCATAGTTTCTTTCTGCTGGTTTTCATCGCCCAGTATGCTGACATAGACAGTGACATAATGAATATCCTTGCTAGTCTCCACGGCGGTGACTGTGGTAAATCCCACCCTGGGGTCTTTGAGCTTTGCCCTGATGATATCGCTGACCTCTTCTTTAATTGCCTCGGCCATTTTTTTTGCCCTGGTGCCGCTCATCTATTTATCCTCCACCATAGCATAGGCTTCAATTTGGTCGCCTTCCTTGATATCGTTGTAGTTTTCCAGCATAATTCCGCATTCATAGCCGCTGTTCACTTCTTTGACATCATCTTTAAAGCGTTTGAGAGAAGCCAGCTTGCCTTCATAAATGATGACTCCGTCTCTTAACAGGCGGCCCAGAGCGTGGTTAGTAACTTTGCCGTCCAGGACATAGCAGCCGGCAATTGTCCCCAGCTTGGAATGACGGAAGGTGCTGCGCACTTCCACCCGACCCATCACTTTTTCCTTAAGCTCCGGTTCCAACATGCCTTTCAGGGCCAGGCGCACATCATCAATGACATCGTAGATTACCCTGTAGAGCCTGATTTCGACATTTTCTTCTTCCGCAAGCTTCTGGGCCTGGGTATCCGGCCGGACGTTAAAGCCGATGATAATCGCTCCCGAAGCAGAGGCCAGGGAAACGTCAGACTGATTAATGCCGCCGACCCCATCATGAATGATATTGACCTTGATATCCTGAACCTTGATTTTATTCAAAGACTGCTTGATGGCTTCAGTGGTGCCCTGGACATCGCTCTTTAACAAGAGGTTAAGCTCTTTGACTTGGGCCATTTCCATCTGCTTAAAGATATCTTCCAGGGATACCCGGGTTCTTGCCATGCTGGTTTCTCGTTGTTCCTGGCTGTAGTCAAGGGCCTCAGTACGAGCGGTCTTGTCATCGGCCACGGCCTGGAATATTTCCCCAGCCGGCGGCACATCAGACAGGCCCAATATTTCCACCGGCACCGAGGGTCCTGAACTTTGCAGTCTCTGTCCCCTGTCGTTAAACATTGCCCTTACTTTGCCAAAAGCAGAGCCGCAGACAATGGAATCCCCAACATTCAGGGTCCCCTGTTGAATGAGGATGGTAGCCACAGATCCCCGCCCCTTGTCAACTTTGGCTTCAATAACAGTGCCTTCTGCCAAGCGGTTGGGTGAGGCTTTCAGCTCCATCATTTCCGCGCTTAAGAGGATCATTTCCAGGAGGTTATCAATGCCGGCGCCTGCAGTCGCTGACACTTCGGCAAAAATTGTGTCTCCTCCCCATTCCTCAGGCACCAGGCCATGGTTGGCCAACTGTTGTTTGACTTTATCGGGATTGGCCCCGGGCTTATCCATTTTATTGACAGCGACTATAATCGGCACTTCAGCTGCCTTGGCATGATTCATAGCTTCAATGGTCTGGGGCATGACACCTTCATCAGCGGCCACCACCAAAATGGCAATATCAGTGATCTTGGTGCCTCTTGCCCGCATGGCGGTGAAAGCCTCATGGCCAGGGGTGTCCAAAAAGACAATGGTCTTGCCATTATGCACTACCTGGTAAGCGCCGATATGCTGAGTGATGCCTCCGGCCTCCCCTGCAGTCACATTGGCATTGCGAATGAAATCCAGCAGGGAGGTCTTGCCGTGGTCCACATGGCCCATAACGGTAACCACAGGGGAACGTTCGACGGCATCCTCGGCAAGAGATGTCTTCATTGCGGCAAACCGCTGCTGTTTCAACTCTTCAGGAGTTTTTTCAACTTCTGTTTCTATGCCCACCTGGGCAGCTAAAATCTCTACGGTATCTACATCCAACTGCTGATTTATGCTGGCCATGACGCCTAAAGACATCAAGGCCTTGATTAACTGAGTGGCAGGCAGCTTAAAAAGCTTCTCCAATTCAGCCACAGTGTGGCCGGCTGCAGAAATCTGCACCGGATGCTTGGGCTCCGGTTCCGGGCCTTTTTCCAGCCTGACTTTGGCAGTCTTGGGACTCGGAGCTTGCTTTGCCTGGGCAGGCTTGCTGGTTTTGGGCTTGGCGGGCCGGGTCTTTTCAGCAGGCTGTTTCAGGGCTTTGCGCACCGCCTGCACCTGCCCTGAGTCCAAGTTGCTCATATGGTTCTTGACCTCAAAACCCAAATCAGTTGCAACCTTAACTATATCCTTGCTGTCTAGTTCCAGCTCCCGCGCCAATTCATAAACTCTTATTTTAGTCATGGGCGGCCTCCTCCATTTCTTCAAGTAAAGCGATAATACGTTTGGCAATTCCTTTATCTTTTATCATAACATAGCCACGCTGGCTTTTGCCAATAGCCAGTCCCAATTCAACCTTGCTCAAAGGAGTTCTGATTACAGCATAACCCTTGCCAAGGCAGGCGGCAACCAAATCCTCCCCAGTTGGTGTCTGGGCATCGGCAGCAATCAAGACAAGCCCCTTACTCTTATCCCTTGCCCGCGCCACTTCCCGGAGAATCAGATTGCTGCCTGAGATGATAAAACCTCCCCTTTGGGCAATCCCCAACAGATTCTTAATCCGGGTTGTCGCCAATCAAATTCTCCAACTCTGCCAACAAGGCAGCATCTGGTTTAGTATCCAGGTGGCGGGCAAAGAGGTTTTCCTTCACGGCCCTGTGCAAACAGTTGGCAGAGACACAGAGATACGCGCCCCTGCCCGGCAGCTTGCCTTTATGATCAAGGAGCAGCTGACCCTGGTTGTTGCGCACAATCCGCACCAGCTCCCGCTTAGGCCTCTGAGTGCGACAGGCAATGCACTGGCGCATGGGGATTTTTTTATTCTTGTTCATCCTGCTCACCTACTTCATGCTGGCTTTCGCTCTTGATGTCTATTTTCCAGCTGGTCAGCCTGGCAGCCAGGCGGGCATTTTGACCTTCCTTGCCGATTGCCAATGACAGCTGATTGTCAGGGACAATTACTCTGGCAATCCGCTCCTCGGCAGCGGCGAAGACTTCTGTAACTTTGGCGGGGCTTAAGGCATTAGAGACAAAGATTTCTGCTTCCGGGCTCCAGCGAACGATATCAATCTTTTCGCCCTTGAGTTCGTTGACAATTGCCTGTACCCGCATGCCCTTGGGCCCAACGCAGGCGCCTACGGGATCCACATCAGGATTATCTGACCAGACAGCAATCTTGGAACGCTGGCCAGCTTCTCTTGAAACAGCCTTTATTTCCACGGTGCCGTCAAAAATTTCCGGCACCTCCGCTTCGAACAACCGTTTGATCAAACCCGGGTGAGTCCTGGAAACAAAGACTTGGGGTCCTTTAGACGAATTCTTGACTTCAAGCACATAGAACTTCATCCGCGCCTGGGACTCATAAACATCGCCGTTTAGCTGTTCCGAGGGCGGGAGAATAGCTTCGGTTTTGCCAATATCAACAAAGACATTATCCTGTTCGATATTTTGCACAATGCCTGTGACGGCTTCGCTTTCCCGGTTGGAAAACTCTTCATAAATCTTATCCCGCTCTGCCTCACGGATTTTTTGAATTACCACCTGTTTTGCTGCCTGGGCGGCAATGCGGCCAAAGTTCTTAGGCGTAACCTCCACCTCGGCCAAATCGCCGCAGGCGTATGCGGGGCTGATTTTCAGCGCCTCCCGCAGGGAAATCTGCTCCATGGGATTTTCGACAGATTCCACCACTTCTTTTTGGGACAGAACCTTAATCTTGCCGGTTTGGCGGTTAAGGTCCACCCGGACATTCTGCAGTGAAGCAAAATTCTTTTTATATGCCGAAACAAGGGCAGCCTCCACCGCTTCAAACAGCAATTCTTTTGCTATTCCCTTTTCTGTGGAGAGCTGATCAATTGCCTCGACAAATTCCACTACATCCATGAAAAACACTCCTTGCTTATCATTGAAAGGTACCTCGAACTACTCATCAATCATCGGCCTTAATGCTGCTTACCCCTTTCAGCTGGGCCAAAGAGTCCAGCACCTCATGCATCTGCAGGGAAGCAGGCACTTTCAGCATCAACTCAATATTTACTTGCTCCGGGGACTGAGGGGAAATGCCCACGGATTTTATGGATATCCCCAACTCCCCCAGCCTGGAAGCAACTTGCCCCAGCTGACCCGGAATATCTGCTACTGTCATTTCCACTACTTTAACAGTTCTCTGTAAAATCTTCTGTTCCAAGGAAGAAAAAAAGAACAACACTACCACCATGAGTACGGTTGTGAGAATAGCTCCCATGTAGTAGCCGGTGCCAATTGCCATGCCGACGCCGGCCACCGACCACAGACTGGCAGCAGTAGTAAGACCGCGGATGGTGGCGCCCTCCCGCAAAATTGTCCCCGCTCCCAGGAAACCTATGCCGCTGACAATTTGCGCGGCAACCCTTGAGGGGTCCGAGTTGCCAAAAGAGTTAACAGATACCAGAGTAAACAGGGCAGAACCTGTGCACACCAAGATATGGGTGCGAAATCCTGCCGGATGGTTATGCAACTCTCTTTCCAAACCAATGACGCTGCCAAAGATAACAGCCAATACCAGGCGCAGGGCAACAACCATACAAATCCCCCGCTAATATTTAATGAAATAAGTTATTATTTCTTTATACATTTTCAACCTTGCCAGAAAACCCTTCCAGAAACCCAGTTTTTCTTCTTTCATTACGTGACTGAGGTCAGGCAACTCTACTGTTGCCCACTTAATCTGATGTTCCTCCAAGAGGCGGTTTAACGCCAGCTCCACGCCAAATCTGGAGATGTCCATATCTTTGACCAATTCAAGCAGAGACGCTTTAATCACCCTTTGGCCAGTGAGGTTAGGGGCTATTTTTTGCGCCAAGTCGGTGGCTACCCGCCCCTTCTTAAATACCCCCAGGGTGGCGGCGACTTCACCTGTCTTGATTGGGGCCAACATATTGTCAATATGGTCCTGCCTGAGGCCAATGAGATCGGCATCAATGAACATAATGTAATCAGCGTCAGTATATTTGACTCCTGCCAGCATCGCTCCGCCTTTGCCCAGGTTCTCGGGCAAATTGACTACTCTCGCCCCCAGCTGGGCAGCGACTGCAGCAGTGTTGTCGGTGGAGCCATCGCTGACTACAATCACCTGGTCGATGCTGGGCGATGCCAGCAACACCCGGACAACGTTGGCAATTGTTTTTTCCTCATTATAGGCGGGAATTACGGCTGTGACATTCATGCTCACACCTCGGATCTTCGGGTCTCTATGTCAATGAGTTTCAGCAGTGCGGCGGGCAGTTCCCCATTGGGCATTTTTTGGACTACTTCACCTTTTTGAAAGAGAACTCCTTCACTGGGCCCAAAGGCAATGCCGAAATCTGCATGTCTCCCCTCTCCCGGTCCATTGACAACGCATCCCATTACCGCGATTTTCAGGGGAAGGTCAACCCTGCTCAAATGAGCTTCCACCTCCTGGGCGGCCTTAGCTACGTCATAACCGCTGCGGCCGCAGGTGGGACAACTGATAATTTCCACCCCCGGCCGCAAGCCCAAAGCCCGTAAAATCCCGATGGCAATGGGGATTTCACTTTCCGGGGGACCGGTGACCGAAACCCTGAGAGTATCGCCTATGCCCTGAAGGAGCAAGGCGCCGATGCCTATAGACGACTTGATGGTGCTGGACCGGACAGTTCCAGCCTCAGTAACTCCCAAGTGAATGGGATAATCATTGCCCAGGGCGAACTGCTCTGTTGCCCTGTATGTCTCCAGCACTGACGAGGACTTGAGGGATACTACCAGATCCTTGCAGCCCATGCTTTCGATAGCCTCGCAATAATAGCGGGCGCTTTTTACCAAAGCGTCAATGCGGGATAAGTGCCGGTAATCTCTGTGGATGGAGCCGGAATTAACGCCAATCCGGACAGGCACCTGCTGGCTAACGGCAGCCGTGACAACTGCCTTGAGGGCCTTGGCTCCAATAGTCCCCGGATTGATTCGCAGCTTGTCAATGCCTGCATCCAGGGCCGCCAAGGCTAAATTATAATCAAAATGAATGTCAGCCACCAAGGGAACGGGGCTTAAAGCCCGGATTCTCTTGAGGGCCCTGGCAGATTCTTTGTCAGGCACAGCAACCCTGACCAGCTCACAGCCTGCAGCCACAAGCCGTTTAATCTGTCCGACAGTGCTTTCAACATCTTTGGTATCGGTATTTGTCATCGACTGAATAACTATGGGATTGTCCCCGCCGATTTTTACGCCGCCTGCATCAACAGTCCTGGTTGTCAATCTCTCCATAACAGCCGCCTACAGAATAAAGCGAAGAATATCTTTGTACATGACAACCAGCATCAAAGTAATGAGCAGGGCAAAACCCACAAGATGAATAATGCTTTCCTTATGAGGGTCCAGGGGTTTCTTTCTGATTAATTCCACACCCAACAAGACAATCTTGCTGCCGTCAAGGGCAGGAATTGGCAGCAGATTAAAGAGTCCTAAATTGACACTGATCAAGGCGCCCAGGCTCAGCACGTTGAGCAAGCCCGCCCGGGCGGCCTGGCCCACATAGTATACGATGCCAATGGGTCCTGTCAAATCCCCCACAGGAATCTTGCGGGTGATAATCCCAGCCAGGCTGCTAACTACCGCAGCGGTCATTCTGCCTGTTTCCCGTACTCCCTGAATTATGCTGGCGCCTACAGATAAACGTTTGACCCGGGGCGCAATCCCCACTTCCGGATATTGCTGGCCCATGCGGGGCGCTATCTCGACAGTATCAGTTTGGTCCCCGCGCCTGTAAGTAAACTTAAGGGTCTTATTGGCGCTGGCCCGCACATAATTTTGAATATCTGTCCATTTCTCTGTAGGCTGAGAATCGATAGACAAAATCTCATCCCCCGGCAGCAGCCCCGCCTGCTCAGCAGGAGAACCGGGCACCACATCGCCGATTATCGCCACATTTTCACCCACTACGCCCACAGCGCTGTAAAGGAGGATAAAGATCAGCATGGCCAGGAGAAAGTTCATCACCGGTCCCGCTGCAATCACTGCCATGCGCTGCAAAGGAGTTTTATTGGGATAGCTGGCAGGGTTATCTTCCCCGGCCCCATCTTCTTCGCCCAGCATGCGCACAAATCCCCCCATAGGCACAAGGCGGAGAGAAAATTTCGTGTCCTTGCCCAGGCTGACCAGCTTAGGTCCAAAACCCACAGAAAACTCCTCTACTGCTATTCCCACAGCCTTGGCGGCTAAAAAGTGACCCAGTTCGTGAACAATGATGATAACGCTGAATACAATGACAGCTATCAAGATAGCCATACCATCACTCCATGCTCTCTATGTAATTTTTGGTTTCCTGGATTGTGCTTTCCATGGTTTTAAGTATTGAGCTTAAATCGGGATCTGCCTGCCAGGGCACCACAGCCAGCATCTGCTCAATTACCCTGGGTATCCCGTAAAAGCTCAGCTTGCCTGCAAGAAAATACTCCACGCAAATGTCATTAGCGGTGCTAAGGACAGCAGGAGCGTTGCCCCCCTTCCTAATTGCCGCTCTTGCCAAATCCAGGCAGGGAAAGGCTACAGTATCCGGCTGAGAAAAGCTGAGACTGGGCAGATTCAACCAGTCGAGAAAATAGCTGTCAGGACCCGGCCAGCGCCTGGGCCAGGATAAAGCAAATTGTATTGGCAGCTCCATGGAAGGAACGCCCAGCTGAGCGAGGACAGTCCCATCTCTGAATTCGACCATGGAATGGATGATGCTCTGGGGATGCACAAGCACATCGATTTTTTCGGGACTAATCCCAAACAGCCAGCTGGCCTCTATTATCTCCAATCCCTTGTTCATTAGCGATGCTGAATCTACAGAAATTTTTGCCCCCATTTTCCAATTGGGGTGTTTCACTGCCTGGGCAGGGGTAACATTTGCCAATTGGTCCGGTGATTTCCCCAAAAAGGGACCGCCGGAAGCAGTAAGAATTAGTTTATTGATATCCTTGCTGCTGTGGCCCTGGAGGCATTGAAAAATGGCGGAATGCTCACTGTCCAGGGGGAGCAAGGAAACTCCTTTTTGGCGGCAAAGAGCTGTCACCAAATGGCCAGCCATTACCAACACTTCTTTGTTGGCCAGAGCGATATCCGCTCCCGCCTGGATTGCGGCAATAACCGGCAGCAACCCGGCATGCCCTACCATCCCAGCCACTACAATGTCAAACCCTTGAGAAGCCAACAAGTCTGCCAGGGCCTTTTCCCCGGTCAGAACTTGGACATTGACATCCCTTACTCTTGCTTGCAGTTCCCCAGCGGCCCCCGGGTCTGCCAGAACCGCCCACCGGGGCCGGAAAACACGGACTTGTTCCTCCAGCAGGCGCCAGTTTGAATTTGCGCACAACAGCTGTACATTATACTGCCCGGGGTTCTGCTGCAGAACTCGCAAAGTCTGGGTGCCAATGGAACCGGTAGAGCCTAATACAGCTAAGGATCTCATGCCAACACCCCAAAAAATATATAGGCCAGGGCCGAGACAAAGAGCAAACTGTCAATGCGGTCAAGAAAACCGCCGTGGCCGGGGAAAAACTTGCCGGAATCCTTAACCCCGGCAAAGCGTTTAAATGCTGATTCACACAGGTCGCCAATCTGGCCAAAAATGGCCCCAGCGCAACCCCACAAGAAAAAGATAAGCACATTCCCCTTAATTAGTATGCCAATTGCCGTAGCGATGATGATGCCGGAAATAAAACCTCCCAGGGCGCCGGCCCAGGATTTGTTGGGAGAAATAGCCGGGGCTAATTTCCGCTTGCCCAAGAGCATTCCGACAAAAAAGGCGCCGGAGTCTGTTCCCCAGGTGACGAGAAAGACTGCCAGGGTCAGGAACATGCCCTTGTCCATATTCCTCACCAGGGCCAGAGTCGAAGCCAAGACTGTAATATAGATGCCGCCAAAAATTAAGCCGCTGGACTGCTGAAAGCTCAGCTTGCTGAAACAAAAGACAAAGAAGATGCTGGCGGCAATGATGATGTAAAGCAAAAGGTAAGCATCCCAGGGGATAAAGTGAAAATAGAGATTGAGGTAATAGGGAATAACGATTGTCCCCCCAGCGGCAGCGCTTAAGGGCTGAGACAGGCCAAGCATGCGGGCGAATTCAAACATTGCCCCCAGAGAAAATAAAGCCATAAAGATAAAAAACACAGGTCCCCCAAAATATAGGGCTGCAATGACAACGGGTATCCCCACTGCAGCAGTTAATAGGCGTGCACGCATTTCTATATTCGCCTCCTGTCCTTAAATTCCGCCAAACCGGCGCTGACGCTGCTGAAAATCGGCAATGGCTTCATAGAGATGAAGTTCATTAAAATCCGGCCACAGGGTATCGATAAAACAAAGCTCCGAATAAGCCATTTGCCAGAGAAGGAAATTGCTGATTCTAATTTCACCGCTGGTTCTGATTATCAGGTCGGGACTTGGCATACCCGCGGTGTACAGGCATTTTTCGAATTCTTCGCTGGCGATGTCTGCAGGGTCAAGTATGCCCCTTTGGCACATCTGGCCCAACTGACGGACTGCCTTGAGAATTTCTTCCCTGGAGCCATAATTCAAGGCAAAAGATAAAGTAAGGCCGGAATTGCCGGCGGTTGCCTCAATCCCCTTGGTTACGGAAGCGCGGGTATGATCAGGCAAGCCGTCCATGTCCCCAATCACTTTTAAGCGTATATTGTTGGCGATCATAGTGTCCAGTTCCTTGGCAATGAACTGGCCAGGCAGGTTCATGAGATAGTCAACTTCTGCCTTGGGGCGGCGCCAGTTTTCTGTGGAAAAGGCATACAGGGTCAGGTATTTGACATCTATACCTTTTAATCCATCCAGGCACCTGTTGATAGCATCCATTCCAGCTCTGTGCCCTGCCACTCTGGGCAATCCCCTTTTTCGAGCCCAGCGCCCGTTGCCATCCATAATAATCGCAAGATGTTGGGGAATGGGCCCCCGGCGTATGGCATCCAGCCCTCTGGCGATCCGCTTTTTCTTAAACATGCCATCCCTCATTTCAGTCGAAGCGCCCCATTCGGGGCGCAAGTTACACAGTTATACTTCCATAATTTCTGCTTCTTTAATGCTCAGCTGTTCATCAGCAAGCTTAGTGTACTGATCCGTTAACTTCTGAATTTCCTCCTGATGACGGCGTTCGTCATCTTCGGAGATCTCGCCATCCTTTTGCAAAGACTTAATCAAATCATTGGCGTCCCTGCGAATATTGCGGATAGCGACTTTTCCCTCTTCAGTTTTTTTGCGCACCAGTTTTACCAGTTCAACCCGGCGCTCCTGGGTGAGCTGAGGAATTGACAGCCGGATTAATGTCCCGTCATTGTTAGGAGTAAGGCCCAGACCGGACTTTAATACAGTCTTTTCAATTTCAGCAAGTGCGGTCTTGTCCCAGGGCTGAATCACCAAAGTTCTGGGGTCGGGAGCGCTGATGTTGGCCATTTGTTTTAGAGGTGTGACCACGCCATAGTACTCCACAGTCAAGCGGTCCAGGAGAGAGGGATTCGCCCTCCCGGCCCTTACAGAATTGAACTCAGCTTTAAGGGATTCAATTGCCTTTGCCATCCTCGTCTTGGCATCACTGTAAATTTCATCAAACACCTAAATTTACCCCCTTATTACTGTTCCTATCTTTTCTCCGCAGACAGCCTTTACTATATTGCTGTCTTCAGACATGGAAAAAACAATAATCGTTATATTATTATCCATGCACAGGGAAGCGGCTGTCGCGTCCATGACGCCCAAGCCCAGGTTAAGAACTTGATGATGAGTAAGTTCGGTAAATTTTTGGGCGTTGGGTTCTTTGCGGGGATCCCGGTCATACACGGCATCCACATTTCCCTTGGCCATCAAGATGACGTCGGCTTCAATTTCTGCTGCCCGCAGAGCGGCAGCGGTATCTGTGGAAAAGTAGGGGTTGCCGGTGCCGGCAGCAAAGATGACCACCCTGCCCTTTTCCAGATGGCGGATTGCCCTTCTGCGAATATAGGGCTCGGCTACTTGTCTCATTTCAATGGCGGTCTGTGTGCGTGTGGTGACCCCCAGGGATTCTAAGGCGTCTTGAAGAGCAAGGGCGTTGATGACCGTAGCCAGCATCCCCATATAGTCTGCAGTTGCCCTGTCCATCCCCTGGGAACTGGCAGCAGCGCCCCGCCAGATATTGCCGCCGCCGACAACACAAGCAACTTGGACACCCATTTCAATCAGGGTCTTGATTTGGACGCCCACATCTTTCAAAACCCTGCTGTCAATGCCTGTTCCCTTTGATCCGGCCAGGGCCTCGCCGCTTAGCTTGAGGACCACCCGCTTATATTCTACCTGCATATGCAAACCCTCCAAATTGTAATTCGCGGTCCAGTATTAAAATTCCTTTTTTCAGAAAAAAGAGCACTGAGTGTGCTCTGTCATTATTTTTGCTGCAGCTTGGCGATTTCGGCGGCAAAATCATCCTGCCGTTTTTGCAGGCCTTCCCCCATCTCAAAACGGGCAAACCTGCGCACGGAAATATTTTCCCCAAATTGGGAGATCTTTTGCTGCACCATCTGGCCGACAGTAATATCCGGGTCTTTGACGAAGGGCTGTTCTAAGAGGCAAATCTCACTGATGAATTTCTCCAGGCGGCCGGTGACGACTTTTTCGGCAATTTCGGGCTTCTTCCCTTCATTGATGGCCTGATTGATGAGAATTTGTTTTTCATGTTCTATAACCGCGGGCTCCACCTGTTCCTTGGCAACATACCTAGGATTGGAAGCGGCCACATGCATGCAGATATCGTGCACAAGTTCCTGAAAGTCGCTGTTCTTGGCGACAAAATCTGTTTCACAGTTTATTTCCAAAAGCACACCGATACGTCCCCCCATATGGATATATGAAGAAACCAAGCCTTCACTGGCTACCCGGGATGCCTTTTTGGTTGCTTGAGCCAGTCCCCTGGTACGCAATACCTCGATCGCCTTTTCCATATCTCCCCCGGTCTCAACCAGCGCATTTTTACAGTCCATCATCCCCACGCCGGTTCTCTCGCGTAATTCTTTAACCATACCCGCAGTAATCAATTATTTCAACCTCCTCAATTCATTCAAAAAGGGGTGACGAGGACTGGCACACCCAACCTCAATCACCCCGCTATTAGCCATTATTCTGTGGTTTGCTCTCCTTGTTTTCCCTCCAGTACTGCGTCAGCAATTCGGGAACACATAAGTTTTACCGCCCGGATGGCATCATCATTGCCGGGTATGACGTAATCGATCTCGTCTGGATCGCAGTTGGTATCAACTATGGCTACCACCGGGATGCCCAAACGGCGAGCCTCTAGGATGGCGATGCGCTCTTTGCGAGGGTCGACTATGAAAAGGGCGTCCGGGAGTGATTGCATTCCCTTTATGCCGACGAAGTACTTCTCGAGCTTCTCCTTTTCCTTCATAAGCAGGGCCGCTTCTTTCTTTGTGAGACGCTCAAGATACCCGCTTGTCTCCCACTCTTCCAATTCAAGAAGCCTTTGAATTCGTTTTCGGATGGTCACAAAGTTTGTGAGAGTTCCTCCCAGCCAACGCTGGTTGACGTAAAACTCGCCTGCTTTCGTAGCTTCGGTGGCGACAGCTTCTTGAGCCTGCTTTTTTGTGCCTACGAAGAGGATCCGACC
>DIPE01000021.1:8198-8362 GCA_002427015.1 Firmicutes bacterium UBA5496 | reverse complement strand
CGGCCAAAGTCCGGTCACAGGCCAGTTCCAAGCCGCAGAGCCCAACAAGGTCGCCAGGCTCAAAGCCCAATTCGGCTCGTTCTCCCAGTTGCTCAGCTTTTCCCTCGCCAATATAGCCAACAGTCTGGGCCAGGGAGGTTGGGATATTATACACCCTGCCAGTC
>DIPE01000021.1:7733-8070 GCA_002427015.1 Firmicutes bacterium UBA5496 | reverse complement strand
GGGCCCGGGCCAGCACTCCCGGCAAAGCTGTTGCCGGCTGCCGCAGTTCCCCCCAGGTCGAGCTGTCTACCGTTATTATCGGCACAAAACTGTCCTTTTGCACCCAGCCCTGCCCCAGGAGGGCTTCAATCTCCGCCGGTGATTTATCCAGCAGCAGGGCAAGGACATTGACTGTATCGGGACCCAAGCTGCCTGGCACCAGGCCAATTTCATACATAGTGCCGGTGAATGCCAGGGCAATGCGATTGCGGTCGAGGATATCCCCCCGCTTAGGCATCTCTCGCTTAACCCTTACTACCCTCTGGCTGGTGAGGCCGGGAAAGATATGGCAGTGATC
>DIPE01000021.1:6463-7650 GCA_002427015.1 Firmicutes bacterium UBA5496 | reverse complement strand
GGAAAGATATGGCAGTGATCCCAATGCAGCCGCCAGCCGCCCTCTTCCTCCACCATTTCTAGGGAATAATCCTGGCGGAACTCTCCTGCAGTAGAGGTGGAAAACTCCAAACTGTACTTAATTCTGCCTTCAAGCCAATTGACGTCTGCCAGCTTGAGCTTGGTCAAACCAATGCCCTCAGATATATTCCTGTGGCGAGTGATGAAAACCTCCTCCGCACAGGCCTTCCTTGCCTGGGAAGAAAGGAGATTATACATGCCTGTATAATCTCCTGCTTGCCACAACTCAATATAGGCGGCCAGGGCCTGTTCGGGAGTCTCCCGGGCACAACCGCCCATAGCCGTAAGCACCAGAGAAATAGCCAACGCAAAAATCACTGCCCGCATCAGGGACACTCCTTGTCATAAAATCTTGGGACAAAGAGCAGAGTAGCGCAACAGTTACTTAGTTAGTTGCAGAAACTCCCGGGTATCGGCCACAGCCATATTGACAGCCTGCCGCCAAAAATCTTTCTTGGTGAGATCTACACCCAGGTGACGCAAAGCCAAATCTTCAACCTTCATGCTGCCGGTATCCCGCAGCAAATTAATGTATTTCTGCTCAAAATCCGCCCCGCCTTCTTTGGCCATGGCGTAGATGCCGGCGCTGAACAGATAGCCAAAGGTGTAGGGGAAATTATAGAAGGGCACCCCAGTGATATAAAAATGCAGCTTGGAGCACCAGAAATGGGGATGCCAGACATCCAGAGCATTACAGAAAGCCTGTTTCTGAGCCTCCAGCATCAGCTCATTTAGCCTGTCGGCGCTGATGGGCCCCCGGCGGCGTTGGGCGTAGAAGTTGGTTTCAAAGATAAAACGGGCATGGATATTCATGAAAAAGCTGACGCTGTTGTCCACCTTGGCAGCCAGCAGGGCAATGCGCTCTTCTTTGCTGGCAGCGTTGGCAAGGGCGGCATCGGCCACCACCAGCTCGTTAAAAGTCGAGGCGGTCTCGGCAACGTTCATGGCATAGTTTTGGGCCAGCACCGGCAGGTCGGTCATGACATGCTGATGGAAGGCATGGCCCAACTCGTGGGCCAAGGTGGCGACATTGTCGGCAGTGCCCATAAAGGTCATGAACACCCTGGTTTCCTTAGAATAGGGCAGGCTGGTGCAAAAGGCTCCCGCCCGCTTATGCCCCCGGTTTTC
>DIPE01000021.1:487-6347 GCA_002427015.1 Firmicutes bacterium UBA5496 | reverse complement strand
GCCTCCACCCAGCGCTTATTAAAAGCGCCGCTGACGAATTCCGCCATTTTGGGGCTGACCGGCTGCAGATGCTGAACGACGAAATTGGCAGCCTCATCAAAAGTGTAGGTCTTGCTTACCTGACCTAGGGGGGCGGAAACATCAAACCAGGTCATTTTTTCCAGACCAAGAAGCTCTTTTTTGCGCTGCAGATACTCCACAAAGATTGCCTTATTTTCTTCAATGGCCCCCCACATGGCAGCCAAAGTGTCTGCGGTCATGCGGTTGTACTCCAAGGGCTCTTTGTGGAAGGACTCCCAGCCCCGATGCTTGTAAAGATTCAGGCGAAAGCCAGCCAAGTGATTGAGGGCGCTAGCGCACAGTTCCTCTTCCTGGGCCCAGGCGGCTTCCCACGTTTCTCCTGCCTGCGTGCGCACTTCGGGGTTAGGGTCGGAGAAGAGGTTAGAGAACTGGCCCACAGAATACTCGGTTTCTTTGCCAGCGACAGTCCAGGGAATGACCATGCGCCCGGTGATTATGTTATATAAATCCGACCAGCCATGGTAGCCGTCGATGCTCAGATCATTTGCCAACTTCTCCTGTATCGCTGACATCTTATCTCTGGCCTTCTGCCTGAGCTCATCCAAGGGAAATGCCACAGGCTGAAAGACCGGGGTTTCCAAAAGCTTTGCCCAGACGGCATCGTCCATCTGCAGCAGACGCTCCTCTACCGAAGTCAGCACAGAACCCAGGGCCGCTGACACCTGGCGCAACTGGCCGCCCAGGAGTTTGGCCTGGGTATCTTTGGTGTTCTGGGCGTTAAGACAGCCGATAAACGCACCTGCCTGATGGAGCCTGGCGGCAATATCCTGAAACTTTGCAAACAGCTCTTGCCACTGCTCCTGCTCATCCCCTGCAGGAATGGATTTTTCCAGCCCTTCTACGTCCCTTGCCACTTGTTCAATATGTTCTTTGAGCTGGGGCGAATCGCTCCCCCCCGGGAAAATAGAGTCTAAGTCCCAAATCGGATTTAAATTTATCAACATGTGCATCCCTCCTGTATAGTCTTATAGTATTTCGCCATACCACATAAAATACCTGCCCGCCTCTAGGAACCGGGTATTCAACCTCACTCAACTATATCCATTTAATATGAATCGTGGTATAATTTAGATACTTCACTATGAAGGAGTGAAATTCCATTAAAAAGAAGCTGACTTTCCTGGCTTGGATTCTCTTAGTTCTGATGGTCTTATCCGCTTTTGGGTGCTCAAACCCATTTGCCCGCAAGGAGCCGCCGCCAGAGGATGAAACCCCTGCCGGAAAAGACCCAGGGGAAGATCCCGGCGAGGATCCAGGCGACAATTCCGGGTCAAACGATCCTTTGGACATCAAGTTGACCGCCCCGGTTACCCCAGTGCCGCAAGGGGCAGCCGCCGATATCACCTACGCGGTAATTCGCAAAGGCGACCTGTGGCTGGGCACCGACAGCACCCATCTCTGGCGGCAGACTGACAGCAATGATGTTGCCGAAGCAGTGTGGGCTCCTGACGGCCATGCAATTGCCTTTCTCAGGACACCAACCCTGGATGCAGGTGTCTCTAGCTTGTATACCCTTGTTCCCGGCGAAACTCCTATTCTCATTGATCAGGATGTTACTGCAATTTCTGCCTGGCTTAACACCAGGGGATTTCTCTGGAGCCCTGACAGCACCCAGCTGGCATATGGCGGAAAGGGCGGAACCGAAATCAGCATTGCCGGGCCAGGTCAAGGCAAAGGCGGTTTTTTAATTGACCTGGAACTTGAACAGGGTCCCTACTGGCTGTCAAACGATTGCTTTGTTTACAGTTCCGCCGGCCAGCGACCCTCACTGGCAATTGTCAATACCATGGGTGATGTGATCAACACTCTGCCTGACACTTCGGGCCCCTATCCAATTCAGGACGGATTATTTGCTGTGACCGGAGAGTATGACCCTGACGGCGTCATGGAATGTTTCTACTATACTGGCATTGTGCATGCTGGAAGCGACGGCGCCAATGTCCGCCAGGTATACGATGAAAATCCTGATTACTGCCTTTTTTCCTGGAATCCCCTAGAAGCATCAAGAACCACGGATGCTAAATACTTCGCAGTCTCAAACGCAGGCACCCTGTTCTTGCAGAAATACGCTGGCCTCACTAAAGCCTATCCCGCGCAGATTGAATTGCTAACTCAGGATGTTTTCCTTACCTACTCGGAGTTCAGCTATCCCTTCTGGTTTTCCTGGGCCCCGGATGGCAACTCCCTGGCAGTCCTGCGCTTTACTTTGACTCTGGAAGGGGAATTCGGCGAGCAAGAAGGCATCTGGGATCTGGTCAGGGTTGACAGGGAAGGCAATTTGGAAATGCTGCTGGCGAATATCTACAGCGTCAGCGGAGATGAATACCCCATCCCCTTCATAGAGCTGCCATTTAATTGGTCCCTGGGGGGCAACAAGATCAATTACCTGGTTGAGGACAGTGACGGCGATGACCTCTGGCAGCTTAATCTGGCTGACAAAACCGCCGGCTTGTTTCTGGAAGACAGCGGCCTCCCCGAATACCGGCCACAGATACCTTAAAATAGAAAAAAACCGTGCCTGCCGGCACGGTATTTTTTACCTGGGATTTAAGTGGGTGATACGCATTTCTGACAGCTGGTTGGAGCCTTTAATGGTATTCCTGATCAGAGCGAAATACAAATCCCCGTCCTGATGGAACCCATATTGGTTGACCACTGTGGTCCAAAGACTGGCAAAGGAATACACTTCCAGAGTTCCCAGCTCTGTGCTTTCACTTGAGGTCTCTTCAAGCTTATACGCAGAAGTATCAATGGTGCCATCTGCAGAAAGGGTCATCTTAGTGATTTCAAGCCAGTTTACATAGATCTGCAAAAGAATGCTCAAGGGATTAGCCCAGATTTCAGCTTCTTCGCCGTCTATCTCCAGTTTTAAGCAATTCCAGTCACTGTCAAACCAGATCCTTGTCTCTTCAGTGCTGCCTTCGACTTTGGTTAGGAGGATGACCTCAGCATCCACCCCGTCAACTTCCTCAATTCCCTCGGAAACATAATGCATTGACCAGGTAGATTCTTCGCCGTCTTCTCGAACTTCTTTGTAGCTAAAGCCAAATTCCGCAAAGGTGTTTACGATATCTTTCCAGTCTGCGGGATAATAGATATTGCCATTTACTACTACCTCGCCGTCACCGGGATCCTCGGTATCGGGGTCCTCAACATCGGGATCCTCAACATCGGGGTCCTCTCCATCCGGATCTTCTCCATCCGGAATTTCAGGAATTAAATCCTCAAGATCGCCGGGAATAAACTTTTTAATAAGCCCGCAGCCGGACAAGGTAGCGACTAAAAACACCATGAGCAGCAGTAACGCCACAGCTTTTTTCATAATTAACCCTTCTTTCCTTGGTAATCCCCTTCTATCTATACGGGGTACTCACTTATTTTAATACCAACAGGAAAAGAAGACCTTCTTGAAATTGACACTATCTATTCTATTATTGCTCTTTTGCTCTTAAAAATGGCCTCAGTTAATCTACTTTTTGTACCAGCCGGGGCAATCCGCCCGTCGGCTTTAGCCCGCTAAATTCTGGGTTGCACTTTGGGCATTGCACAGCTGCCAATACAAGCCGCCATTTTTAATAAGCTCTTCATGAGTGCCCTGCCCTAGGATTTCCCCTTCTCTGAGGACAATGATTTTATCAGCATCTTGGATAGTAGAGAGGCGGTGGGCAATGACCACTGCAGTCTTATTTGCCTTGAGCTTGTTCAGGGCCTCCTGAATCAGGCGCTCGGTCTGGGTGTCCACTGCGGAAGTTGCTTCATCCAGGATAAGAATGGGAGCATCTTTGAGAATCGCCCGGGCAATGGATATCCTTTGCTTCTGCCCCCCGGAAAGTTTGACTCCCCGCTCGCCAATCCGAGTGTCATAGCCCAGTTCCAGGGCCTCAATGAATTCATGGGCGTTTGCCGCCTTGCTGGCGGCAATCATGTCTTCTTCCGAGGACCTAGGGGACCCATAGATTATATTTTCCCTGACTGTGCCGTTGAACAGGAATATATCCTGGGAGACCAAGCTGATTTGGCGCCGCAGGCTGACCAGGGCCAAGTGGCGGATGTCCACTTCGTCCACAAGGATTTCCCCGGCATTGGGATCATAGAACCTAGGGATGAGGCTGGCAATGGTGGTCTTGCCCACGCCGGTGGCTCCAACCAGGGCCAGGGTTTCCCCGGGGCTGACTTTAAAGGAGATGTCCTTGAGGACTGGAATATTATCTACATAAGAAAAACTCACATTGCGAAACTCCACTGAGCCAGCAATCTTTTCCAAAAAAATCGGTTCCGGAATTTCCTGAATTTCAGGCTCCCGGCTGATAATTTCCAGCACCCGCTCGGCGCTGGCCAAAGCCTGTTGCAGGCCTTCGTTGATCTGACCGAGAGCTGTAATAGGCTGATAGAAAATATTCAAATAGAGCAAAAAGGCTACCAGGTCTTCCAAGGGCAAAGCGCCAGTGAGGGCGAGACGCCCTCCAAAAAAAATGACAATCACCGTCCCCAGGCTGGAGACAAACTCAATCCCGGGGTGAAAGGCATTGGTCACTTTCAGAGCCCGTAAAATTGCCTTAGTCTGAGCCTTGAGAGAATGCCCTGTCCGCTGACTTTCATATTCTTCCTGGGTGAAAGCCTTGATTTCCTTGATGCCGCTGAAATTGTCCTGGAGAATGGCATTGAGTTCCGCCACTTTTTCCTGATTCTTGCGAAACAGGGGCCGGGCAACCTTGCTGAAGCGGATAACCAGCCAGGCCAGCAGGGGAACAGGAATCAAGGTATACAGGGCTAGGACCTTGCTCATGGAAAACAAAATGGCGAAAACCCCAATTAACATGACGCCGTTGACAACCACTGTGGGAATGGCGTGGGCAAAGAGCACTTCGAAATTGCGGGTATCGTTTAATACCCGGGACATCAATTCCCCCGTAGGCTTATCGCTGAAATACCGCAGGGACAATCTCTGCACCCGGTCGTACATATGCTGCCGGATTTCATTCACCATATTCCAAGCTGCATAATGGGAGATATAATCGGTGCCAAATTTCGTCACGGCCCTTAGAATATATATGCCTACAACCAGCAGGGCCAGGAAAGTAACCCTGCGCAAATCCCCTTGCTCCTCTACGCCGAAGGTTATAGTCTGAATTAAATTGCGGATAGCCCAGGGACCAGCCAAACTGGCGGCAGTGACAAAAATCATGCACACTGTGGCCAGCACTATCCACCATTTATAGGGTTTGGCAAAAGGCAACAAGGCTTTGATTTCTTTCACTATTTTTCCTCCCCAACTTCCTCGCCCAATAATTTCGCAAGCAAGTCTCCCAAAGCTTTTAGCTCATCTTCATTTAGTCGGCACATGCGTTCCTGAATATTTCTCCTATGTTGGGGCTGAACCTCCGCAAGGAGCTGCTTCCCCTCTTCCGTAAGCTTAATCAGCCAGACCCGGCGGTCCTCTTTGGAATGCTCCCGATAGACCCAGCCGCTCTCACTCATCCTGTCCACAAGGCCAGTCATATTGCTGGCATTGCACTGAAGCTCCCGGGCCAGCTCATTAGCAGGCATTCCTTCCTGGCCAATATGAAAAAGGGCGTGAAACTGAGGCCATGTTATTCCATGTTCCTCAATCTTTTTCCGCAGCTCATCCTTAAGACGAAAAGAAGTCCTTCTTAACAGCCAGTAGACATCTCGAGCCAAGCAATCTCCCATTGTTTTCTCCTCCAAAAAATAATTCATATGTAAATTATACAGCAACGAAGCATCCTGTCAAATGTAGCCACTGGGGACAGTCCCCAGT
>DIPE01000021.1:0-414 GCA_002427015.1 Firmicutes bacterium UBA5496 | reverse complement strand
TGGGGACAGTCCCCAGTGGCTACATTTGGCTTATTTCATCAGCAATTCAACTATTTCCCCGGGCTTAAGCACCCTGCCCGCAGAGACAACCTTTTTATCGATGACCAGAGCAGGGGTGGACATGACGCCATAGGCCATGATTTCCTGGATGTCTGTCACCGATTGCACATCTGCCTCGATCCCGGCCTGCTCCAGGGCAAGCTTGACATTGTCAGCCAGGGTGTGGCAATTCTTGCACCCGCCCCCTAAAACTTTAATCTGCATAATTTTTCCCTCCTAGGTTAATTTCGCTTAGAGCAAGAGATAGCTGAAGGCATTGAACAGGTAGCCAATTACAATAATCCCCACAGTGACTACGCCGATGAAGACCCCCAGCAGTTTGGGCTTGACAACTTTCTTAAGCATAATTATTGA
>DIPE01000041.1:7821-7958 GCA_002427015.1 Firmicutes bacterium UBA5496 | reverse complement strand
ATTTGGTGGGAGAGATCCACCAGCTCCCGTATAGTTACCAAGGGATTTTGCCGCTGATCGTATTTCTGCAGTATATCCTGCAAAGGGTAATCCTTCGCCCCCCTGGCCACATTGGTGACAACTGCATCTTCCCTTTG
>DIPE01000041.1:6309-7592 GCA_002427015.1 Firmicutes bacterium UBA5496 | reverse complement strand
TATGCGGTATCCCCCAGCAGGGCCCTAAGTTCCGAATCTAATTGTGTGGCCCTTACATGTTGCTGGTAGTTGTCGGAGATAATTTCATACCTGGCATCAGAGAGCTTTTTCACCCTGATGATGCCAAGGCCCATGTGCCCCTTGACAGGTTTGACATACACAACAAGATGCTTCCTTAGCATTTTCCAGAGGTTTTCCGGCTCATATTCCATGGTCTCAGGGACATGGCGAGCGATGAATGGATCAGTGAGCAAGGCATTGATTTTATCTAGCTTGTTCTTGGTTTTTTTTCTTTTCATTGCTGTTTCCTAACCCTGC
This sequence comes from Firmicutes bacterium UBA5496, assembly GCA_002427015.1. Taxonomy (GTDB): domain Bacteria; phylum Bacillota; class Proteinivoracia; order UBA4975; family UBA4975; genus UBA4975. Next base: position 7,274 of record DIPE01000041.1, on the reverse strand, counting down.
AGGCGCCGATAATTTATGAGGGCCGCAGGGTCCTTTTTTTTGAGGACGCCCGGGATGAAACCGGCATCCACAGCCTTAATCTGGCGAATCCCTTCCTGGATTCCCTTTAGATAAGCAGCGTAAATATTTTCTGCATGGGCCGGCAGCCGCTTGCGGTTGCATAACTCAGCTTCCCCTTCGCTAATGAGCTCAAACCCGCTGAAATGATAGCAGACCACGGGATGGCCCTCGAAATACAAAATGCCTTTTTTCTCTTGCACAACCTGGCCTTTGCGAATGTTCCAGGGGCCGGTGTTAATCCCCTTATTTTCCGAGACCGCGATGCTGTCAGTGATGCCGGGCCAGCGGTCCAAGTATTTTTGGTCTGCCCAGCGCCCCTTGTCCGGGCGCTCGGAGCACCATTTCAGGCATTTTCGCCGCCAGGAGGCCAGGCATTTCAACCCCTGCCGGTCCCGCTTAAAGCCAATGAGGCCGGCGGAATATGTGCCTACTTTCTTGGCCCACTTGGGCCCCAGCCAGAGCTTGGTTAAAAATATGGATTTGTCGCCCCATTCCTGATAAATGCTTTTCACATCCCTGAAGAAATACAGATCAGCATCCACAAATAATATTGAATTTAGGTTGAGGTTGTTTTTGAGCAAGTAGGTGACAAAACTGGCCTTCAGGGTCCAGCAGAATTCATTAATCTTTCGCTGCAATGCAAGCGCTGCCAGTCTTTCATTTTTCACGTTATCAAGGCTGACTAAGGTGACCCGGGCCAAATTCATTTTTTCAAGGAGAGTATACGCGTCATTATCCACGCAGAGCACCCAGAGATGAAATTCAGCCGTAGTTTGCTTGAGAGAGTTATATAAAGCCAGCCCCTGGACCAGGTACTCCTTTGTCAGGAGGGTGCAGATATGGGGTCCCGGACCGAACCCGCCGGTATTTGCCGCCAGGTTATAATAGTTGCGGATAAATTGATG
>DIPE01000041.1:5847-6089 GCA_002427015.1 Firmicutes bacterium UBA5496 | reverse complement strand
TCAAACTCATTGCCGTCAAAATACCTGAATCCGTATGAATGGTAAAAGATAAGCTTTTCTCCGTTTACATAGATTTGCTCATCTCGTTTTGTGACTGTGCAATCCCGAATAATACAGGGCCCCACATTTACCCCAATGTTTTTAATAATCCCGGCCTGGAACCTGCTGGGCCAGTCATTTACATAGAGCTGGTCGCTCCAGAGGCCGTTTTCCAGGCGGTCATAGCACCACTGAATTAATTT
>DIPE01000041.1:2421-5697 GCA_002427015.1 Firmicutes bacterium UBA5496 | reverse complement strand
GTATTGAAAATGCCCTTTGTATACCGGCGCTTTTGATTGGCTTCGCTCCACTTTTCCTCAGTAAGCACAATGGAGTGATTGCCCCATTCGGTAAAGATAGGCTGGGGATCAGAATAAAAACAGGTATCCCCGTCCAGCCAGACAATGTGATCAATCCCAGGGAAATTGTCAAACAGGTACAGCATTATTGAAGCTTTTATTGTCCAGGCATATTCTTTTTCATTGCGACTGCCCTTTACCTTGAGCAATTCCCTGTCCTGCCCTTCAATTGCAGACAGGGATATGATTGTTGCATTTTTCAGGCGCATTTTTGCAAATAGCTCCTCTACTTCAGGGTGCAGGCAGATCATAAAAAAGCGGAAATCCTTATCCCAGCGCTGCAGGGATTCATAGAGGAGCAAGCCCTTATATGCATAACCCTTGCTAAAGGACGAGCAGTAATAATGCCTCACGGCGATACCCCCTTTCTATGGCGCAAAGCAGGACGCTCAAAGTCCGCGGGTTTTTAAATTAGAAGAGTCTGGGGAAAGGTATCGGTATCTAAAGGGCTGTATTCCCGGGTGGAAAGGGCCAGAATAATCAGCTGCCCTTCTCCCTCATTTTTAAAGGCATGGGCCACCTGTGGCGGCACCTTCAGGAGCAAATTGCCTTCCGCCGCCAAGCTGATAGTCTTTGACGTTTTCTCCCCCGGGGCCTGGAGGGCGACAGTGGCTGTGCCCAAGACCACGAGGAAGAATTCAAGGGTATTTTTGTGATAATGATTGCCCCGGATGCCCCCGGGATTGGTGTAAAGCAGATAGACCTCTTGGATGCCGGTATTTTTCAGCTGGCTCTGCCGCAGAACCTTTTTTAAGGTCCCCCGTGGGTCCGTAAAGGGCTTCAGGGGAAGCAACTCCCAGCTTGAATTCACTTTTTCTTCCACTATGCCAGCCCCACTCCGGCGTATATTACCCCGGCGCTTTCCAGGAGGTTTTTAGCCAGCGCCCGGCGGCAATCTACCACCAAGGGATAATGCATAAGCTGACTGTAGTCTTCCGGAGGGATTTCCAGATACTCCTGCCAGGGAGTAATCAGCAAAGCCCCGGCGGCGCCAAGCAGAGCCAATTTATAATCCTTGGTATAGCGCACTCCTTTTGCCTCAGGAATTGCCAGCTTCATCTTCTCCAGGGCAATGGGATCGCTGGCGCAAACCTCTGCCCCCTTCTGCAACAGCCCTTTGATAATCCTAATGCTGGGAGATTCCCTTACATCATCAGTGCCGGGCTTAAAGGCCAAGCCCAGGACCGCGATTTTTTTCCCGGCCAGGGACCCCAATTTATCTTCCAGCTTTCTCAGTATCCTCTCAGCCTGCTCTTCATTGATTGCTATGGCCGCAGATACTATCCGGGGGAGGCAGCCCCGGTCCCGGCCAAAGGCCAGGAGGGCCTTTAAATCTTTGGGGAAACAGCTGCCGCCAAACCCGCAGCCCGCCTGGAGGTATTGGAGCATCTCCGGATAGATTACTTCATTATTAATCCTGGGGGTAAAGCGCTTATCCAGGGCTACTGCCGCCAATACTTCTTGGACATCGATTTCCCCGGTTGCCTCACAGAGGGAGGCAATCTCATTGGCATAGGAAATCAGGGTGGCCAGCAGGGCATTAGCGGTATATTTAATCATCTCGGCTGTCCGTAAATTTGTGCGGACAATGGGGGCGTCAAAACCTGCATACACCCCTTCCATGACTGCAAAACTCCTATCATCATAGGCGCCGATGACTATGCGGTCAGGATGCATAAAGTCTAGGACGGCTTTCCCTTCCCGCAGGAATTCCGGGTTCATGGCCAAGCCAAATTCCCCCGCCCTTTTCCCGGAGGCCGCTTCTAAAATACCCCGGACAAGAGTATCTGTTGTGGCGGGCACCACCGTGCTCTTTACACAGACCACATGATAATCTGTCTTCTCCTTTAGGACAGCGCCAATTTCAAGGGCTGAGCTCTTTACATAATCCAGGTCTATGCCCTTATCTCCCAGGGGGGTGCCCACGGCGATTAGCGAGACCTCAGCTTCCTGCACAGCCGCTTTTAGAGCAGTGGTGGCCACTAAATTGCCTGAACTGACAACCGGAGCAATAAGTTCCTGGAGACCAGGTTCATAAATCGGCGACTGCATGTGGTTAATCCCGGCGACTATGCTTTGCTCCTTATCTACGCAAATTACCTGATGGCCTTGGGAGGCAAGGCAGACCCCGGTAACCAGGCCTACATAACCTGTGCCGATAATGGCGATTTTCATGCTCTCCCCCTCTTTACAGGTTATAAACCTCTTTATACCAGGCCAGCAATCTCCTCAGGCCGGCCTCCAGACCGACCTGGGGCTGGTACCCCAGCCAAGTCCTGGCCTTGGTCAAGTCCGGACAGCGACGCTGGGGGTTGTCGGTAAGGTAATCCCCATCTAAACTTTCCAGAAAAACAACCTGGGCATCTGTCATGCCGGCGATAACCTTGGCCAGTTCCAGAACACTGGTCTCCCCCTGATCGTTGCCAATATTAAAGGCTTCGCCGTTGTAAGCGGACAGCAGAACCAGCAAAAAACCGGCGATTCCGTCCCGGATATAACAAAAACTCCTGGTTGGGGAACCATCGCTTAAGACCTGGATTCTCTTGTCCAGCAAGGCCCCCCGGAAGAAATCCGGCACTGCCCTTTGATCATCAAGCTTCATGCCGGGGCCATACATATTAAAGGGGCGGACAATCTTTACCGGCAGTCCATATTGCCTGAAGTAATTGACTGCCAAGGTCTCCCCCAATCTCTTGGATTCGTCGTAACAGGCCCTGGGCCCGGTGCAAGATACATTGCCGTGATATTCCTCAGGGGTGGGTATATTTTCGGGGCTGGGATCCCCATATATTTCGCTGCTGGAAAAATACAGGAAGCTCTTGAGCTTCTTTGTTCGCCCCAGCTCCAGCAGATTCTTTAAGCCGGTCACATTCACTTCGATAGTTTCCAGGGGGTATTGCCGGTAAATTGGAGGCGAAGCAATGCCGGCGGCATGGACGATAAAATCGATATCGCCGGTAATATCCAGGGGTTTGGCGATATTGGCACGGATGAAGTGTATGTTTTTATTGTCCGCTAAATGCCTGACCCTGGCTGAAACGCCGGTTAAGAAATTATCTATACAGAGGACCCGGCAGGGACGGCGGAATACATTTGCATTGCAATAACTCAGGAGATCGAGAAAATAGCTGCCGAGAAATCCAGCCCCGCCGCTAATGAGCCAGGCGCTTCCCTCAA
>DIPE01000041.1:632-2284 GCA_002427015.1 Firmicutes bacterium UBA5496 | reverse complement strand
AATAATCTTGTTCAGCCCTCTCACCTGCCTGTACCTTGATATTTATCCAGGTTATGCCGATACCAGTTAATGGTCCTGGTCAGCCCTTCCTCTAGGCTCAGCCGGGGCGCCCACTGTAAAACAGCTTGTATTTTGCTGATATCCGGGTGGGGGCGCCAGACCTCGTCCCGCCTGTAGGGTATTGCCCCATAATTCGGCTTGGCCGGGCAATTCATCTGGGCATAGATCATTTCCACATAGTCCTTTAGGGGCCGAATAGCGCCGCAGCCGATATTGAAGATTTCATTTTTGCAGGCCTGATCCTGTGCGGCCAGGAGAAAAGCGTCCACCAGGTTTTCCACATAGCAATAGTCCCTGAATTGCTCACAGCCCGTCAGTCTTACCTCCCTGCCCTGGAGGAGGGAGAGAATAATATGGGGGAAAAATTTATGACTGCCTTCATTTTCGCCAAAGATGCCGAAGGCCCTTAAAGTCACCAGAGGCAGGCCGCCTTGGGCCGCAAGCTGATGGGCAATTATGATCCCCGCAGCTTTGGTGCTGCCATAGATATTAAAGGGCTCCAGGGGGGCATCCTCACGAACTCTCTCAGCCTTATTGCCGTATTCCATGCAGGAGCCAATATTGAGGAGCTTTTCGCAGCCTGTTTTCAGCAGGGCGCTGACCAGGAAGACTGTGCCTGAGACATTGGTTTTGACTGCCTGAATCTCGTTTCGTTCCCGGGAGTCCACACCATAGGCCCCCAAGTGGAAGACATAATCCGGGCGGATGGCCCTCACACAGGCTTCCACCTGTTCCTGTTCTCTTAAATCTCCCCGACAAAGGCGGATGGAATCTTTAATCTCTCTTAACCGCCACAAATCCGAGGTTTCCCGCACAATTACCGCTACATGGGCCCCGGCATTAACCAGCCTCAGGGCCAAGTGAGAGCCAATAAAGCCGCTGGCCCCTGTGATTAAGACCTTTTCGTTGGTGAAATACCTAGGCATTACCATCGCACCCAGGGCTTGGCGCCGCCAGCCCAAAGCTCATTCACCAGTTCAACATCCTTTGGGGTATCCAGGGACTGCCAAAACCCCCAGTGCCGATAAATCGCCAGCTGCCTTTCTGCCGCCAGTTGTTTCAATGGCTGTTCTTCCCATATACACTGGTCCCCCGGGATATACTCAAATATTTTTTTATTGAGGACGAAAAATCCCCCATTGACCCAGCCCTCTAACAAGGGCTTTTCTTTGAAACTGGTGACGACGCCCTGTTCCTCTTCCATAATTCCATAGCCCGTCGGGCGTCTAATCCCGGTAACAGTAGCGATTTTCCCCTTTTTTCTATGGAATTCCAGGAGCTTATCCAGGGGTATATCTGCAAGGCCGTCACAGTATGTCAGCAGGAAGATATCTTCGTCTATATACTTTTCAATCCTCTTGATCCTGCCGCCGGTTTGGGTATTTAGGCCGGTATCTGCGAAGGTAATATTCCACCCTTCCGGCTGGTGAAAGTACTGGATTCCCTGGGCTGTCAGCTGAAAATCATGGTTTTTCCAATTGAGATTTAAAAAAAACTCTTTGATTGCCTCCCCCTTGTAGCCTAAGCAGAGAATGAAGTCATTGATGGCAAAGGCCTTGAATATCTTCATAATCTGCCACAAAAGGGGCATG
>DIPE01000041.1:0-437 GCA_002427015.1 Firmicutes bacterium UBA5496 | reverse complement strand
TGCCTGAAAATTAGTCAATTTAGTGTATGAGTATAAGCCCATTTTGGGAATGGACTATTGCCATGAAATAAGGATGACTCCCCAGGGTAAAAAAATAAGCGCCTGCTTCAGGCGCTTAATATTGTTTTCCGGGCCAGACAATCTTCCCGGCAATCATGGTGAAGACTACATTAAAATCCTCGTCGATGGCAATGAGGTCCGCCTCCTTGCCCTTTGCAATACTGCCCAGATCATCCGCCAGGCCCAGGGCCCGGGCGGGGTTAAGGCTGGCCATGTTGACGGCAGCTGCCAGAGGGACATTGACCTTTTGCACCAAATTTTTGACGCCGCGGATGAGCCTGAGGGCGCTGCCCGCCAGCTTGCCTGCTTCCGTCCTGGCAATGCCCTCCCGGACCAGAACCTTCATTTCTCCCAGAGTATATTCTCCGTCTCCCAGA
>DIPE01000056.1:16227-18045 GCA_002427015.1 Firmicutes bacterium UBA5496 | reverse complement strand
TTTTTCTCCATTATTATGAGAAGGAGGGGGCAGAATGAACATCTTGCAGAGAGAACTTAAGAGCAATTTGCGCGGACTGCTGATTTGGGCGCTGGCCTTGGCCTTGCTTAATTTTTGGATGGTAGCTATTTTTCCGAGCATGGCTGCAGACGGAGCCATGCTGGAGGAATTGATGGAGATGTACCCCGAGAGCATGCTAAAGGTGTTCAATATGGAAAAACTAAATTTCAGCGATCCCTTGGGTTTCTATGGAGTTGAATCATTTTTTATGGTGGTGCTCTTTGGCAGCATTTACGCAGCGATATTGGGGTCAGGGCTGCTGGCAAAGGAAGAGGACGATAAGACCGTAGAGTTTCTTTTGGCCAGACCTGTGAGCAGAGGCGAGGTAATCCGAGATAAGGTCCTGTGCTGGGTTATATACATGGCTCTCTTTAACTTAATTATCGGGGTTGTTACCTTGCTGGGTTTTGAGTACTTTGATGTGGGGGAATTCTCTCGAGCCACCCTGCTTTCCCTGCTGCTGGCGCCGTATTTTGTCCACCTGGTCTTTGCGGCTATAGGGTTTTTGTCAGCCTTGTTTTTTGTCCGCAGAAAAGCTGCCTTATCGGTGAGCATAGGCCTGGTCCTGGGCTCATATTTTCTAAATGCCATTGCTTCCCTCTCAGAGGACATGCAGTTCCTGGGCTGGTTTTCTCCCTTCAAATACATGGATGCAGCAGATATTGTCAACAACGGAGGGATCAATTGGATTTATGCCTTGGGCTTGTTGACTGTTGCTGCCGTGACGGTGGCAGTGACGGGGATTCTCTACCGAAAAAGGGATATTGCCATATGAACTAAGGGGCTGCTAAACAGTCCCTTTTTAATCCGATTTTATGCAATGCGCACGCGCTTCAAGGAAAAGCACCTCCGGGTATAGTGTATCCCGCAGGTGCTTATTAGTTTCGGGGGGCGATGGGAACAATTCATTCTCACTATATGCTTGTTTATAGGGAACAGTCTCCAAAGATCAAAATTCCCTATGTACTGCTTTCAGGCAGTATTTTTTTATTCTCCCCTGCATACGGTGTAAAACAGACAAAAAGGGAATAAGCCAGGATTAAATTGGCATAATACCCCTTAATGTCTGAATGGGGGGGAGAATTGATTGTGCAGTAAAATCTTAGTTGTCGTCGCAGTGCTGGCAATGGTCCTGACCACCGGGTTGCTGAAAACCGAATCAGCTAATCAATGGGATGGATTGGAATGGAAGAATGTCCCTGGAACGGCTAGAACAGGATATAATTACAAACCCGGCAATATACCAGAACAGGATTTGGATATCATTGGTGATGCGGATAATTGGCCTGGGCGCTATGCAGTTGACGAAAAATTTGTATACTTTGAAGTCAGGGTGGCGGGAAAACCGGAGAACGGCATCTGGGCCGCAGTCTTCTATCCTGCCGGATTGGAGAACCCTCAACAGGGAAATTTTAATGAGGCTAATGTAGTAGCAGGATTAGAAATAATTACTGAGAAAAAAACTTCTGTCCAGCAAGTGTATGTGGTGAAAAAGGGAGAAGGGCAAAGTAAATTTGGTGACCCTGAATTCTTCACTGGTCCAGATTATTTTGATATGGAATCGGATAATTACCTAGTGCGCTGGAAGATTCCCCTTGATAAACTTGAAGAATTAGGGGTCGTATTCCCGGCATTCTTTTCTTTGGCAACAGGACAAAAAAACAATTACGTGCCAAACCGAGATGCTTTTGGTTTGGACAGCTTAGATCCTTACCCCGAAGAGCCCGAAGAACCCGAGGAGCCCGAGGAGCCGGAAGA
>DIPE01000056.1:15875-16040 GCA_002427015.1 Firmicutes bacterium UBA5496 | reverse complement strand
GGAACCGGAGGAGCCGGAAGAGCTGGAAGAGCCGGAAGAACCCGAGGAGCCCGAAGAACCTGAGGAGCCTGAGGAACCTGAGGAACCTGAGGAACCCGAGGAGCCCGAAGAACCCGAGGAGCCCGAAGAACCCGAAGAACCCGAGGAACCGGAGGAGCCGGAAGA
>DIPE01000056.1:12308-15790 GCA_002427015.1 Firmicutes bacterium UBA5496 | reverse complement strand
AGCCCGAAGACCCTGAGGAACCTGAAGACCCTGAAGAACCTGAAGACCCTGAAGAACCAGAGGAGCCCGAGGAAGCGGAAGAGCCCGAGGAACCGGAACCTGGGAACAAACCCGAGACACTCCCCAAAACCGGGGGAAGCATGAATGGATACACTTTTCTTGGCCTGCTCCTTTTTGCCATGGGACTGGCCCTGAAACGCATCTTCTAAATCCTTCTAAGCCAGTCGACTTCAAGTATTCGAACAGTAAATTATACAGGAGCCGTCTCAAATCAGTGAATAGCTGATGAGGGGCAGCCCTTTTCCTATGCCGAAGGCCATGGGCGCTGATTTAGCACCTCATGGCCTTTTTGCTTCAAAATTGTATTAGAGTTTGGCTGCTTCCAGCTCAATAATTCTCTGCTAACACACAACTCGGAGAGTAAATATACCGTCTTCTGCTGCAAACTGACAATTTCCGTTAAGCTTAGCTGTCATATACTGAATACTTTGTGTTCCCAGGCCGTGTCCTTTCGCCGCGGTAACAGGCAAGCCGTCCTTAAATTCGGGAGCATAAGCATAGGGATTATCAATGGATAGCAGCAGCTTGTTGTTTTTCATGCACAGCTTGAGACGAATTGTTCTTTTATCTTCTTCAAGCACTGAAACTGCGTTAATGGCGTTTTCCAGACCGTTTGACAGTATAGACGTGAATTCAAGTTCGGAACAAGGTAACGCGGCAGGAATTATAACGCTAGCGTCAAATCGGATGTTTCTGTCTGTCATCCTGCTTTTATAGGAGGATAAAATCATGTTGATCATTTTATTTGCACAGAATTTATGTACAGCCGTTTTGTCAGTAACTTCAATGACTTTTTGGATATAGTCTTGCGCCCTTGCATAGTCCTTGTTTTCAATCAACGCGGAAATATTGTTCAGAAAATGCCGCATATCGTGGCGGATAAGTGAAATTTCGTGCTGGGAACGCCTAATTTCCGAGATCTCCTTAAGGGATTGCGCAGTTTGAATCTCTACTAACTTTTTCTGCTGCTCCGCCTTACATTTCTCCTCATATTCCTTAATATAAATCACGCTGAAAAAGAGGTAGGCAACACACAGGAGAAAGGGCAGGAATTCTAAAACTTCCTGTGAACCGCTGTAAAGCAGATTTGTGTAAACGGTAGCAATATAGTCAAAAAGATAGTAGGTGGCTGGCAGAATTCCGAAAATCAAAATGGTTTTTCGGGATTTGGAAAGAATTATATGCACCGATTTCGCTGCGTAATGAACGATCGTATACCAAATAGGAATTGTCGCCGTGATTCTGACCGCGAACATAATCCAGGTTTCATTACTGATTGACAACGCTAAAACACCAAACCATTTGCTGATCTGGCAACACAGATATGCCGACAAAATCGCGAAAAGGCTGGACAGAGCATTTTCCTTGAAATACAGCGTGAAGAGCAAGAAAAGGGGTAGATGGGTAATCAGCGGATAAATCATTTCAGCATGTTCCATACCAAAAAAAACGTAACTGATGCCCTGCAACCCAAGGACTGCCACCCCGAAAGCGAGCGTAATCATAACATTTTTCCTGGTGCGTTCAATTTCGAGAAAGGAGGCAGAAACATGAGTGCCAAAAAACAGCAGGACGCTGAAATTAACAATTCCTAGGATCGTTTGCAGCATTCATTCCACCTCTTTAATCATGAAACATATAAGAGAAATAAGCGTCCTGAAATTTTTTGCCGACTCCTCTGGCAATGGGAATGCGGCAGCCAGATTTCATTGTGATTTCACTTGAAGTGAAGGAATTAACATTTGGCATGTAGACCACATAACTGCGGTGGCATTTAAAAAATCCATCCTGAATAATAAGCTTATTTTCAAAGCTGTAAAGGGGCTCAGTGATTACAACCGCTTTACCCGAATGCAGGAAGAAGATTACTTGCTTATTCTGAGCCTCTATATAATCAATATCGTGACAATAAATTTTTTGATAGCCGCAAGTGCTTTTCAACAGCAGATTTTTTGGTTCGTCCCGAAGCGCGGCCATACATTCATCAAGAGCTTCTGACAACTGTTCGTACTTAACGGGCTTGATAATATAACCTTTCGCCTTGACTGAGTAAGACTCCAGTGCAAATTCAGGCGTTGAGGTGAGAAATATTATTTTGCTTGTCTTGTCCCGCTCCCGTATTTCTCGGGCCGCATCCATTCCGTTCAGCAGCGGCATAACAATATCTAGTAAGATGATGTCCAGCTTGTTCGTTGAGCTTTTGGCTATGAGAGCGTCCCCGTTGTCAACGCAAAATAACTCAATGGGAATACCGCTCTCTATCGACCATTTTTCAAGCATTCGCTTTGTGCTATCAAGGCATTCCGCCTCGTCGTCACATATGGCTATCCGAATCATCTCATCACCCTTGCCGTATGCAGAATTTATACAGCTATATTCTATTAAACAGATGCTACATTTACAATCATATGGATTTGCATTTCACTCCCTGGAAACGACATTTCACGCCCAAGCGTAAAATTTGGATTTCTGCTTGCTATAATTGAGCACGTTCCAATCTAGAAAGTATGCAGTTTCATTAGTATGTCTGCTGATAAAACCAAATGGGAAATTCAAAGAATTCTCGGGAGCTTAGCCCTAACTCAATTAATATTTACGAAAAATTATTCCGGCTATTGACAGCTTGTCAGTAAGAGTTATTATTACTATATAATAATCAATTAAGGGGGGAAATTCATGCGGAACACTTTTGTAAGTATTTGTGTAGTCTTGCTGTTGCTGTTATCCGGCGGAACATACGCTTTAGAGGTCAACCCTTGGGAGCAATTGGCTTGGATTGATGTTCAGGGAGCGGTACCCGCAGGGGCAGGTTACAACTTTAAGGCGGGCAACATATCCGAACTAGGCCTGGATGTCATAGGGGATTTTGGCAAATACCCAGGTCGCTATGGAATTGACGAGGAATTCGCATATTTTGAACTCAGGGTAGATGACGCTATTACGGCAGGAAGGTGGACCGCAGTCTTCTTCCCTGAAGGGGTGGAAGATCCTAATCCACAGAGCCATTACCTCTTGGCAAATCTAATGGTTGGATTGGAAAAGAGAAGCAACGGGAGTACACGAGTTTTTATCGTGGGCAAACAAACCCCCGGTCAAAAAATCATCGGCGAACCAGAGTATTTTGAGGATGAAGAGTATTTTAATCTGCTTGAGGATCAGGGAGACTACCTGGTGCGCTGGAAAATTCCCCTGGACAAGCTCAAGGAGTATTGTGGGGCTATCCCCGTTGCTTTTACTTTGGGCACGGGAAATTTGAACAGTTTCGTTCCTAATCTGGATGCCTTTGGTTGGGATATTTTGTACTTAGGGGCTGCAGACCCGGAGCCGAATCCTGAGCCGGACCCAGACCCTGAACCGGACCCTGAACCAGACCCTGAACCGGACCCAGACCCTGAACCAGACCCTGAACCGGACCCTGAACC
>DIPE01000056.1:3059-12140 GCA_002427015.1 Firmicutes bacterium UBA5496 | reverse complement strand
GAACCGGACCCTGAACCGGACCCGGAGCCAGAACCAGAGCCAGAACCGGAGCCAGACCCTGAACCGGACCCGGAGCCAGAATCAGATCCAGAACCGGATCTCGAGCCGAATCCTGAGCCAGAAAACCCAGAGGACTCTGAGGAACCAAAGCACCCTGAAGTTCAGAAAGTGCCGCAAGATACTCCGGAGGAACTCGATACGCTGCCGCAAACCGGGGGCAGCATGATATGGTTTGTTTCCCTGGGCCTGGTCCTTTTAGCCATGGGCCTGGCACTGAGACGGATGTTTTAGGAGCAAAATAGCCAGTCATAAGCGACTGGCTATTATTATGCTGAGCATTACCCTGGTCTTGAAGCTTCTATGGTTCCAGCTTCTTGATTGCCTCGGGAATGGTCTCGGGGATGACAGCCCTGCCCCCCAGGAAAAGGATTTCCTCAGTGCCGTATTGCAGGATGAACTCGGTTACCGGATAGGGGACGACATCGCTTAACAGGAGCAGAGCAGCGTTGTCCCGGGCAGCTAATACGGCGCCGCTGATAGCATCTGCAAAATCAGCGCCGGTGGCCAAATAGAGCTTGTCGCTCTGGGGCTGAAAATGTTCTGCCAAGGCCACAGCAGTATAATACCGGCTGGGGCCCTGTAAACGCAAGGGAAGGGGGAGCTGGCAAAAGACGGCAGCGCCAACCGCATTAGTGCCGCCAGCGACTAGGGTCTTAGCAATGGCCAAGTCTTCCAGAGCCTGTTTGGTCTCCTGGGGCAGCTGGCCGGTCCGAGTGAGAAGAATCGGCATCCCCTGGGCGGCTGCAAAGGGGGCTGCAGACAGGGCATCGGGAAAATTGTTGCCGTAGGCGATAACGGCGGTGTCAAAGCTGGCTAGCTTGCTTAGCCGCCGGGCAATTTCTGCTGCTGTGGCAAACCTGTTGGCGCCGCAAATTCGCTCTGTTTCTATGCTGAGTTCCCGGTTGAGGATGGTCTCAACACTTGCGGCAATGGCACTGCTTCCTCCCAGGATGAATACTTTCTTTGCCCCCAGGCGGAGCAGCTCCTGACGGGTGGAATCCGGCAGGGAGAGGGGACTGGTGAGCAGCACCGGGGCGTTGAGGGCGTAAGCTAGGGGCACCCCTGCTAGGGCATCAGCATAGTTATCGCCTCTGGCCAGAAATACTGTTTCAGCTTGTTTCCAGCCCTTCTGGCTGATGGCAGCAGCTGTGGCATACCGGTTATTGCCGCTTAGGCGCTGAAAGAAAAAGCTCAGGGGCGTCAGAGACAGGTCCAGGTTAAGCCTTTGCCCTGCAGCGACGTTGATTTTTTTAACCAGGGGCTTGTACCCCCGGGCTGTGACCCGCAAGGTCGGTGTTTCAGTCTGATTAAGGGGGTGGATGAGGACAAATGAGCCGGAAAATATGCCATCGGCATAGCCGGTGCGCACGATTTCCCCGGTTTCTGCTACGGTAATTACCGCTTCCAAGGGAATTGCGCCGCTATTGTCATCCCCCTGGGTTTCTTCCGCTGGCGGATTTTGCGTCGAGCTTTGCGGGCCCTTTCCTGCCAGGGAGAACTTATCAATAAGCCAGCCTGCTTTGTCTCCTCCGTTTTTCTCAGCCAGCAGGTCAAAGCCAAGAATGAGGGGATTGGGCCAGTTGTCCCAAGAGCTGAGGTCCAGGGTCCAGGAAAGCCAGCCTGGGCTTGTGCCCTCAAATTCCGCCAGGACCTCCCAAGTTTCCAGATTATCTGTGCTAATAAAAACCTGGGCGGAATCGCCGGGGGCCAGATCATACCAATGCTGAAAGGAGACTGTGGCGCCGGTCACCTGGCTCAGGTCCAGGGGCGGCGCGTACAGGGAACTCCAAGTATTGGGGGCATAGTATTTCTCCAGTCCGGTGCCAAAGAGGGCATCACCTTGCTGGGGCTTAGGTTCGCTGCTGTTCATGCCCCATTCCCAGTCCCCGTCCCAAGTCCAGCCTACAGGGTACTGGCTAAAATCATTGGAGTAGGCAGGAAGGATTCCCGGAACCAGACTGGCCAGGTGAGGGCCGCTTTCGCTCTTTAATCCTGCCCGGTTTTGGAGGTGAATGCTGTATTCCAAGCTGAGGGGAACTTCCAGATCACAGGCCAGCCAACACCACCAAGTCCCGGATTTATTATTCCCCTTCACCAGGTCCATGGGGAAAGTATTGACTTGGCCGGCAGAGTCCCGAAAGGTCACTTCTGCCTTCACCACTCCCAGATTATCTTCAATCTGGGCGCAGATGGGCAGGTTGCCATCTATGTAATATTCATGAACAGGAGTGTGAGTAATTACGGGGGCGCTGACTCCGCTGATTGGTGTGCTTACCTTCCCCTGGACTATACCTGCGGGTTCCCGGATCAGGGCCAGAGCGGCGTCGGCCTGGACCAGCCCGTGGCCGTAGCCCCAGTTGGGGGTATCGGGATAGTGGGAGTCCGTCAAGGGAAGAGCTGTTTGCTTTAGCGCCGCTTCCAGTATTTCCGGGGTCAAATTCGGGTTTTGGGAAAGGAGAAGCGCTGCAATCCCAGTGACGTGGGGGGCGGCCACGGAAGTTCCGCTCATCAGAGAATAGCCGCCGCCAACGCTGGTTGAGAAGATGTCCTCCCCTGGCGCAGACAAATCCGGCTTGCATATTTCTGAGTAAGGAGCTGGGCCTTCCCCGGAGAAAATGCTGCGGTGGTTATCAGGGTTTACTGCCGCAACAGCTAGGACTTCAGGATAGTTGGCGGGAACAAAGATTGAGCCTGCTCCCCCTCCATTCCCGGCGGCAAAGATGGGCAGTATTCCGGCGGCCCGCCAGGCTTGGACCATGGGGCGGTACCATTCATCGAAACCGCTGTCCATGCCCCAGGAATTGTTGATAATGTCCGGAGCCATTGCTGGACAGGGGCTGCCCTCGGAATCCAAAGGAGCCAGCATATACTCTCCAGCGCTTAAAAGCCAGGCAGGGTTAGCTTCACCGAATTCGTCAAAGGCCTTAGCCCCAATCCAGGTGGCCCCCGGAGCTACGCCGGTGCCGTTTTCGCCGGCGATTATTCCCGCAATGTGGGTGCCATGGCCATCATCATCGTAAGGCATTGACAAGCCGTTGACAGCGTCATACCAATTGAGGTCTGGGTTGGCAGGACCGGCGGGATTGTAACCGCGCCAGCGCCTTTCCAGGTCCGGATGATTCCAGTCGACGCCAGTGTCGATGATGCCTACGACTACCCCGCTGCCGTTAATGCCTGATTGATGAACGGCAAAAACGCCAATATCCTCCAGGTTCCATTCGTAATTTGTGGAAAAGCCTGTTTCAATCTCTGTGCCATCTGCCTTAACCATGGGGGTGTTGGGCAAAATTGCCGCCACATCCCTGCGCCGGGCAAGTGAGGGCACCAGGGAAGGATGAACCTCGGCATAGATGATATTTACAATATAGAAACTCCGAATCCCCCGGGCCAGCCCATTCTGGGCTGCAGTTTCCAGGAGGCTGAGCAATTGCTGCTGACTGGAAGCTGCAGTGGACTGGAGCGTGTCGAGGACAGCTTCCCCGGCAGCTTGTTTCCGGGTGTTCGGCTGGGTGTTAGCCGGTAGCTGGCGGAGGGCGGCCAGGGCAGCCCCTTGAGGATTCGGCTGCAGGCTGAGTTTAATCAGAATTTCAATAAAGTCTCCCTCAGCCATTGCCTCCCTGACCTGGGGATGGATTTTTCCCACCGCCGCCAGGGCAGGCGCCTGGAATAGGGAGAAAAAAAAGCTGAGAAGCAAGGCGGCAATTACAAGATCTCTGGATTTCGAGCGGAACAAAGGAATCACCTCGTTATTTCTCTAGACCTCTGGTATATTTCGCCAAAGCCAGGGCAATCCCTTTATTTTTCCAGTTTGCTGCAGCAGGTGATCAAAAAAAATGCCATGATGGCATCTTTTTTATAAGGTTCGGCTGGGGATATTCTTTTCCGAAAGTGTCCACAGTAACTTTTAGCATGCGCTGGTCTGTATGGGGACGGTCATTGGCCGAGCGGGGAGCACTGACAATTTTGTCTGCTGTCTCCATACCTGCTGTAACCTTGCCAAAGGCAGCATACTGACCATCCAGATGGGGAGCATCTGCCACCATGATGAAAAACTGGGAGCCAGCTGAGTCGGGACTGGCGGCTCGGGCCATGGAGATGACGCCCCGTTGATGTTTGAGCTCATTGGCATGGCCGTTGGCGCTGAACTCACCAGGAATGCAATAGCCGGGACCGCCCATGCCGCTGCCCCGGGGGCAGCCCCCCTGAATCATGAAATTGGGAATGACCCGGTGGAAGATGAGGCCATCATAAAAACCTTTTTGGATTAGACTGATAAAGTTGCTGACGGTATTGGGGGCGATGTCCGGGAAGAGTTCAACCTGGATGGTATCGCCCTTCTCCATTAGAATATTTACTATGGGATTAGACATTAGGTTACCTCCTGATTTTTTTGGGTGAGTCGTATTTTCGTCCAAATGTATTTACAGTTATTTTTTTGATGCGCTGAGGTTGCAAAGGAGTATCATGATCATCTTTGTCAACTTCGGCAATCTCCTGGGCGACTTCCAAACCAGAGACAACTTTGCCAAAGGTTGCGTGTTGGCCATCCAGCCAGAGGGCGTCGCCTACGGTAATGAAGAATTGGCTGCCGGCGGAATCACAATCCTGGGCATACCGGGCCATGGAAATAATGCCTTTTTTATGTTTGAGAGTGTTTTCAAAGCCGTTGGCGCTGAATTCTCCAGGAATAAAGTAACCGGGATCGCCCAGGCCGGTTCCCAGGGGACAGCCCCCCTGAATCATAAAGCCGGGGATGACCCGGTGAAAAATCAGTCCGTCATAGAAACCCTGTTGGGCCAGGGCAATAAAGTTGCAAACAGTATTGGGAGCAATGTCGGGATAGAGTTCAATTTCAATAATGCCGCCGCTTTCCATTTCGATGGTGGCCAGGGGATTGGGGTATTCTTCTTCTTCCTCAGGGGCACAGGCCGCAAAAGCCAAAAGGGGCAGCAGGGCGAGGATGAGAACTTTCCTGAACAAGCAGAATCACCTTCTCAGATTGTAGTCGTGTTATATTATCTCTTTGAATGGGCAAAAAAGCAAGGAGAATAACATTGGCAAATAGCTCTTGCCACTTTTGGAAAAATAGTATATCCTATTAAAGATTGCATTAAAGAAAATGAAAGGAGGGCTTGTGAAGATGAAAAGAACACTAGTTGTCAGAGGCTCTAATAACAAGGGAAAATCGGGAGGTCATGCTTCACAGCCTGTTGATATAAGCTAGGCGAAGTATGACAGTGATTTCGGTTAACAGTACCGAAGTATACCCCTTTTCCCTGTGTTCGGGGAGAAGGGGTATTTTGTTGGGCGATTTTGTGCCCGAAAGGAGTAAAAAATGAGTACGATTAAAATTGTTGAGTACCAACGGAAGTATGCTAAATCTATCGCCAAGATGTGGAACATGAGCGGAGAAGGCTGGGGCGGCGATACAACCATCGAAACTGAGGAATCTGTTATCGCCGATAATGAAAACTCGGATCATATCAATACCTGGCTGGCCTTGGACGGGGAAGAAGTTGTTGGCCTGTGCGGCTTTTCGGAATACCGGGACGATGAGGGCGCTTCCTACATCCCCATCCTCAACGTCCGCCCGGATTATTATGGCAAGAAAGTAGGCAAGGCCCTGGTGCTCAAGGCTGTGGAGAGAGCCTGTCAATGCCAGTGGCCCCGCCTGGACCTGTATACCTGGCCGGGAAACACTAAAGCCGTGCCCCTGTACAAAAAATGCGGCTTCTTTTGGGAGGACCGGGATGATTCCACCCATCTCATGAACTTCATACCCTATGTCCTGCGCACTGAGGCCGTAGCAGATTTTTTCCTGGAGGCCGACTGGTATGGGGATTCGGTCCGGGAAATTGCTGTCCAGCCTGACGGGCGCAAGGAAAACGGCTTTGAGTACTTTGGCTATCACTGGCAGCATCAAGGCAAAATGCTGAAGATGGAATTTGAACGCCGGGGACGGGGCTTAAGCCTCATTGAAACTGATGACTGGCTGGTCTCCGCCGCTGTGCAGGCGCAAAAACTGGCTTTTGGCAGGGACTACGCCATTAACTATCATCTGGTCAACAAAACCGGCAAACCCCTGCAAATTTCCATCCGGGGGAGAGATGATAAGAACATAGATTTTTCCCTTGACAGGACTGTGTCTGTAGAGGATGAGCTGAACATACCGGCACAGTTTCATGTGGGCGAGATTGCAGAGGAGCAGAATATATGGTTTACTCATCCCGCAGTGACCGCAGAGCTCACAATAAATGGCAAGCAGGCCCTGTTCAAGGTGGGCATTGTCCCTAAATTCCCTGCTCTCCTGCGGGCAATTGTCCCGGAAGGGGAATATGCTGCCGGCAGCAGCGGCCAATTCTTTCTCAATCTTGAGAACGGCTACAATGAGACCGCTGAATTTAAGTTTTCCCTGCCCGAGGACGGTTTCATCCACCTGGAGCAAAGGGACTACGCCCTGACATTTTCAGCCGGGGAGAAAAAAGCCGTGCCAGTAAGCTATTTTCTCCATAGACCCGGGCTGTTGCAGGGCAGGGTGGAGATTACAGCCCAGCCTCAAAGCGGGGAACCGGTGAAGTACAGCCAGGAGCTGACTGCAGCCTTTGCCGGCCCGGGAAGCCGGTTCGGCGGTGAAACCAATGATTATTACTTTGCAGTCAATGGCAGAAACATGCTAGTTCTGGGCAAGTACTTCAATACGATGGAAGTCCGCTCTTTGGTGAAGACCATTACCTCCACTTATTTCCTGCGCCCCCAGCTGGGCCTGCCCTACTCGGTAGAGTTTGCCAAGACCAAGCCGGTACAGGTGGAATGGGGCGAAGAGGACGGGGTCTCCTTTCTGCGGGCAACTTACCATTCCTCCTCCCGCCCGGGCATTGTCATTGAGCGCCTGGCCCGCCTCGGGGCTGACGGCCTGTTTTCCCAGCAATGGAGCATTCTTAATGAGGGGGAGGAGCCGGCGGCGAACCTGTGGTTCAAGACCATGATTAATTTTGACAACGTCTGGCCGGTGCTGCCCCTGGGAGGGAGAATCATTGAGGCCCGTGACGGCCGCAGCTACTTGGGAGCGTATGCCCTTAAGGATTTGACTGAGAACTGGATTTTTTCCCACACCGGGAACAGGGGGCTGTGCTGGACCAAGGACGTGACCATCAAGGGCGATGACTGGCTGTGGCTGGAAGCGGATTTGGGCACCCTGGCTCCGGGCCAGCAGGCGGAGATCAAGCCGATTTATCTCAGCATGAATACCTTTTGCAACTGGCAGGAATTCAGGCAATTTGCCCTGCAGGTCAGTGAAAAAGAAGAGATTACATCTGTTGACAGCCTGGAAACGTTAGCCAACGGCGGCAATCCCTTTGTCTGCGGACACTACGAATTGGTTGTGCGCCAGAATCAGGAAAAGGATTTCACCGCAGAGGTCTTAGCCTCTTCTGCCAGCGATGGCTTTGCCCCTCGCAGAACTACAGCTTACGGCGACAGCGCCGGCATGACCCTGCCGGGCCCCCCCGCCGGTGGCATCGAAGTAGTCGATATTGCAGTAGAAACTACAGGCGCTGATTATCAGCGGCAAGTCGCTGTCTTTGGCTGCGGCGGCCAAGTGAAAAACAGTGAGCTGAAACAGGCTGGAATGAACGTGATGACGGTGGACAATGGCACCCTGTCATTCTCAGCCGCTCCTGCATTCGCTCCCGGGGTCTTCAGCCTTATCTTCAAGGGCCAGGAATGGTTTGACACTTCTTTCCCGGCGCCGGGGCCTAAGTCATGGTGGAATCCCTGGCTGGGGGGAACGGGAGTGGAAATACAATCCCTATCAGGCAAGTCCCTGCTCAGGCAACCCCGGTCCATCAGGTTCGCATGCCTGCCGGACAATTTCGGCAATCATTGGCATGGTCTGCAGATTGAGGTAGACATTCGCGAGCATGAGAAATACCAGGGGTTGAATCTGCGGCAGAATGTCCTCACCCTGCCCGGGCTGGCGGGAATATGTGTATTCCTGGAGCTTGAGCACAACGGCCTTGCTCTCAATGGGGTGGAATGCGCGGGTACTGCCTATTTTAATCCCGGCGGCCAGTCCGCCGGCGGCTGGTTGCAGTACCTTACTCCCCGGGGGCAGACTGTGCGCTTTAAGCTGGGAGAAGATAATGAATCCCCCGATGTGCATAAACTGTTGGTTGGCAAAACCGGCTGTCCGCAGCAGCTCCTGATTTTTAGCGCCGGAAATATCAGCGGCTATGTCAACCGGGACATTATGCTCTGCGGTAACTGGAAACTGCAGAACCTGCTTCCCGGCAAAAAAATAGTTACCCTGCCCCAGTTTTATCTCTTTGCCGGCGGGGATCTGCCCGAAGCGGCTTTGGAACCCCTAAGCAAGGTGCGCTGGAAGCCGCGCAGCTAAAAGATTATGCCAGAGTTATGCTCTGGCTTTTACTTTTGCTCCTGCCTCTAAACGTAAGTGCCCTCACGGCCTGGTCTACAGGTTATTTCCCGCTGATAGAGCCAATTATTATTACTCCTCAATTTGCGGGAAGGAATATTCTCTAATTGTGCAGAATTTATCTGACGGAGGTGCTGATATGCTCAAGGTGGAAGATATTTTTAGCCGTATGCCGGTTTTGGAAACCAGGAGGCTGGTCCTGCGTCCCCTTAGTCTTGATGATGCTCAGGACATGTATGACTATGCCCGGGATCCCCTAGTCTCCCGTTACGTTCCCTGGGAGGTCCACAGGGGCATAGAGGATACATTTGCCTATCTCAATACCGTAGTTGAGGATCAGCTAGCGGGGCGGGTCAGCAGCTGGGCGGTAGTCAGCAAAGCTGAGGACAAGATGGTGGGGACGGCAGGCTATGTGTGGTGGCAGCCGGAACACAGCAAAGCTGAGATTGGATATGTTCTTGCCCGCCGTCTTTGGGGCCAGGGGCTTATGAGCGAGGCGGCCAAAACCATTGTTGATTATGGCTTTACCCGCATGGAGCTTAACCGCATTGAGGCCCGCTGCTTTGAGGAGAATATCGCCTCCGCCA
>DIPE01000056.1:1408-2921 GCA_002427015.1 Firmicutes bacterium UBA5496 | reverse complement strand
TTTTTGCACCTTTCGCTTTTATTCAATCCTCCGCCGGGAGTGGGAGGAAAAATTATGAGGGAGCGCTTGCAGCAACAAGTAGAATTCTTGCTGGAAATAGATAAACTCAAGACCATTATGCGCCGGACTATTTTGGTTTCTGCAGACCGGCTGGAGAATGATGCCGAGCATTCCTGGCATCTGGCTCTGACTGCCCTGGTGCTGGCGGAGTATGCCAATGTTGCCATTGATCTGGGCAAGGTCATCAGCATGGTATTGGTCCATGACCTGGTGGAAATAGATGCCGGAGATACCTATTGCTACGATGTGGAAGGGGCAAAGGACAAAGCCCTGCGGGAAGAAAAGGCCGCAGACCGCATCTTCGGCCTGCTTCCCCGGGAGCAGAGTCGGGAACTGCGGCAGTTATGGGAGGAGTTTGAACTGGGAGAGACCCCGGAAGCCAGGTTTGCCAGCGCCGTTGACCGCTTTCAGCCGGTGCTCTTTAACCTTCGCACCGGCGGGCGCTCCTGGGAGGAAAATGGCATCAGCCGCAAACAAGTGGACCGCCGGGTGGCTCCCATCGCCCTGGGGTCAACTGTGCTCTGGGAATACATTGCCCGGCTGCTAGATGAGGCAGTGGCCCAGGGGATACTGAAGGAGGGGAATAATCAGTGAGTTACCCGATTTTCCAGGTTGACGCGTTTGCCTCCGAGCCTTTTGCCGGCAATCCCGCAGCTGTTTGCCTATTGCTGAATGGGGAAAAAAGCTCTCAGTGGATGCAGCAGGTGGCAATGGAAATGAATCTGTCGGAGACGGCATTTCTGGTTCCCCAAGGAGATGGCTGGAAGCTGCGCTGGTTTACCCCCACTGTGGAAGTGGACCTGTGTGGCCATGCCACCATGGCCAGCGCCCATGTGCTCCTCAATATGGGGCTGGCAGAGGCTCATGAGGTCATCAGCTTTTACACCCAGAGCGGATTGCTAAAAGCCAGTGGGAAAGAGGAATGGATCGAGCTGGACTTTCCCGCTGAACCTGCCTGGGCGGAGGAAATAGACCCCGCCATTATCCAAGCCCTGGGGGCTAAACCAGTTTTTGCCGGGCGCAACCGCATTGACTACCTGGTGGAAGTTGCCTCGGAACAGGAAGTGCTGGACATGAGGCCTGATATGGCCCGCTTGGCTGCCCTTGGCGAAAGAGGGGTAATAGTGACCGCAAAGGCAACTCGGCCTGAGTTCGATTTTGTCTCCAGGTTTTTTGGCCCCGGCGTGGGTATCGACGAAGACCCGGTAACCGGTTCTGCCCATTGCTGCTTGGGTCCCTACTGGCAACCGAAGCTGGCTAAAACTGAGTTTATCGCCTGGCAGGCCTCTAGCCGGGGCGGCGCTGTCAAGGTTCGCCTGGAGGGGGACCGGGTCTTTCTGGGCGGCCAGGCTGTTATGGTATTACAGGGCGAACTTTTGTAGGGAGGCGCCCTTTTTTTTGCTTGGGGACATACTAGGAGCAGAACATACTTGAGGTGCGACTGTATGAAACG
>DIPE01000056.1:0-1147 GCA_002427015.1 Firmicutes bacterium UBA5496 | reverse complement strand
GCGGATAATTTCAGCGGCAAACCCGTTTATCCGGTGAATGTGGCATTGCTGCAACGAGAAACAGCCCGCAAGCTGGCCGCGGCCAATGCCGAACTGATGGAACGGGGCTATCGGCTAAAACTTTGGGATGCCTACCGGCCCTTTCACCTCCACCAATTGCTCTGGGAATTGGCAGGGGATAAACGCTATTTTTTTGCCGATCCCAGGTATGGCTCGGCGCACAACCGGGGAGCGGCTGTAGATGTAACTTTGGTGGATGCCCGGGGCAGAGAGGTGGAAATGCCCACGGATTTCGATGATTTTTCCGGAGGGGCCCACCGGCATGCCCCCATGTCGCCAGCAGTCCGGGCCAATCTGGACCTGCTGACAGAAGTAATGAGCAGAAATGGGTTTCAGTATATAGATTTTGAATGGTGGCACTTTGAGGATATTTCCTGGTGGCAGTACCCGCTTCTGGATCTGCCTTTGGAATTGTTTTTGCGTGATGAGCAATAGGGGCGGATACCGCCCCTATTTTGTTGGGCGCCGCCCACCTGGGGGCCGGTGCCGTATTTTGCGGCCTTGGGGTGGGGCGGGTCTTCCCGTCTGTAAAAGGTTAGCTCTTGACAAAGAGAATGGGCCGGGAGATATTATATTTAGACTAGCGAAAGTTTCTACTGGGAAAGGATGATCTCGGCATGAAGCAGCCCTTCAAGGGTTTTAGCCTGGCCGACCTGCTCCTGATTGTTGTGGCGATAATCTGGGGCGTTAACGTAGCTGTAGTCAAATCTGCACTTACAGAATTCAACCCCTTGACTTTTAACTCCCTGCGTTTCAGTATGTCTGCGTTGCTCAGCTGGGGGATGTTAGGGCTATCCCGGGTAAAGCTGCTGCCCCAACGGGAAGATCTGCCCCGTTTAGTTTTTTTGGGCTTGCTGGGCCATACCATTTACCAGGTTCTCTTCATCTCCGGGACTAACCTGACCACCGGGGCAAATACAGCCCTGCTCCTGGCAACAATCCCCGTTTGGGTAGCGGCCTTGGGGGCGATTACCCGGGAGGAGGCGGCAGGTCCCCTGACCTGGGCAGGAATCGGCATGTCTATACTGGGGATTGCCTTGGTCACTGCCAGCGGGGATTTATCCCTGGGGGGAAGCACCTGGCTGGG
>DIPE01000071.1:14064-21918 GCA_002427015.1 Firmicutes bacterium UBA5496 | reverse complement strand
TGCCAGCTCCCGGTAACCCATAGCCGCAGCGGCCCGCACCAGCTCGGCCGGAGCAGGGACGGCCTGCAAAAAGCTGAAATGACTGTAGGCAGAGAGCAACGGCAGCATAGAAGCACCCCCGAACATATGTTTGTACTCTATTATGCCACGGGACATGCCTCGAAGTCAAAGGGCAGGAAATGGAAAACCGCCTTGCGGCGGTTAAATCTTTTGAAACTCCTTATTTGCTGCCAGCAGTCCCACCACTGCCAGCATGGACAGCCCTGCCCCCAGGGGCACTGACCAGGCCGGCAACTTTTCCAGAAAGGACCCGGCCAGCAGATAAGCTACAGGGGTGATGGCCATACACATGGTCTGAATAAGGGGAGTTTTTGTCAACCCCTAATAAAAAAACCGCTGTTTATATCTCAGCGGTTCATTTTTACTTATACAGTTAAATCAGTTGAAACCATGACTCTATCGGTGGAATTACAAATCCAGGTGCAGGAGCAATGCCCGGCGTACAGCCTCCCGCGCCGCCTCAGCAACAAGGCAACCGCCCTTTTCTCCCAAGCGGCTCTTGGCAATTGTCCTGACTTGCTGGGCCATGGCCAGGGAATCCTTAGGCAAGCCCGTATCTTCTGCAGAAAGAAACGCCTCGGTGGGATACACTCTGCGTCCTGGCTTCAAGGCAGTAAGAGGGATTATGGTTACAACACTTAAGGCCTGATTAATATGCTCGGCCGAAACTACCAAGACTGGGCGCACTCCAGCCTGCTCTGAATCTTTGACAGGATTAAGGCCAGCCCAAAAAATATACCATTGATAGGTCAGTGGGACTGCTCCCAATCATCACTGTCGATTTCAGCAAAATCCGCCGCCACCTGCTCCATATCCTCAATAAACAAGGGATCCTTGGCGGCAGTTTCCATTTCCTTTTTAACAATTTCATGCTGCAGTTTGGCGGCATATTCCTCCATTGCCTCCCGCACAGCTGCACTAATGGAGGGAATATAACCGGCCCGAGCAAAATCCCGATATTTATCAACAAGCTCAGCGGGCAAAGAATAAGTTACATTTATTGCTTTGCCAGTCATTTATCCTGCCTCCCTCTTTTAAAATACTTCTAGTACATTATAAGCGAACAATAGTATTAAGCAATGGTTATTTATTGCGACTATCACCATATCAGCCGGGTGTTTTTGTCAACCCCTAAATAAAGAACCGCTGTTTTAACTCAGCGGTTCATGGCCTAACTTTTAATTAACAGAAATAACCGATTATACTGCTCGTATTCTTCATAGAAAATCTCTTTATAATCCTGGACAAGGAAATATTCCCCAAACATCTTGGTCCATTCATCCGTCGTCTGGTTCCACAAGAGCAAACCGTCATCCAAAAGATTCCCTGCAATCACTTTGATCTTCCATGCTTCTATCTGCTTCTGCTCCAGGTAGGGATTCAGCTTAACCAGGACTTTTCCCCCGGGCCGCAAAACCCTGTTGACCTGGGCCAGCAATTTAGCCGCGTCTTCTGGATAGAGATTGTCAATGATATTGGATAGTACTACGCCGTCCACAAGAGAATCTTCAAGGCTTTCCAGAAAACTTACATCCCCCTGGCAAAATTCAAATTCACCCCTGGGCATCTTTGCTTTGCTCCGGTTTGCCAGGCTTATTGCCTCGGGGGAAATATCAATGCCCAGATGCTTTTTTGTTCCCCGGAGGGCGCAGTAAAACAGCATTATGCCATTGCCGCAGCCAAAATCCAGGACAAAATCCGTCCCGGCGCACAGCCAGTCAATTCCGGAATTTAAGCCCCTGTTTTCAAGAGTTTTATCCCCGGGAACCCGGGCCGCTTCCTTGGTAAAGATGTCATCCCATACTTTTTTGCAGCTTTCATATCTTTCCTGCACCCTTATCTCCCCCTCCAGCTTATTTAGACCGCCTGGGTTTCGGACCTCAGTCTCATAGTCTTCCACTGCCCCCGACGGTAGCGGGCAATCATCATGGCCGCCCGGATGAGGTTGTCCAGGACCATTGCCAGCCAGACGCCCTTTAGCCCTAAGCCAAAATAGATTCCCAGCAGCCAGCCCATGACCACCCGGCTGCCCCAGGTCCCAATCAAGGTGACCAGGAGGACGTATTTCGTATCGCCGGCTCCCCGCAGGGCCCCCGCCAGCACCATTACATAGGCCAGGAAGGGCTGGGAAACGGCCATGATTTTCAGGCATTCCCCCGCCGCCTGTTGGACGGTGGCATCATTAGTAAAGAAGCCCGCCAGCTCATGAGAGAAGAAAAAGAACATCAGCCCCACACAGGACATGAAGACTGCCGCGATTTTAGCAGCCATATAACCGCTGCGTTCCGCCCGCTCGGGCTGCCTGGCCCCCAGGTTCTGGCCAATTAAGGTGGTGGCGGCATGGCCGAAGCCAATGCCTGGCATGAAAGACATGGATGTAGACTTGGAGATAATCTGATTGGCGGCAATAGCTATAGGCCCCAAGCCGGCCACCAGCATAGAGAAGACAAACTGGCCGCTGCTGCGCACCAGCTGCTCTCCCGCCGAGGGCAGGCCAATATCCATTATCTCCTGAATCCGCTGGCCTTGGGGCCGGAAACTGTCGGTAAGGCGCAGGCGGATGGGACTGGATTTGCTGAACAAGAAGAATATGGCAATGATTGCCGCCAGGTTTTTAGAACCGGCAGTAGCAAGGGCGGCGCCGGCTACCCCCCATTCGGGGAAAAAGCCAATGCCAAAGATCAGCAGATAATCAAAGATGACATTTAATATATTGGCAAAGCCCATGATATACAGGGGCGCTCTCATATTTCCCGCCCCCTGGAGAATGGCATAACAATTCATCATCGTGAAGGTAAGGGGCTCTGCTGCCGCCACAATGCGCAAGTACAATGTGCCCAGGCGGATTATTTCCGGGTCTGGGTCCTCGGCGGCAATCATCATAAAGCGCATAATATGTTCGGCGCTGAAAAATACCAACACCCCTAAGATTATCCCGGCAGCGAAGGTCACCACCAGGGACTGGCGGGCATAGACCTTAGCCTGCTCGGCTTTGCCGGCGCCGGTCATCCTGGCCACCAGGGCAGTGGTGCCCACGGTAAAGGCATTTAAGATTGCTGTGGACAAGATAAAGATCTGATTGCCCATCCCCACCGCTGAGATGGCCGCCGGGCTGATCTGACCCACCATGGCCAGGTCCACTACCCCCACCAGCATCTGCAGGAACATCCTGGCCACCACCGGCAAGGCAAGCAAAAGAACTGTTCTGCGTAAGTTGCCCTTTATAATGTCTGACATAGCATCAAGCTCCTTTGATGGATACATTAGTTCGTCTCACTAAATATTCGTTATCCCCATGTTAAACTCCTTTTTTGCCCCCCGGGATACATTTTTGTAATATTTCGCTGGCGGAAATGGTTCCCGCATTACAATCCGCTCCGTGAAACTAACGCAAAAAATAGGGCAAGATGATGACTGTTCCTAGTCATTTACCTTGCCCCTTTTGTAGCAGCCCACTCAAAGGATCTTTTTAGTGTAATTTGATTTATTATAAAGCTTTTATATAGCGTTTCTCGACTGCAGGCGCGCCTCCAAGCGTATTAGTAAGAGTATCCCCGTTATAAGTAAAACCGAACTTTTCATAGAACTTTATAGCTTGCTTGTTCCCCGTCAAAACCCAAAGTCCAACTTCGTTATAATCATTAGCTGCTGCATATTCAAGAACCTTATTCAATAGCAAAGATCCTGCTCCTGAATGCCAATATTCCGGCAGAACATATATCGATATCAGTTCCAGCTGATGTTCATAAGTTGGATATCTTGAATCCCCAATGCATGCGCATGCAATGCTTTTTTCTTCTGCAGAAGCTATCCACGCTTTCATGCTCTTATCCTTCAGGCCTCTGCTTATCATATTCACCCAGCGGTCATCTTTGATGCCATTTAAGTATTCATCTGGCAACAAACCTTGATAAGCCTTTTGCCAACTCTTAGCATGAATAATACTCATGGAAATGGCATCATCAATATTGGCCATTCTTATTCTTAATGGCATGGCATTTCCCCCTTGTTAACAAGCAGGCACCTTGATTTATCTATGTTTCCTGCTTGTGTAATATTATAGCACGCCCCCCCGCAGGCAGGACTATTCTCGACAAAAGGCGAAATTAGACTTCCGGAGGTGTAAAGATGTACAAAGCAGCTTTGTTTGACCTGGACGGCACCCTCACCGACAGCATGAACCTGTCTGCCCAGGCCTTTATCCATACCTTTCGCAAGCACCTAAGGCGTGAATACACTCCCGCAGAAATTTTCGCCATGTTTGGCCCCTGTGAGGAAGGCATCTTTCGCAAAGAGGATGAAAGCCAAGCCCAGGCGATGATGGAGACCTTTCTCGCATTCTACCGCCGCTGCCATAAGCAATATGCCGCCGTCTATCCCGGAGTCATTCTCGTCCTGGAATTGCTGAAAAAGCAAATGCCCCTGGCGGTAATTACCGGCAAGGGCAAGAGGCCGGCCCTTATTACCCTGGAGGAAACAGGTCTGGCCCCTTACTTCGACCTTGTTATCAGCGGCTCCTGTGTGCAGCGGCACAAACCCGATCCCCAGGGGATTGAAATGGTTTTGCATGCCTTTGGCGTCTCCCCCCAACAAGCCTTTTACCTGGGGGACTCTCCCGGGGATATCAAGACTGCCCGCCGGGCGGGAGTAACTGCCCTGGCCGCCCTCTGGGGGGCCAGGGACAGGGAAAGCCTGCTGCGGCAGCAGCCTGACGCCGCTTTTGCCAGTCCCGAGGAATTTGCCGCCTGGGCGCAAAAACTATTAAAATAAGGGGACGGTTTTCCTGCTTTCTTCCGGCATGAACTTACCAGGAAGATGGAAGCAAGTACTGTCCCCATGCTTTTATCTATGCCAGATCTGCCGGGCCATGGACTGGACCAGGGTGCTGGCAGTGTTTAGATTCTCAGGATTGACAAACTCCGCCTTGTCAGTAATCCAGTGCCAATTGGGCAAGATGCCGTTGTCATCAAAGGCCATGACGCTTATAACCTTATATCCCCGGGCCAGGGCTGGTGTGGCGTCGGTGGTCAGGGCCTTGTAGACATAGGGGCCGATGTCCAGCTCGGGGTTTTCCCGGGCGCAGGCAGCCGCCGCCAGAATCAGCTCTCGGTCGGCAGGCATAGCGTAAAACATTCCCTCGCCTACAATGTACTTGACATGGCCTATGCCCAGGTTGTCCATATTAATTATATAATCGTCCTCGATTGCCTCGCCGTACTCCTCGAGAAAGCGGAGCATGCCTCCCGTTCCCGCCTCTTCACAACCGGTGGCCACAGCCCACACCTCCGCTCCCGTCGGCAAATCCTGGGCCAGATGCATAAAGCTATCCAGCATCACTGCCACTCCGGAGGCGTTGTCATTGCCCCCAGGCACATGCACCCCCCAGATTTCCCGGTGGATGAGAAGAAGGACAGAAAAGAGCACATACAGGGCAAAGGGCAGGGCCAGAAAACCATAGAAGGCAGGCAGCTTCAGCCCAAACAAGGCAGCGATTCCCGCCCCCAGGGCCAGGACCAAGATGGCGGCCATGCAGGCGTTGAGGATAATAAAGGACTGGCGGAAGCCTGGCACCAGCTTGGGATGAAAGTTAAGCCCTGAGCGGGAGCTATCGTAATGAGCCACCAGGATAATGCGGGGCCGCCTTTCACCTTCTTCTGAAAGGTTGAACTTCTTGGCGATTACATTCTGGCTCTTGTCCTTGGGCAGTATTTTGGTATAGGCCTCGAAAGTATGGCTTTCAAACATGTACGCCAGGCAATTGCCCAGGGCCAGCAAGGCTGCTATCACCGGCAAGACCGGAATCAGCGCTGCCGCCACCACCGTAAGAAAATAGTACAGGCCATAGGCCCAGGAGAATGTGGGTACCGAACGAAAAGACTGCACACTGACTTCATCGGCGACAGGCTCTAAGACCTCAGCCAGGTATTTGGACGCGTTGCGCTCCGCCCGGGTAGTGGACCCGCGGGGTCCGATTTTTTCTGCTAACTCCTCCACATAATGAATCAATCTGCATCCTCCTCTCCCTGCTGTTATATTACACACCGGGTTCCCTTTTTCCTCCTCTTTAATAGAAATGGCGGCTGCCTAGCCGCCAATTTACTAATTCCCTTTTCCTCCGGCCAGGTTGGCCTGACCCCGATAGACAAGGCCCCGTTCTACATCGAGGCTGATTACCTGCCCGTCTTCCAGCAGAGAAGTGGCTCCCTCGGCGCCGACAATTACCGGAATGCCTAATTCCAGGCCGATAATGGCCGCGGCAGAGGTCAGGCCTCCCTCTTCGGCAATAATTCCCTCCACGCCCTGGAGATGCTCCACAAGTTCCGGATACATGCCGACAAGCACCAGGATATCCCCAAATCTTAACTTGGCGGCGTCCTTGACGGCGCGCACAATCCGGGCGGCGCCCACAACAGGATTGTGCCCGATGCCGGTGCCCCGGACCACAACATCGCCAACCACATGTACCTTAAGCAAGTTTGTGGTGCCGGGCATGCCCACGGGAACGCCGGCGGTTATTACTACCAGGTCCCCATTTTTGATGAGCTTTTTTTCCAGGGCAGAGGTAATGGCCTCATAGATCATTTCGTCAGTGTCATCGGTCTCACGCCCCAAGATTGGCGCTACGCCCCAGGTGAGCAGCAGTTTGCGCTGAACTGCCGGATTGGGGGTAACAGCGATTATGGGCATCCCCGGCCGGTATTTGGAGACCATGCGGGCTGTATGCCCTGATTGCGTAGACGTGAGGATGGCAGCGGCCCCCAAGCGGACGGCGGTTTGCCGGCAGGCATTGCTGATAGCATCAGTGACTGAGTGGGATTCCCGCTGCTGCCGGGACAAAAACAAATTACAGTCCAGGGCCAGTTCCGTGCGCTCAGCCAGCCTGGCCATGGTGGCCACCGATTCCACCGGATAGCGTCCCGCCGCCGTTTCTCCTGAAAGCATGATGGCGTCTGTGCCGTCGAAAATGGCGTTGGCCACATCGCTGGCCTCGGCCCTGGTGGGCCGGGGATTGCGAATCATGGAATCCAGCATCTGGGTGGCGGTAATTACCGGCTTCCCCAGCTTGTTGCACTGGGCAATCATATGTTTTTGCGCCAGAGGGACTTCTTCCGGGGGAATTTCCACCCCCAGGTCCCCCCGGGCCACCATGAGGCCATCCACAACCTTGAGGATGGAATCCAGATTGTCCAGGCCCTGTTTATTCTCTATCTTAGCGATAATTTCTATTTTGCTGTCATGCTCCTCCAGCAGCCGCCGGATAGCCAGCACATCGCCGGCGCTGCGAATAAAGGAGGCGGCAATAAAGTCCACGCCTTTTTCGATGCCGAAAATAATATCCTCCCTGTCCCTGGGTCCCATAGCCGGCAGGGAGACAATGGTTCCGGGCAGGTTGATGCCCTTGCGGTCCCCGAGGGCGCCGCCGTTTACTACTCGGCAAATGACATCGGTTTCTGTGACTTCTTCAACGGTCAGCTCGATGAGCCCATCATCCAGGAGGATTGGGTGGCCGGGAGTGATGTCCCCGGGAAGACCTGCATGGGTGACCGAAACTATTTCCGCATTCCCTTCCACCTCTCTGGTGGTCAAGGTAAATTTCTGGCCTGCCTCCAGCTGGACGCTGCCGCCGGCAAAGGTTCCCAGGCGAATTTCCGGGCCCTTAGTATCCAGAAGGATTGCTACCGGCATCCCCGTTTCCGCCGCCGCCTTGCGGATAGCGTCAACGCGCCTGCCATGTTCCTCTCTGCTGCCATGGGAGAAATTGAGACGGGCCACATTCATTCCCGCCAGCACCAT
>DIPE01000071.1:13741-14009 GCA_002427015.1 Firmicutes bacterium UBA5496 | reverse complement strand
ACATTCATTCCCGCCAGCACCATTTCCTTGAGAATATCCGGACTTTCGCTGGCAGGCCCAATGGTACACACAATTTTCGTCTTGCGCAATTCTATTCCTCCTAAATTGACAAGATCTTAGCCAGCTGAAATGCCTCAATGTCAAAGGATTCTCGCTGCGCCAAAGCATATGTAATATCTACACTGGTATAGTGCCCATTTTTCAGGACCACAAGTTTGCCGCCTTGACCCGCCAGAACCAAGTCCACGGCTTCGGAAGCCATCCTGCT
>DIPE01000071.1:13165-13648 GCA_002427015.1 Firmicutes bacterium UBA5496 | reverse complement strand
GCAAGGATGCGGTCAAAAGCGGTGGGAGAGCCGCCCCGCTGCAGGTGACCCAGGACGATGACGCGAGTGTCCTGATTGGTCCTTTTTTTTAGTTCAGCCGCCACTTCATAGGCGCTGGCTATTCCTTCCGCCACCAGAATAATGCTGTGCAATTTGCCCCGGCGGCGCCCGCTCTCTAAGCGCCGGCAAACCTCATCCAAATCATAGGGCAGTTCGGGCACTAAAATCGATTCCGCCCCAGCCGCCAATCCCGCTGCCAGGGCAATTGCTCCTGAGCGCCGGCCCATCAGTTCAACGATAAAAGTGCGCTGATGGGAAGTTGCCGTATCCCTGATCTTGTCGATGGCCTCGCTGGCGGTGTTGACGGCGGTATTAAAGCCAATAGTGAAATCAGTGGCAGGGATGTCATTGTCGATGGTGCCGGGGATTGCTACCGCGGTGATCCCACCCTCATTGAGGGCCTGGGCCCCCCGGATGGAGCCG
>DIPE01000071.1:8192-13084 GCA_002427015.1 Firmicutes bacterium UBA5496 | reverse complement strand
CCCGGATGGAGCCGTCGCCGCCAATTACAATTACAGCCTGGATCTCCCGGCGGCGCAGGTTGGCAATGGCCTTCGCCAAACCCTGGGGTGTCTGAAATTCCTCGCAGCGGGCGGTGCGCAAAAACGTGCCGCCCCTCTGAATGACGTCGGCCACCGACCCCAACTGCAAAGGGATGATGTCATCGTCTATGATGCCCCGGAAACCTTCCCTGATCCCGAAGACCTGGCAATCATTGTATATTCCCTTGCGCACTACGGCACGCACGGCGGCGTTCATGCCTGGGGCATCGCCGCCGCTGGTGAGCACAGCTATTTTCATAAATCCTGCTCCTTTCCCTTGGACGTTTTGTGTCCCTCCGGGACTGCCTCTTCTATTGTAACTCCTGACCGGGATAGGTGCAAATAAGGGGACCCTGCCGGTCCCCCCTGAACTTTATTCCGTGAACTGCGGCCGCCGGCGCTCAATAAAGGCGCTCATGCCCTCTTTTTGGTCGGGACCGCTGAATAACTGGGCAAAGAGTTTTTGTTCTTTTTGCAGACCAGGATCCTCGGTGGCAATTGCGGCCTTAGCTGCCTGCAGCGCCCTGAGACTGTATTTGCTTATGCCCCGGGCGAAATCCATGGTCTTGGGCATTAGTTCCTCAGCAGAATAGATGCGCTCTACCAGGCCCAGCCCAAGGGCGGTTTCAGCGTCAATTCTCTCACCGCTGAAGATAAGTTCCATGGCCTTGCCCCTGCCCACCAGGCGTGCCAGGCGCCGGGTGCCGCCAAAGCCGGGAATAATCCCCAGGCCGATTTCCGGCTGGCCCAGCTTGGCCCAATCGCCGGCAAAACGCAGGTCACAGGCCAGGGCCAGCTCGCAGCCGCCGCCCAGGGCGTAGCCGTTGACGGCCGCGATAACAGGCTTGGGCAGGGATTCAATCAGGCCGAAGACCCGATGCCCTAAAGCCGAGAATTCCAGGGCTTCCTCTTCATTCATGTCCTTCATCTCGGCAATATCTGCCCCGGCCACAAAAGCTTTGCTGCCGGCGCCGGTCAGCACCACTACTTTAATGCCCTTATCTGCCCCCAGGGCGGAGATTTCCTGTTCCAGCTGCCGGAGGGTCTCGATATTCAGGGCGTTTAACTGCTGCTCCCGGTCAATGGTCACCAGGGCAATGGCTTCTTCAATCTCCACGCGGACGCTCATTTATTTTCCCTCCCGGTAATCATAAAATCCGCGGCCGGTCTTTCTTCCCAGCCAGCCTGCCTGCACCAGCTTGCGCAGCAGGGGGCAGGGCCGGTATTTATCCTCGCCCATATCCCGGTGGAGGACTTCCATAATCGCTAGGCAGGTATCCAGACCGATGAGATCAGCCAGGGCCAGGGGGCCCATGGGATGATTGGCGCCCAAGGTCATGGCTTGATCAATGCCCTCAGCGCTGGCGATGCCTTCCTGAAGCACAAAGCATGCTTCGTTAAGCATGGGGATGAGAATGCGGTTGACGACAAAACCGGGGGCGTCATTGACTTCCACCGGAGTCTTGCCCATGGTTTCGGCAACTTCCTTTACCACAGCTAAAGTATCATCGGAAGTGGCCGCCCCCCGGATGAGTTCCACCAGGCGCATGACCGGCACCGGGTTCATAAAGTGCATGCCGATTACCCTCTGGGGGCAATTGGTATAGCCACCGATTTCGGTGATGGGAATAGAAGAAGTGTTGCTGGCGAGAATGGCTTTGTCCTGGCAGATTTTCTCCAGCTGGGTGAATATCTGCTTCTTTATTTCCCGGCTTTCCACCACTGCTTCTATGACCAGGTCGGCAGCGGCAGCGTCCTGAAGCCCGGCGGCGGGAGTGATTCTGCCCATAATCTCTGCCTTGGCGGCCTCCTCCAGGCGGCCCTTGCTTACCTGTCTGGCCAGGGCCTTGTCGATTGAGGCAATGCCTCTTTTCACAAAGTCTGGATTGACATCAGACAGCTTAACCGGGTAGCCCGCTTGGGCTGCAGCCTGGGCTATGCCTGCGCCCATCTGTCCGGCGCCGACGACAAATAATTTCTTCAATTTAAGTCCCTCCTGATATTTTTCCTTAAACCAGATATTCTCTATACCCCTTTTATATCCTGTAAACGGGGCAGCTTGCTGCCCCGTTGTCTCTATATGCTGGCCAGTGTCCTGGTCTTGGCGGCAATGGCCTCGGGGTCCACAGCAATGCGGGCTGCGCCGCTGTCCATAGCTGCTTTGGCCACGGCGGCTGCTACCGCCGGCGCTACACGAGGATCGAAAGGCCGGGGGATAATATAATCGGCGCTCAGTTCGCTGGGACTGATGAGACCTGCAATGCCCAGGACGGCAGCGATTTTCATATCCTCATTGATTTCTTTAGCCCGGGTGTCCAAGGCGCCCCGGAACACGCCGGGGAAGGCCAAGACATTGTTGATTTGATTGGGATAATCCGAGCGGCCGGTGCCAACAACCAGGGCGCCGGCTTCTTTTGCCAGGGCCGGGTCAATTTCCGGCACCGGGTTTGCCATGGCGAAGATAACCGGGTTGGGAGCCATGGAGCGGACCATTTCCGCTGTCAAGACATTGCCCACCGACAAGCCGATGAAGACATCACAGCCTTTGACGGCCTCGGCCAGACTGCCCTTGATGCCCCGGGGATTGGTGGTTTCAGCTATTTGTTCCTTGTAGGGATTCATGCGCTCTTTGCGTCCCTTATAAATGGGGCCGCTGGAATCGCAGATGATGACATCTTTCGCTCCCATGCCCAGGAGCAGCTTGGTTACGGCCATGGCCGCAGCTCCGGCCCCATTGACCGCCAGGCGAATCTGGGAGAGTTCCTTGCCCGCCACCTTAAGGGCGTTGACGGTGGCAGCGGCGGTGACTATGGCAGTGCCATGCTGGTCATCGTGAAAGACAGGAATGTTCATTTCTTTTTTCAGGCGGGATTCAATTTCAAAGCAGGCAGGAGCGGCAATATCTTCAAGATTGATGCCGCCAAAGGTTGGTTCAAGCAACTTAACGGTGCGGACTATTTCCTCAATATCATTTGTGCCCAGGCAGATGGGGAAGGCATCCACGCCGGCAAAAGACTTAAAGAGCACAGCTTTTCCTTCCATGACAGGCATGGCTGCTTCCGCCCCGATATTGCCCAGGCCCAGCACAGCTGTGCCGTCAGAGACAATGGCGACAAAATTGCCCTTGGCGGTATAGTCGTATACCGTATTGACATCTTTATGTATTTCCAGGCAAGGTTCGGCCACCCCCGGCGAATAGGCCAGGCTGAGGTCTTTGGCGTTTTGCAGGGGCACCTTGCTGGCAACGGCAAGTTTTCCCCGGTTGTCTTTGTGCAGTTTGAGCGCTTCTTCTCGCATTGAACTTCCTCCCTTTCGCTATCTAATCCACAATCATTATCATATAAGAGAGTATCCCTGTCAATCGGTGCGACACCAGGGACGGGACTTTCTGTCGCGGCCCATTGCCCCATTCGGGGTTGGGCGGCAAGACGCCGCCCCTTACGAATCTCCCGACGTCCCGAGGGCGGCAAGACTCCGCCCTACAATTCTGGGGCCTTATATTGGTGGGCCAGGCGGGCAGCGGCAGCAGCGGCGATGGCTGCCACCAAGTCATCCAGGAAGGTGTTGACAACCCCCTCTTGCTTGGCATTGATATTCTTGAGGATTCCGGACTTGACCTTGTCCAGGTAGCCGAAATTCGTAAAGCCGATGCTGCCGTAGATATTGGTGATGCTCAGGGCCAGCACTTCATCCACGCCGTACAGAGGGTCATCCCGAATGAGGATGCTCTGAAGAGGTTCCGGCAGCAGCCCCCGTTCGGCGTATATATCCAGGACCAGTCCCGTCAATATGGCATTTTGCACTTCCCGTTTTTCCAGGACCTTTTCCACACTTGCGCGGCATTCTTCCTGGGTCAGCTTGTGGTTATAAGGAAACTGAAGCTCCAGGACAAGGCCGGCAATACAGTCCAGGTCCACTCCCCGCTCTTTCAGCATCCTGACAATCTGCTGCTGCATGGAACCACCTTCCTTCTATTCCGCTGCCTGTCTTTGAGTATTTTTGAGAACGACACAGTCCTTGCCCAGCATATCTTCAAGCTGGACCAGCAAGCGCCTGTCGGGATTGACAGGAAATTTGTCCATCAGGCGCAAAGCCTTGGTGGCGGCGAAAAACATGTAGACAGGCACGTCCCCGGGATACTGGTCCAAGATATAGAGAACCCGGTTGATGCAGTCGCTGTCTGTATCGCCCTCAATCTTTAGGTACAGTTTGTGACTGGAATTAGGCACCTCCAGCTTGGCTATGGTCTCCGCCCGCATTTTGGGCTCCCCCTGGGTGGCGAATTCCAGGCGGCCGGTGACCAAAAGGGGCGTTTCTCCGGCTAAAAGTTCCCTGGACTGGGTCAAGACCTCTTCAAATATAATAACCTCCAAAGTGGTAAATTGGTCTTCCAAGGTCAAAAAAGCCATATGCTTGCCATTGCGGGTAATAATTGTCCTGCAGGCGGCAGCCATGCCGGCGACAGTGACTTCCTTTCCCTCCTCCATTTCTTCCAGAGCGGGGATAGAGGCGACGTTAAGGGAATCCAGCAGCTCCACATAGTCTTCCAGGGGATGGCCGGTCAAATACATGCCCAAAGCCTCTTTTTCACCTTTGAGCAGTTCCTTGCGGGGAAAAGGCGCCAGCAGCGGCAGTTCGGCCTCAGGCTCCGGTTCCCCTAAGATGTCAAAAATGTCCATCTGGCCACTGATCTTCTGCTTATAGAGACGGGCAGCGGTGGCAATGAGATTGTCCATAGCCGCCAGCTTTTGGGCCCGGTGTCCCGGCAGTGAATCCATGCAACCGCCCTTGATCATATTCTCCAGCATTCGCTTGTTGCAGCGGCCGTTCAT
>DIPE01000071.1:7534-8034 GCA_002427015.1 Firmicutes bacterium UBA5496 | reverse complement strand
ACCGCCGCCGTGCCCAGATTCTTCACCGCACCCAGGCCAAAGCGGATCTTGTCTCCCACAACGGTAAAGTCAACGCCGCTCTCATTGATATCCGGAGGCAGCACCTGGATGCCCAGGCGGCGGCAATGATCGATATAGAGAGCGACTTTTTCCGTGTTGGCCATGACGGCGCCCAAGTTGGCCGCCATAAATTCTATAGTGTAGTTGGCCTTAAAATAAGCTGTATAATAAGCGACCAAACCGTAGGCGGCAGAATGGGATTTATTAAAGCCGTAGTCGGCGAATTTGACAATCAGGTCATAGATATCCTCAGCCTGTTTTCTTTCCAGGCCGTTTTCAATGCAGCCGGCCACAAAAGTCTTGCGCTGTTCCTTCATGACCTCCAGCTTCTTTTTGCCGATTGCCCGGCGCAGCAGGTCTGCTTGACCCAAGCTAAAGCCCGCCAGGGTCGAAGCCGCCATCATAATCTGTTCCTGATAGATCATGACCCCATAGGTTTC
>DIPE01000071.1:787-7486 GCA_002427015.1 Firmicutes bacterium UBA5496 | reverse complement strand
GACCCCATAGGTTTCCTTGAGAACTTCCTCCAGTTTCGGATGGGGGTAGCTGACGGGGATTTGCCCGTGCTTGCTGGCGATAAAGTTTGGTATCTGCTCCATGGGGCCCGGCCGGTAAAGGGCCACCAAGGCAATGATGTCCTCGAAGACTGTAGGCTGCAGGTCCGAGAGAACCTTGCGCATGCCGTCGCTTTCCAGCTGGAACACCGCCATGGTGTTAGCGGAGCAGAGCAGGTCAAAGGTCGCCTTGTCATCCAGGGGAATGCGGTTGAGCTCAATTTCGATGCCCCTGTTTGTTTTAATCATGTCCATGGCATTTTTCAGAATGGTCAGAGTGCGCAGGCCTAAAAAGTCCATCTTCAACAGGCCCAGTTCTTCCAAGGTGGTCATGGGCAGCTGGGTAGTCAGCCCTTCCTGGTCGTTGCCCTGGAGGGGAACGTAGTTTACCAGGTCTTCCTTGGCGATGACCACCCCGGCAGCATGAGTGGAAGCGTGGCGGGAAAGGCCCTCCAGCTTGCGGGCAATGCGGATGAGCTTTTCCACCCGGGGGTCTTCCTCCATTAACTCATTAAGGCGGGGTTCCTGCTCCAGGGCCTTGTCAATAGTCATCTTCAGCTCTTCCGGAATGAGCTTGGCAATGCGGTCGGTTTCCGCGAAGGAAAGGTCCATGGCCCTGCCCACGTCCCGAACCACAGCCCGGGCGGCCATGGTGCCAAAGGTGATAATCTGGGCCACCCGCTCCCGCCCGTATTTTTCCGTGACATATTCAATGACCTCGCCCCGGCGCTCATAGCAAAAGTCTATGTCAAAGTCAGGCATGGAAACCCTCTCGGGGTTGAGAAAGCGCTCAAAAAGCAATTTATAGCGCAGGGGGTCAATATCTGTTATTCCCAGAATATAAGCGACAATGCTGCCTGCCCCAGAGCCCCTGCCGGGCCCCACGGGAATGCCGTGGCGATGGGCAAAATCGCAGAAGTCCCAGACAATTAAAAAGTAGCTGGGATAACCCATCTTCTCAATAACCGAGAGCTCATACTCAACCCTCTTCAAGACCTCAGGAGTTGGATCGGGGTAGCGGTTGGGCAGCTTTTCCCGGCAGAGATGCCTGAGCCAGGTAGCCACCGTATGGCCCTGGGGCACAGGATAATCCGGCAGGTGGTAGGTGCCAAACTGCAAAGTGACATCGCAGCGCTGGGCAATGGCTACTGTATTGGCCAAAGCCTCCGGGCACCAGGCAAAGAGTTCCGCCATTTCACCGGGGGATTTGAGATAGAATTGGTCACTGGGGAAGCGCATGCGGTCGGCATCATCCACATGTTTTGCAGTCTGTATGCACAGCAGCACATCGTGGGCCTCGGCATCCTCCTGGGCCAGGTAGTGCAGGTCATTGGTGGCCACCAGGGGAATCCCCGTCTGGCTGCTGATTTCCGCCAAGTCCTTGTTGACGGTTTTTTGCTCCATCAGTCCGTGGTCCTGGACCTCTAAATAGAAATTATTGGGGCCAAAGATATCCGCCATTTCCAGGGCCAGGGCCTTGGCCCCCTCCTTATTCCCCTGGAGGAGGAGAGTGGGAATCTGGCCCCCCAGACAAGCGGACATACAGATTAGCCCTTCATGATATTGGCGCAACAGCTCTTTATCCACCCGGGGCTTGTAGTAGAAGCCTTCCCGGTGGCCCAGGGTCACCAGCCGCATTAAGTTTTTATAACCGATATCGTTTTCCGCCAGCAGCACCAGGTGGTAGGCAGTGTCATCCCTGGCCCCCTGCTTGATAAACCGGGATTCAGGGGCCAAATAGACCTCGCAGCCGAGGATGGGTTTAATCCCCTCTTTTTTAGCGGCCTTATAAAAATCCACCACCCCGTACATATTGCCATGGTCAGTAATGGCAACGGCGGGCATGCCCAGTTTTTTGGCGGTAGCCACCAGGTCGGGAATGCGTACCGCCCCGTCTAAGAGGCTGTATTCTGTATGGTTATGCAGGTGGACAAAGCCACCGCTTTCTTTGCTCATCTATATCCCTCCGGCTCTAGTGGTTGGGTTAGTCAGATACGGGCTTGTCCTGCCTGCGAGGATTAATCCTTGAGGCTCTGGACCGAGGCCATTGCTCTGCATACGATATTGCCCTCACAGGCAATGTCGATATCCACTTTGCCCGTATGCCTGCCCACATCGATGAGGCGGGCACGCACCTCTAATTCTCTTTCCGGAGGCACAGGCTGCAGGAAATAAGTGCTGATTCCCTCGGGGACAATATCCGGGAAGCGATGCTGGCGCAGGAGGACCGCTGCCGCTTCCAGCATGACGGTGAGCAGGGCCCCTTGGGAGACCCCTCCGCTTCGGTCCATAGCCACTGCGGGCATGCTCCCCCTGAGGACAGCCGTGTTCCCTTCGGAGAAGGAGCGAAACTGGCTGATAATGTTGTCGGTGTAGGTCATCTGCACATGGGGCTGGCGCTGGGAAAGCTGCAGAGCCTTGATCACATCCTCCCGGGTGACCACGCCCTTTAGCTTTTTGTTTTCCACCACCGGCAGCATCTCAATGCCCTGCCAGACCATTTTGTGGGCAACTGCAGCCACCGAAGTTTTCAGCTCCACAGTATGGGCTTTCTTCGTCATAACCTTTTCCAGGGGCGTGTCCGGGGAAATGCCCACTAAATCCCGGCCGGTGATAATCCCCACCACCCGCCTATTTTCATCCACTACGGGAAAGCGGCTGTGGCCGCTTTTTCTGGACAGCTCCAGGACCTTGGCTACATCATCGCCGGCCTGCAAGTACCGGGGTGCCCCCACCATGACATCCTGGGCCCGGATGATTTCTTTCTTTATCAGCCGGTCATGGATGGCCTGATTGATCATGGTGGCAATGGTAAAGGTGTCATATGTAGAAGAAATCAGGGGGATTTCTTGGCTGTCCGCCAAATCTTTGACCAAAGCTGAGGCTTCAAAGCCGCCGGTAATCATCACACTGGCCCCCCGGGTCAGGGCCAGGATCTGGGCCTCCTCCCGGTCGCCGACAATGAGCAGGCTGCCGGCCTCCACGTATTTTTCCAGGGAATCAATTTCCATAGCCCCGATTAAGAACTTATTCAGAGTTTTGTGCAGACCCGCCCGGCCCCCCAGGATGCTGCCGTCCACAATATTGACAACCTCTGCAAAGGTAAGAATCTGAATGCTGCGCTCAGCCTTGAGCTCGATGCGCACGGTGCCCACCCTGGACATGGTGCTGACCAGTCCCCGGGTTTCCGCTTCTTTGATGGCTCTGTACGCAGTGCCCTCGCTGACATCAAGCTCTCTGGCAATTTGGCGCACAGAAATCTTATCGCCGATGGGCAGATTTTCGATATATTCCAGCAGCTGCTGATGCTTGGTCATCGGGAGTCACCCTCTTACGATTTATGCAATTATTATAACATACTAATAGGACCGTTGCCGCTTACCCACCCCTGTTTTCTTGGCCGCCAGCCGCTCCTGCCGGGCTTGTTCCAACTTGCGTTGGCGTTCTTCCCTGGCCCGGGACAGGTCAAATTTGTACCAGTATCCCAGCCCCGCCGCCAAGGCGCAAAGATACCAAATGGCGCAAAACCACCCTGCCATCCCTCCCTCCCAGGGGGGAGGCAGCAGCTGGAAAGCCAGGGCCAGCAATAACACCACCGAGATTATTCCCGCCAGGTATATTCCAGAGCGCATATGCACCACTCCTTTAATATAAGGTATGTCCCAAACCGAAAAAATACCACAAAAAAACCGCGACACCGGGGACGGGACTTTTTGTCGCGGTTACCATTCAATTCAACTTTTAAGTCAGGTATAACAAGGAAGCCCGGGCGCGTTTAAGCTAAAATTTCCCCACAGGCGGCCAGGACCTTGTCCACATCCTCCCGGCTCACCTCGTAATGGGTGACAAACCTTATGGAATCCTGGCCGGTGGTATTGGCCAGCACTCCCCGCTCCGCCAAGCGATCTACGAAATCCTGTGCCGCCATGGGCACCTGAAAGCGGATGATATTGGTCTGAACGGTATCCATATCTACTCCTGCCCCCAGCCGGGCCAGACCTTCCGCCAGCCTGCGAGCGTTTTCATGGTCTTCCGCCAGGCGCAGGCGCATGCTGTCCAGGGCAATCAGCCCCGGCGCCGCCAGCACGCCAGCTTGGCGCATGCCGCCCCCCAGCATCTTCCGGTATTTTCTTGCCCGGAGGATGAAATTCCTGGGCCCTACCAGCAGGGAGCCCACCGGCGCCGCCAGGCCCTTGGACAGGCAAAAGGTCAAGCTGTCAGTGCAGGCCGCTAATTCCCGGGGCTCTAGACCTAAAAAGACAGCAGCGTTGAAAATCCGGGCGCCGTCGGTATGAACCCATAGCCCCGCCTCTCTGGCCACAGAGCTTAATGCTTGCATCTGCTCTTTGCTCATGACAGTGCCCCCGGCCCTGTTATGCGTATTTTCCATGCAAAACATCCGCGTCCTGGGATAATGGATATCTTCTGCGCGGATGGCGGTCTGGAGATCTTCCACGCTGACCACACCCCGGATTCCCGGCAGGGTGTGGATTTGCACCCCGGCCAGGGCGGCGATGCCGGCCACCTCATACCAAAACATATGCATTTGCTCTTCCATGATGATTTCGTCGCCCCGCTGGCAGACAGTAAGGGCAGAGAGCAAATTGCCCATGGTGCCGCTGGTGACAAAGAGGCCAGCCTCCTTGCCCATGAGGGCAGCGCCCTTTTCCTCCAACTCATTGATTGTCATATCCTCGCCATAGACATCGTCTCCCACCTGGGCTTCGGCCATAGCCCGGCGCATTTCTTCGGTAGGCCTGGTGACAGTATCGCTGCGTAAATCAATTGCCATGTTTAATCTACTCCCTCTTGTCCTTTTTACTGATTATAACACTTTAGCGCCGGATGTTTTCACTAAATAGTATGAAACAGTTTCTATGGCATGGGGGGTATTTTGATGGGAATGTGCGGGGAAAACGCAATAAAAATAGAACCAGATCGCCCTAGGGCATTCTGGTTCTTTAGCTTTACTATTCCTTTTTGTCGAAGGAATTGGCTGCGCCGCACTTAGGACATTTGCGGGGCTTGCACCGTCCTTCTTTTTCTTCGCCGCATTCTCTGCAGATGAATTCTGCCATTGCCAACAGCTCCTTACTTAGATTTTTTGCACTGGGGACACAGTCCGTAGAACTCGGCAAAATGTCCCAGGACCTCGTATTCCGTCAGTTTCTCTGCAACTTCTAAGTTGAACTTTTCCAGGTAAGGCAGCTCCACGTCATCAATGCGGCCACACTCCAGGCAGAGAAAATGGTAATGAGGATTAGGATTGCTGTCATAGCGGCTTTGACTGCCGGCACGGGGCAATTCCTGAATGATTTCCTGTTCCTTTAGCATTGCCAAGTTTCTGTACACCGTGCCTAAACTGATATTGGGGAGTTTGGCCTTTACCCGCTGATAAACCCACTCGGCGCTGGGATGAGACTTGGTGCCACGCAATTCCTCAAGGATTAATTGACGTTGCTTGGTATTTCTTGTCTTCACCATAAAAACACCTCATTAGCAACAATAGTTCCTGATTAATTTAACATTACTCAATCTTTCTGTCAACTTTTCCCGGGCCGCCGGCGCAGGAAAAGTAAATGGACTTTGTCTTATAATCAAGTTTATGCACCTGGACTGTCATCGGGTCTCCAGGCTGGCAGTTGTCCAGCAGTTGCCGGTCCCCGGCCACCACAATGCCTTCGGCGGTATTTTCCAGCCAAACTAGGGGGCCACTGTTGGTAAGTTCGGCAACCAGGCCCTTGAAAAGAGTGTCTGCCTGTGCCGCCATGTACTCCAGCTTTTTCTGCTCGAGGCATGCTCCCTCAATATCCTGAGCCAGGCGTTCCCTAAAGGAACATTGCTCCGCCACCCGGGGCAAATCCCGCTCCAGGGCCAGGAGAGGCTGCCGGTTGAGAACCTGCTTGATCTGGCGGTGCACAAAGAGGTCGGAATATCTCCTGATGGGAGAGCTGAAATGAATATAGCGCTCTGCAGCCAGATTATAATGTCCCAAGGGTGTCCAGCTGTAGCGGGACTTATGCAGGCTCCGGGCCAGTTTTCTGCTGATCAGCAGCTCTTCCCGGCGGCCACTTATCGCCGCCAGCAGTTGCTGCAGTTCCCGGGAAGAAGGGGGATAAGCCAGTTGGCAGCCCCAGCGAGCCAGATAAGCGTTTAAATCTTCTTCCCGGCC
This sequence comes from Firmicutes bacterium UBA5496, assembly GCA_002427015.1. GTDB lineage: Bacteria > Bacillota > Proteinivoracia > UBA4975 > UBA4975 > UBA4975. The sequence continues at coordinate 1,257 of DIPE01000071.1, read as the reverse complement.
GGGATAAAATCCTTCATTTCCCCGGTAGAGGAGAGAGGCGCCGTTTTTATAGAGAAAATCCGCTGCCAGTTCATTGGCCAGGACCATGAATTCCTCCACCAGTCCTCGGGGGCCTCCTGTTTCCCGGGGCCCCATGCTGATGGGGCGGCCATTGGCGTCAAGGGTAATGGCGGTGGTTGGGAGCTCAATGTACGCTGCCCCCCTCTCCATGCGCCTTGCGTTTAACAGCTGGCCAAGCTCAGCTGCCAGGGCCAGGAGCCCATTGCTGCAGCCTGCTTCCGCCTGGGAATAAGTGAGCCGAGCCCTTGAGCGCACCACTGTCTCGGCAAACTGATAGCTGATGACTTCCCCGGCAGGGGATATTTCCGCCAGACAGCTGAGAGCCAGCCGGTCGCGCCCGGGCAAAAGAGAACACAAATCCCGGGAGAGCCTTTCCGGCAGCATGGGCACTTCCCGGTCAACTAAGTACA
>DIPE01000071.1:403-633 GCA_002427015.1 Firmicutes bacterium UBA5496 | reverse complement strand
GGCCTGACATAATGGGCCACATCGGCGATGTGGATTCCCAGGCGCCATGTTCCGTCGGATTCACGGCTGAGGGAAAAGCCGTCATCCAGATCCTGAGATTCTTCGCCGTCCACTGTCACCATTTCTTGTTCCCGGAGGTCAAGGCGCTTTTCCCCTGCAGCCTCCTGAAGGGCAGCAGCCTCAGCCTCGACAGCTTCCGGAAACACCGGCAGGATTCCCTTCCTGGCGGC
>DIPE01000071.1:0-130 GCA_002427015.1 Firmicutes bacterium UBA5496 | reverse complement strand
GTTGCCGTCCTGGACAGAACCTAAATGAGATTGGCCGTTGTAGACTGCGGCCACAATCTTTTCTGTGCGGGCAAGAAAATCCAGGACCTTCACAGCCGGGGCCTTGCCCGGCTCCCGACCCAGCACCTGG
>DIPE01000089.1:46178-48407 GCA_002427015.1 Firmicutes bacterium UBA5496 | reverse complement strand
TTGAGGCGCATACCATCCAACGGTTGCGTCATAGTATTCCTATACCAAACATTATACCACTATAAGCAACAATTGGCAAAAAAATCCTTGCAGCTGCTAGCTTGGTGTATTTATAGTAGATGCTGCAAAATTAGGGCATTACTGCAGTTTAGAATGCTATTAAACCTTTTAATGCCATACGGGTTAAAATTGCAACCACCGCAATATACCCAAATGTCATTTTTATTTTAGAAAAAAAAGGAATTTTTGGCTTTTCGTAGAATACTATAATATAGCAGTTCTTACGTATAAAATCCCATATAAATAACCTACTCGCTCCCAATTTGAAGTTAAATCTAGGAGTTTTCGAGTTGTATTTCAATGAATATTTTGGAAGGAGGGATAAGTCGTGAAAAAAATATTCCCATTTATGCTTGGCGCTATAGTGATTATTACCTTGATAATTACTATGCCCAAAATTTTCGGCGGACCGGAAGATAAGAGTGAAGTTTTCTATAATGAAGGTTTAACGGAAGGCAATAATACCACATTCATCGCAAATCCCACGGAGGGCCTGGCATTGGTTTCAAGTTACTTTCATAAGGATAGGGATTTAAAGCAGCAAGCTAAGGAATCTACAATTATCGTCAAAGGCCGGGTTACCGAAATACTAGGCACCGTTGAAACAAAGGATTTTGGAGCTCCAATACCTGAGGTGCAAAAGCAAGGGGGCAAGAAACTTCATACAGACGTGTTATTTCGTGTAGACGAATATCTTGGACCAAATTCGTTGCCCTTCGATGAGTTGGTTATTCGCCATATTGGTGGAAAGATAGAAGGTTTCACCCATATATGTGAGCAAGAGCATCTCACGATAGGGGAAGAAGTAATTATTTTCCGTTTGTCTCAGCATGAACTTTTGACACAAATCCCTGAAGGATATAATCTAGAACAATATTATCTTTTTAATCCGGCTTCAACCTTTTTCAATAAAGGTGAAAATAGATATAGAAACTGCTTTAACAATGAGTCTTTCGACATTAGTAAGATCAAGAAAGCCGCCAATCAGGCTCCAAGCAACTAAACTTCATAGAGAAAAAGGGAACGTTTCTGAAGCGCAAGCAAAAGAAGCGTCCTTTTTTTATTCCAATGGGGGCAGGGCCAGGTTGCGGATGATAATCTTGGCCACTGCCACTGCGGGGACTGCAGCTACCAGCCCCCAGATCCCGAAAAATTGCCCTCCTGCCAGGAGCGCCACAAGCACAACCAGGGGATGGAGGCCTAAGGTCTTGCCCAAGACATAAGGGGAGATAAAATTGCTTTCCACCTGCTGGATGATGACAAAAACTAAAATTGTCTTGAGGGCCAGGGCCGGGGAAGTAAGCAGGGCCATGAGCACCGCCGGCACAGCGCCCAGAAAGGGGCCAAAGTAGGGAATGGTGTTGGTGATGCCGGCAAAAATCCCCCAGATCAGGGAAAACTCCACCCCCAGAAGCAAGAGGCTTAAGTAGGTCAGCACCCCCACCACCAGGGCCAGGACCAGCTGACCCCGGATATACTTTCCCAGACTGCTGTCCACTTCATGGAGAATCTTGCGAGCCCGGGGCCGGCTCTTGCGGGGGATAATAAAGTAGATGCTGTCCCCCACCATATCAAAATCCCGGAGCAGGTAGAAGCTGAGCACCAAGACCAGGAAGAAGGTAAACAGACCCCTGGCCACATTGACAGTGACTTCAGGTATCCGGGCCAGATTCGCCAGCAGCCTCTCCTCTGCTGCCCGCAGGCCTTTCTCCAGGGCCTCGGGAACCGACGGCGGCAGGTTAAGGCGAGAAGCGGCCTTGTAGAGATCCGCCAGCAGCCCCTGCCCCTGCTGGACATACTGGGGTACCCGCCGGACCAGGCTGTTGACTTCTTCGATAAACATGGGCAAAAACCTGGCCAAAAAAACAAAGGATAAACCGAAAAAGACCAAAAAAATCAGGAGCACCGCCATTGTGCGGCTGAGGCGGCGCTGCTCCAGCCAGATAGCCACTGGATTTAGGATATACGCGATTGTAATGGCAATGAGCACCGGGGCCAAAACAGCCAGCAGCGGGCGCCGGAGCAAATAGACCACCGTCAGGATAAGAACCAGGCCGGCAATCTGCAGGGCCAGTTTTAGCAAAGAGTTTTGAGAGATTTTAGTCAGCATGCTTTTCCCCCCCTGCTAAAAGCTTATCGCCGTAGACGGGAAAAAATTACTGGGCAGCC
>DIPE01000089.1:39018-45996 GCA_002427015.1 Firmicutes bacterium UBA5496 | reverse complement strand
AGCAATATCCCCGGAACGACCCTCCAACTTAGAATACATTAAATCCATGAGCTGATCACCATAGGCCTTGACGGCCAGCATTCCTATGAGACCGCCCATAAAAAAACCCGTCCAATAGCCACGACGCACTGGGCACAACCTCCTGTCATTGTTCCAAGGCGACCAAGGTGCCTTCAGTATCTACCTCGTACAGGCACGGGCGCATCTTGTTGTCAAAACTAAAGAGCACAAAGCAATTCCAACAATAATACTGGTTGTTGGCTACCTTGCCCGTGTCCCGGGATTTGCACTTGGGACACTCCATAAAAATCAACCTCCGTTTTATAATCCCCGGCTGAACTGCCATTCTCCCGGACTGGGAGTTTTAAGCCCGGCGCCCTCGGGAACAATCAGTTTCTCCTGGGCAAGGTCGGCGCTCACAGGCAAAGAGAGAACATTCCTGCCCTCAAACACATCCTGGAGCAGGCCGTCGGAAAGCTCCAGGGCCACAAGCTGAATGCCGTCGAGAATCAAGTCTGCCACATTGCCTAATCTGCTGCCGGAATTGGTCACTACCGAAAGCTTGCGGGCCTCTTCCAGAGTAATTTTGCCCTGACGGAGAATGACTGCGCCATCGCCGCGGATGATGGCATCTGCGGGGACAGTAAGGACTTCGGGGGCAAAGACTATGTCCTCTGCTGGGATTAAGCCGGGTTCCGGGAAGTTCTTGTCCGCAATTAAGAGGGCCCCCAGGCGCTCCCGAGCGAAATCCAGCAAAATTTCCCCCACTGCTCCCAGGGGACTATTGTTGGCATCTGCCACCGGCAGCCCAAGCAAATCACTGGCCCTTTGCATTCGCTTCCCCCCTGTCACTTTGCAGTATTCCCTCCCCAGCCAAAAAAATACTCTTTGGAATCTGTGGGGAGGATCTCTTGTCTCAGGAAATTTGTTTTTATATATATCTAAAAGGAATTGACACATGCATATAGACTATTATATAATCGGAAAGGAAGGATGATACTATGAGGCAAGGGAGCTGATGACTATATCCAACGCATGAAAGTCCGATTGACAATTAAAAACGGAAAAGGTTGTCCGTCGCAACAATGCTCAGGTGACAGCATATTTTGAGAATCTTTCCTGAGCAGCGCGCACAATCTGGGAACTGGGTTTTGGCGATATTAATTTAAGTGAGGTGCTAGCGTGAACGAACAAACTCAAAACGCGGTCTTTGTGTATTTTAACGAAGAAATTGCCGCTTGCCAGCAAAGACAGAAGGAATTACTGGCAGATAACCGAGCTGACGAGGCAACATTTATGAAGATTCGCGCCAATGTGTTCGATATTTTTAAGACAGTTTTGTCAGTGGCCATCAGGACGGTGAAATCCGGAAGCTCAGCAGAAATCAAGGATTTCTTTTTGGGAAAGACAGAGCAAATCCCGGCGAATTGGAAAATTGCGTATGCTAAAGCAGCTGAGCACGGAGATGTTGAAAAGATACACTATGAAAGCATCAAGCTGGAAGCGATTGCAGAAATCCGAGAAACATTTGAAAAAATATGGGGGGACAAGTAGTGACAGAGGCCGAGGCCATTCGCCTGTTCAAGTGCTTGTCAGATAAATCAAGGCTGCAAATATTAAAGTCACTTGCAATCGAAGATATGTATGTGGAACGACTAGCCGAACGCTTAGGATTAACCGCGCCCACAATCTCTTTCCACTTAAAAAAACTGGCCGATGCCGGCGCCGTGACTTCATACAAGAAGCAATATTACACAATGTATTCCCTTTGCAGAGAGTGTTTCAATACAAGCCTTCTCGACATTATTCAAGAGGAATCCGACGATGCACAAATACAGTCCCAGAGAGACGCAGAATACCGGCGAAAAGTAGTCAATGCTTTCTTTGAATATGGGAAACTCAAAACAATCCCGGCGCAGCGCAAAAAGAAACGGATTGTTTTGGAGGTGATTGTCCAGTCTTTTGAATTTGGCAAGATATATACCGAACGAGAAGTGAATATCATAATTGCCGATTTTCACGATGATTTTTGTACACTGCGGCGTGATATGGTTGTAGAACAATTGCTTGCCAGAAACAAAGATGGATATTGGCGTGTTCAGAATGATTGAAGGACCGTTCGCCGCCAAGTTAGAAAACCGAATATCGAAATGACCATTAACCGTTAATAGTCTGATGGTCTTTTTTTTGAAAAAGAAGTGGCATGACCACAATCATGCCACTCCTTCGATAAACAGGAATCTTATTAGCGCCCCGAGGGGTCAGCTTTTTTTAATCCTCCGGCAAGCCCTTGGTGGCCTCCAGCCATTGGCGCAGGCGCTTTTCATAGCCAAGGTCGCCGGGATAATAGTAGCGCCGGTGGGCAAGGGAATCAGGCAGGTATTGTTGTTTAATATAATGCCCGGGATACTCATGGGGATAGATGTAATTGTCCCCATGGCCCAGCTTTTTCGCCCCGGGGTAACTGCCGTCCCGCAAATGGTTGGGCACGCCGGTGTCGCTGGCATGCCTGGCGTCCTCTGTGGCCCGTTCCAGGGCCAGATAAGCGGCGTTGCTCTTGGGGGCGCAGGCCAAATGGGTGACCGCCTGGGCCAGGGGAATCCTGGCCTCGGGCATGCCCAGGACTTCCACCGCCCGGAAAGCCGCCTCCGCCACCAGCAGGGCCAGGGGATCGCCGTGGCCGATGTCTTCGCTGGCGGAAATATATAGGCGGCGGGCAATAAACCGCGGGTCCTCGCCGGCATCCAGCATGCGGGCAAGCCAAAAGAGAGCGGCATCGGGGTCGGACCCCCGGATAGACTTAATGAAAGCCGAGATTACATCATAATGGTTGTCCCCATCCCGGTCATAGCGCACTGCTCGGCGCTGCACCGATTGCTCTGCCGCCTGCTGGTCGATTGATATTTTCCCGTCCTCCCCCGGCGGGGTAGTTAGGGCGGCCAGTTCCAGAGCATTTAGGGCCACCCGGGCATCGCCGTCGGCGGTATTGAGAATATGTTCCCGGGCGGATGGGGTAAGCTCGATCTCCAGCTGGCCCAAGCCCCTCTCCTTGTCAATTAGGGCGCTATCCATAATCCCGCCAATTTCCTCTTTGCTCAGGGGATAAAGTTCGAAAATCCGGCTCCTAGAGAGGAGGGCAGAGTTGACGCTAAAATAGGGATTGCCGGTGGTGGCGCCGATTAACAGCACTGTGCCGTCTTCCACTGCCGGCAGCAGGGCATCCTGCTGGCTCTTGTTGAAGCGGTGAATCTCATCGATAAATAATATCGTGGGCTGATGGTACATTTCCAGTTTACTTTTTGCTTCCTCCAGCACTTCCCGCACCTGGGCCACCCCTGCGGTCACGGCGTTAAGGCGCTGAAAGCTGGCCTTGGTCTGGTTGGCGATTACCGCCGCCAAAGTTGTCTTGCCGGTGCCGGGGGGACCGTAAAAAATCATGGAAGTGAGGCGGTCGGCCAGGATGGCCCGCCTTAGCAGGCTACCGGGGCCGACAATATGTTTTTGGCCGGCAAATTCATCTAAGGTGCGGGGGCGCATGCGGGCAGCCAGGGGGATGCTGCTGTCGCCTTGCTTTTGCTGCAGCCCGTAGCTGAATAAATCACTCATCGACTTTTCCGCAGAGGTTGCTGATATCTTCCTGCTCGCCGGCAAGTCTGAGCATGCGGGGGGCATAGGCTGGATTGCTGCGCAAGGCCGGTTCCTGCAGGCGAATAATCACATAGGCCAGGAAAAACAAGGTCAGCCCTATACCGATTCCCCACCAATCCACATTGCCCGGGAGGCCGATGAAAACTTCCAGTAAATAGGCCAAACCGATTCCCCCCACTAATGCCAGGAGGGGAATGAGATATAAAATCGAGCTGGCTTTGAGGACGCTTCCCTGGCCAACGGCAATGAGCACCCTTTGCCCCACCTGGGCATTGATGCTGTTTTCTACATCAATATGGAGAATTTGCGTCTCCCCCAGATGGCAGATGCCGCATTTGGCGCAGGCGCTGCTTCTTTCCAGTTCTACCGTTGCCATCTTGTCCTCTATGCTGATGATTTTACCGATTTGATTCATTCTAATCCACCCCCGCCCTTAATAAAGCTGTTCATGGTCTTTAACAGATTGCTCAGGGCCTGCTCCTGGGCCTCGGGGGTAGCAGCCCCCGCCAGGCAGTTTTGAGAATAGCGCTCAAAGATCAGGCCGCCAACCTTGTTTATGGCCGCGCGCACGGCGGCAATCTGCACCAGTATATCTGCGCAGCACTGTTCAGAGTCCAGCATCTTTTGAATTCCCTTGACCTGGCCTTCGATGCGGCGCAAGCGATTGATTATCTTGGTTTTTTGTTCATCCACTAAAATACCCTCCCCCGGTAATTTATGAAAATTTTAGCATATCCCCAGCAATTATGTCAAATAAAAAGGATGGGTGCTTTTAGCTTAACCATCCTCTCAGCTTTTACGCTGTATGATTTTATTGACCACATAAGAGGCCATGAGCAGGCCGGCAACGGCAGGCACATAGGAAATGCTGGCCGGGGTCCGGGACGCGCTCTGATCCTCAGCAGACTGAGGCAATTCCGGAGACCAGACAACGGGCACACCCCTGCGGATTCCTTTCTTCCCCAATTCCCGGCGAAAAACCCTGGCCAGAGGGCAGTTAAAAGTTTTGGAAATATCGTCCACCCGCAAAAGCGCCGCATCCAGCTTGTTGCCTGTGCCCATGGAAGAGATTACTCCTTGGCCTGTTTCCAAAGCGCGGCAGACAATATCTGTCTTGGCTGCAACTGTATCCACGGCATCTATAACCCAATCAAAGCCCGCAAGAAGCGTCTGCCCCTGCTCCGGAACATAAAACTCCTGGATTGGCTCCAGGCGCATCTCAGGATTTATCTCTCGGAACCTGTCAGCGAGGACAGCCACCTTGGCTTTGCCCACTGTGGAATCCAGGGCATGGAGTTGACGATTGATATTGCTAATATCAATTGAATCGTGATCTATCAGGCGCAAGGAACCGATTCCCGCCCGGGCCAGGGCTTCGGCAGTATAAGAACCCACGCCGCCAACCCCCACAATGACCACCTTTACCCCTGCCAGGGCCGAAAGCCCCTTTTCGCCAATTAGCATCCGAGTCCTTGAAAATCGCTGCATAAAACCCACTCCAATGTAAAAAAAAATACCCCGCCGTGCCGTTTTGAACCGCATTTTTTGAACCTGCTTCCGCAGGTGGGTGCCTGCCCGGCGCTTTCAAATGTCCCCAATGACTTTTAGGGCTTATTCTACGCCGTCGGAGACATGGCTCCCGATTCATCTTTGTTGGCTCAAAAAATACAGTCTGATTCGCACACAGCAGGGATTCTTGTTTCTGGCTACAGTTTAGCACACTTTCACTGAGTAAAGCAACTGGAAAATCATATCTGTCAGGTGCTAAACATCGCTTTTTTTTTAATAAGTTCCCGGAATCAATATAACCTGTATCCACGAAGCTCACCTTCTTATAGACATTAACTACAGCAATGTCTTTTCGTTCTACTGCCCTATCTTGTCATTATTATACTAACTCGGATTGAAAAACCGCCCTTTCCTGGCAAGGGAAAACGGCGGCATACAGTCTTAGTCTTGGGCGCCATTCGGCAAAATCCTTCGACCCTGCATTTCTCTCTTACAGACCTGATGGGTAGAGGGTACTAATAATCGGGCGGTTTTAAAGATAACTCCTCAAAGATGCTGCTTTCTTTTAAATCTTTATCGTGATAAACTTCGCCCGTTTTTTTGTACCCAAATTTCATTAAAACCCAAGATGAGTATAATTCTAAATCCTTTACAACCGTAATGAAATCCTCATTGCCCATGATTCTGGAGTTGTCACCCAAAAGATTACCGAAAAGGTAATCGCTAATAGCGTTATCGTAGCGGTAGAATAGCAGACTCACATAGGAGGAAGGGATGCCGTCCTCGAATAACAGGGCATCATCATAACTTTGCCTAGCTCCGTCTATATGTCTCAGTAAGGGGATGATTGTCGCAGTTGTCGCAGCATCTCCCGAAAGTATGCTTTCCGCAATTGAGTGGATGTCGTAAACACTGTTGTAATGTTTCCCCATCAGCATTCTTACTCTGTCAGAAGTGGTTTCTTCACACTCCCGACGTTTTTCCAGTAATACTTTCCCTTGTAAGGCTAACCCCGCCCAAAGGATGCCAATAATAACCAAGTAGCAAAGTGGCCTTATTCGGTTTAGGCTCTTCATTCTAGTAATAGGTTACAACAGTACTTAGGGTTCTTAACCACCAGCCCTCGAAACATAATTAGTTCCCTCCTTTTACCTAGAATACTATTGTTTGTAAAATGGGTCAAGAGTATCTTAAACCTTTTTAAAAGTCTGGGACAATTTAGCAACAGAAAATAGTAATGCTAAAAAGGCCGCCAAGACCTTGTTACTAAGGCTTTGGCAGCCTAAATTATTATGCTGACTGCAAAAGTTAAGATACTTTGCTCCAATAAAGCAACTGGAAAATCATATCTAACGGGTGCTAAACACCGCTTTATTTTAATAAGTTTAAAATAAATCAACGAAATTTGGAGGTGTAAATTCAATGGCCAACGCCTTCGCAATTTTAATTGTCCTCGCTATGCTGGTAGAAGTCTGTGTGGATATTATTAAAGCGGCAATCCCCGGCATCCGCGATTGGAAAAGCCAGCTGGCTTCTGTAGTGGTTGGCGTGCTGCTGGCCACGGCGACAGCCACCGGCCTGCTCAGCGCCCTGCAAGTGAACCTGGCAGTGCGCTGGATCGACTACTTTTTGACGGGATTGATAATTTCCCGGGGCTCCAACTTTATCCATGACCTGTTGAGCAAGCTGAATTTAAAATAAAACAGGGCCGGCTTCCCCACAGCAGTCCCCTCTATATTTTTGCGCCGCAGCTTCCGCAAAAATGTGCTTGAGGGGTCAGGGGTTTGCCGCATTGGGGGCAAAAATTAGCTGCTCCTTGCC
>DIPE01000089.1:30043-38709 GCA_002427015.1 Firmicutes bacterium UBA5496 | reverse complement strand
TGCATATTCCGCCGCCTCGTACAATGATGCGAATCTGTCCATATCAAAGCCTCCCTTTCGTTATTATTTGAACAGCAAATTGTTGCACCGCTTGCAGCGGTCGTTGGCAATGGGATTCAGCATCCGGCAGACATTGCAGTAAATAATCCTGTCCTTGGACTTGTCATACTTTTCATATGTGCCAAAGATAGGATAGTACCGCACCCGGTCCCCCACAGCCAGATAATCGTACATATCCCGGCCGCTGTCTTTTTCAACAATGGTCTTTTTCTTGCCGGTGTCGGTATTGATAACCGTGGTGTATTCCGTGTAGGTTCTGTAATTGTCATCGTCACCTCCTCTGTGCTCGCTGCGCTCCTTGCTGTATTTATTGACGACCACGCCCTCCCACATGGGTTTTTTGGCGTTTCGCAGGCCCAGCAGGTTGACAATGAGCAGCACAAGGGCAACCCCCACACCAATAATGACCGCTTCTCCCAAGGGAAAATCCTCCATCAGCAGCCCAGCGAGAGGAAAACCGATGAGAGGCACAAATACCAGCACCCACATACAGCCAATGGAGCTTTTGCGATTTGACTTGGCCGCAGCCAGTATCTCCGGGGCGTTGCTCCGGGTTGAAAAACCAACGAGATTCGAGGGGGGTATATCCGATGCGGCAGGAACAGGAGTTGGCGGGGATTGGACTTTTGCCCCACAGTTAATGCAAAATACGGCGTCTTTCGTGAGCTTTGCACCACAGGAAACACAAATGTCCAGTTCGGTCTTTTGCACTTTCCTGCCGCAATTTGGGCAGAAAACCGCGCTGGCCTGCAGCTTTGCGCCGCAGTTTTCACAAAACATGGCAGCATCCCTCCTTGGATGATTTTCTTTTGCCGGGGCCTAGCGGCCGTTTTTTTTCGCCCAGCCAGCCGTTGACCAGCAGGAACAAAATAAGGTAGCCCGGCAGATAGAGGCGCGCGTTCTCGCGCCTCTGCAGTTCAGCGACACTCTTCCTTTTCCTTACCCTGCCACCCACTGATAGAGGCCTGTACACCGGTTTCATGCCATAGCTTTTGGGTTACCTCCTTGACAGTCTGCCTGTCGGTGAGGCCATGCAACAGTTCAATGCAAAGAGCTTCCTCCCCGCTGCCAAAAGTCAGGCGAATCCGCTCTCTGTGGATTTCGATACTATGCAGGCGTGAACCGGTGACTCCATCGCATCCCCACTTATAGACCTTGCTGCCAAGGAGCAGGCCAAAAGTGGACACCACCGTTTCTTCCACCAGCTTGTCCTTTGCACAGCAGGATGTGGTGATGACAGCCGCAGGCACGGAAAGGATACGGTTGTCACAAATCAGTCTTGCATCATTGAGGCGGCGGCCTTGCCTAATCAGGCAAACAAAGGCGGCGACGCTGGCAGCGCCAAAAACAACCGCAGCCTCAGGCACCAGCCTTATAGCAAACCAGACTGCCAGAAGAATATTGACTGACAAAAGCAAAGCCAATATATTGCGCCATCGTCTAATGGCTTTCACCGTTGTATTCACCTCCTGTCCCTGATACCAGAATAGGAAGAAGCAGAGTGAAAGTCATCCTCCGAAAGGAGGATTTCCGGCAAAACACTGGCCCCTCCCAGAAAATAGGAGGGGCCAGTATTTTGTGTGCTTTGCTATGCTTCGGCCTGGTTTTTGAGAATGGTGCTGATAAGCTCCGCCCGGCTGTTCACATCATATTTGGAGTAGATATTGCGCAGGTGGGTCTTGACGGTGCTCTCGCTGATGAATAGAGCGGCGGCGATATCTTTGTTGGACTTGCCGGACAAAATGAGCTGGAGCACATCTTGCTCCCGGTTGGTCAGAGGGTCGATCATCTTTATCTGGTGAATGATGGTTTTCTGCTGCTTTTCGTTCATGCGCTCATATGCGGTGAGGTAGGCGTGACTTTTCAGAAGCATGACAAGCTGACGGTTCAGCGGCGGAAGTATGACAAGGGTGACGCAGACCACAGTGAGGGCGATGACCGTGACCTCCGCCCTAGGAAGCTGTATGGAAGTAACAACCACCCCCAGCACGTCGCCGCACAAAACACCGAACACATTAGCGGAAAGCCCGATGCCGAATACCTTCACCGGGTTCTGGGCATAGTCCAGCATTTCACCGATGATGCTCCACCAGAACAGGTCAAAGATGCCGCAAGCTCCCAGCATCAGCGTATCGACGACAAAATAATCTGCCCTGTTGCGCCCCAGGAGCATAAAAGATATGAACGCCGCCATAATCATACCCATACCTATGTATAAAAACAGGGGACGCTTTGTTTTTAGGGGGAAGTTGCGCATGAAGACAAGGGCAACGATATATGGCACTGCCCAGTACCAGCTCACAAGTCCTGTCAGATGCTGAAAGGCCGGGTTGATGACCTGGTACATCAGCCCCGAATTGACGGTTATAACCGCGACAAACAGGAAGAGTACAAGTATCGGCTTTTTTAAATCGCCGGAGAGCCTTTGTCGGCTATCCTCCCGCTGCGCTTTCTCTGCATCTGCAGGCAACTTCCATGTGAGGGCGGCCCCAATAACAAGGCAGAGCAGGGAAAGAATCAGTCCCACAAAGGGAGAGCCGTGTATTGCCTCCACGTTAATTGCAATCATAATGAGATTGGAAAATATCAGCACCTGGGCGCAGGATTTAATGCGCTGGTTTTTTGGTGTGTAAGTCTTGAGAAAATACCCCCACCCCGCAACGGAGCAGCCGCCGGCATAGCCGGCGATGACCATGCCCGCCAACCAGAGGGCCGAGGGCGGGAAGAAAAAGGGCAGGGTGGCAATCAGGCATATTAGCATACCCCCGACCATAATGCCCTTTGCCATCTGGGGCGATTTCGCAAAGAAGCCGCAGGAAAACAGCCCCACAAAGTGAGCGACGATTGCCGAAAGGATGTACGCGTCGGCCTGTGCGCCAAAATGAGCCAAAAGGCTGTAAAGCACCTGTCCCTCAAAGAGAAAAGACAGAAGATAAGCAAACAGGAAGGAGAAAGCGGCAACCGAGATATTGCGGTAGTGACCCATTCTGTTCAATGCAACCCCTCCTTCTTATTGGCAGTGTGGCATTTCACGCCTAGATAGTTTTATAATTTCAGGCATTGGCGAGTCTCGCTAATGATACCACAATATTGCTAATTTATATTATACCAGCAACACTGCGCATGGAAAGGGAAAAGCGATTGGAAAACATGAAAACAGCGAGACGGCACAGCCTAATGGTTATACCGTCCCGCTGTTGGTGAAAATATCCTTATGACCCCACGGATTTGGCAGGCTGCTGAATTTATTCTCTTATCTTGATCTTCAGCTCTGCCAGCTGTTTGGCATCTACCACTGAAGGGGCATCGGTCATGGGATCAAAGGCGCTGTTGGTCTTGGGGAAGGCGATGACGTTGCGGATGCTGCTTTCCCCGGCGATAATCGCCACCAGGCGGTCAAAGCCAAAGGCAATTCCCCTGTGGGGCGGAGCGCCGGCAGCCAGGGCTTCCAGAAGAAAGCCAAACTGACCCCGGGCCTGTTCCCGATCAATGCCAATGGCCTTAAACATGGCCTGCTGTACTTCATCTGTATGAATGCGGACGCTACCGCCGGCTACTTCCCAGCCGTTGAGCACAAGGTCATAAGCCTGGGCCCGGGCGGAACCGGGGTCCGAGGCCAGCTTGGGCACGTCTTGGGGCACGGGAGCGGTAAAGGGATGGTGGGCGGCCACAAAGCGCTCTTCCTCAGTGTCGTATTCAAACAAGGGAAAATCTACTACCCAGCAGGGCTTAAAGTCCGCATCGCTGAAGAGCTTGAGCTGGCGGCCCAGCTGCGCCCTTATCGCCCCTAAAGCGGGGAGCACCACGCCAAAGGTATCCTTGTCGGCCACAAACAGCAGCATATCTCCGGGCTTGGCGGCAAACTCCTCTTTCAACTGTTCAATTTGCTGGGGGCTGAAGAATTTGGCGATGGGAGAGCGAACGCCTTCATCTTCAATTGCCATCCAGGCCAGACCCTTAGCGCCAAAGGCCTTGGCCTGTTCGGTCAGCTGGTCCAGCTCCTTGCGGCTAAAGATGGCGGGCGCTTTGATGCCCCGCACCGAACCGCCGTCTTCAATTGCGCCGGTAAAGACTTTAAATTCACTGGCAGCGGCGATGCCGGAAATATCGGCAATTTCCATGCCGAAGCGCAAGTCGGGCTTGTCGGAGCCGTATTTTTCCATGGCAGTGTTCCAGGGGATGCGAGGGAAAGCCTGGGGAAGTTGAATGCCTATTAGCTTGGCAAAGAGCTGCCCCATCAACTCTTCAATCAGGGCAAAGAACTCATCCTGGTCCATAAAGGAAACCTCAATATCCACCTGGGTGAATTCCAGCTGCCGGTCAGCCCGCAAGTCCTCGTCCCGGAAGCAGCGGGCCAGTTGGTAATAGCGCTCCAGGCCTGCAACCATCAGCAGCTGTTTTAAGAGCTGCGGGGACTGGGGCAGGGCATAGAATTTGCCCGGGCTCACCCGGCTAGGCACCAAGAAGTCTCTGGCCCCTTCGGGAGTGCTCTTGGTGAGAATTGGCGTTTCCACCTCAATAAAATCATGGGCGGCCAGGAAATTCCGGAAAATGCTGGCTGCCTTGCTGCGCAATATCAGGTTGCCCTGCATTACCGGCCGGCGCAGGTCCAGGTAGCGGTAACGCAGGCGCAGGTTTTCATCCACCTTGACATCGTCGGTAATGTAAAAGGGCGGCAGGGTGGCAGTGTTGAGAATCTCCATCTCCCCGCCGGTCACCTCAATCTCCCCGGTGGGCAAATCCTGATTGACATTATTCTCCCTGGGCTTGACTGTGCCCCGGACGCAAACAACATATTCTGAACGCACCTGATCAGCCATTTTGTAGCCGGGACTGTCGGGATAATAGACCACCTGCGCCAAGCCCCAGCGGTCCCTGAGGTCAAGGAAAATCATGCCTCCCANNTGATCAGCCATTTTGTAGCCGGGACTGTCGGGATAATAGACCACCTGCGCCAAGCCCCAGCGGTCCCTGAGGTCAAGAAAAATCATGCCTCCCAGGTCCCGGCGTTTGGCCACCCAGCCGCAAAGGCTTACCTGACTGCCTACATGTTCCAGACGCAATTCACCGCATTTATGAGTCCTCTTCATCTTACTTCACTCCTTCCAGGTTCGACACCAGCTGCACAAGGTTTTCCAAGGCCAGGGGCTGCTGTTCACCGGTTTCCATATCCTTCAGCACTGCTTGCCCCTGTTCTAAATCATCGGGCCCGATAATCAGCGTCCAGCGGCAGTTGCTGCGGTCGGCCTGCTTAAATTGGGCTTTAAAGCTGCGCCCTAAAAGATCATACTGGAGCTTTATCCCCTGCTGCCGCAGGGGATGGACCAGGGAAATTGCCCTTTGGGCTGCCGGTTCCATAGTCACCAGCCACACACCTTGGCGCCCTTCCCCTGCTTTCAGAGCAGGAGGGTCCATGAGCTCAATGCGGTCGATCCCTAAAGCCAGGCCTACTGCGGGAATTGAGGGCCCGCCTACTAACTCCACCAGGCCGTCGTAGCGGCCGCCGCCGCCTAAGGCATCCTGGCTGCCCAATTGCTTTGTCTTATATTCGAAGGTAGTGCGATTGTAATAATCCAGGCCCCGAACCAGGCGCTCATCCAGCTCAAAGGGAATGCCAAAGCCTTCCAGGCCTGCCTTCACTCCTTCAAAATGCTCCTGGCAGGCGGGACACAGATACTGGCTGATGCGGGGGGCGCCCTCTAAAGCCTGCTGGCAGGACTCTTCCTTGCAGTCCAGCACCCGCAGGGGATTGCGCTCCAAGCGGCCGCTGCACAGTTTGCAGATCTTGCCCCCCCGCAGGTAAGCGACCAGGGCTTTTTTATACTCCTCCCGGCATTGCCGGCAGCCGATGCTGTTCAGCACTAAGGTTGCCTCCACTCCCAGCTTCTGATAATACTGCCAGCCCAGGGCAATGACCTCCACATCCGCCCGGGGGCCTTCGGCGCCCAAAAGCTCAATGCCAAACTGCCACAGCTGCCGGTATCTTCCGGCCTGGGGCTTTTCATACCGGAACATGGGGCCAAAGTAAAAGTACTTTGCCGGCAGGGGCCCGTTGTAGAGTTTGTGTTCCACAAAGGCCCTGACCACCCCGGCGGTGCCTTCAGGCCTCAGAGTGAGGCTGCGCTCCCCCCGGTCCTGAAAGGTGTACATCTCTTTTTCCACTATATCTGTGCCTTCACCCACACCCCGCTCAAAGAGCTCACTGTATTCAAAGATTGGCGTGCGCATTTCTCCATAACCGTATTGGCTGGCCAAACGCACTGCCGCCTCCTCAAGACGTCGGAACCTTTCTGCCTGTTCCGGGAGAAAGTCTCTTGTCCCCCTTGGAATCTGATACATGACGATTACCTCCTCATGAATAATAAAAAACCCGGTCCCCCTGTCAGGGACGGGTTTACCCGCGGTGCCACCCTGGTTGCCGCCAAAAGCGGCCCCTCAGACGGCCGCTAACGGGGCCAGTCGTGGGATTCAATATCCTGGGGATGTCTTCCGCCGCCTTGTCCAGAGAACTTACAGTCGCGGTTCTCCTCCCTGCAGAACAGCATCGGCGTACTCTTTCCCCTCATCCCATAAATATTGATGGCTGTATTCTATCAGGGGCGAGCCTCCTTGTCAACTTGCAGCCAGCGGAGCTTGCGCAGAAGCAAGTCTTCGCTGCGGGCCAAATACTGATTGACATCCCGGGGATTGACCAGCGGCAGAAAAGAATCCCCCTGGCCCAATTTGCTCACCGCCCCTGCTCCCACACCCAGCACAGGCTCAGATTCAGCGATGCTGGCAATATTATAATAGCAATAGCTGCCGGGGAGGCCAAAGCCTACATTCTCCAAATTTGAAGCCATATTCCTCTGCCGGTAGAGGTAATAGGGCTGAAAGCCCAGGCTATTCAGGCGGTCATAGGCCGCTTCCGCTATTTCCTTGGATTCAGCTTCATCAA
Organism: Firmicutes bacterium UBA5496; assembly: GCA_002427015.1. GTDB lineage: Bacteria > Bacillota > Proteinivoracia > UBA4975 > UBA4975 > UBA4975. The sequence goes on along the minus strand of DIPE01000089.1, from coordinate 31,712 downwards.
GATACTGCTGCCGGAGCTCGGCGCCCCGCTTAAGGGCCAGGGCATGGATGGTAATATTCCCTGCCCCCGCCGCCGCCAGGCTGGAAATTACATCTGCAAAGCCTGCAGGGGTCTGGCCCGGCAAACCTACGATAAGATCGGAATTAACCGTTCCTAAACCCGCAGACACCGCCATGTCCAGACTTGAGTAAAACTGTTTGGCAGTATGCCTGCGGCCAATGGCGGCTAAAGTGCTGTCCAGGGGATACTGAGAGTTGACGCTGATTCTGTTTACCCCTGCCTCCTTGAAAACCGCCAGATGTTCTTGGGTGAGGGTATCAGGCCGGCCCGCCTCCACGGTGAACTCGCACTCCCACCCAGCCGCAGGCGCCAGCAGCGCTTCCAGCTGGCGGGGGCTGAGGGCAGTAGGCGTGCCGCCGCCTACATAGATGCTGTTGACTGGGTGGCCCTGCCGGCGGCAGGCAAGGAGCAGCTCACTTAATTCTGCCGCTCCCTGGCGCACATAACTGTCTACCCTTCCCCGCCAGCGGTCCAGAGGCAAGGAGGCAAAAGAGCAATAATCACAGCGGCTGGGGCAGAAGGGAACAGAAATATAGATGCTAAGCCCCTGCTTCCGCAGAAGGGGATAGCCATGATTTACCGCCGCCACCAGCAGCCTGGCCTTATCCCGGTGCAGGAGCCAGTTGGCGCAAAGCTCCTCCAGAGCCTGGTCAAAACCGACTCTGCTTATGAGCCCGGCGGCAATCTTGCCCGGCCGCACCCCGGTCAGTATGCCCCAGGGGCTGATGGGACCAAGATTATACTGGCTGAGCAATTGGAAAAGAGCCTGCAAAAACTCCCGGGGCAGGGCAGGCACAACTCTCTGCTCCCGGAAATTGCCGTCAGTCACAGTCAGATACAGTTCCCGGCTACCTTCCTCAACCAGCACAGCTAAATCCCAGTTTTTCGTTTCTTTTTCAATTTGCGCCTGAGGAAGCAGCCACAGCAGCTGCACTCCCCTGCTCCACCAAGGGTCAGGGGCCTGAAACCTAATAAGCATAGTATTCCCCCCAATAAAATAAAGGCCGCCTCTTCGGCCTCTATTCCCTGAGCACGCGGCGAATCAGCTGGACATCAACCACATCCACGTTAAATTGCTGGGCGATTTCCACATCGTTTTTGCCCCCGTCAATGCTGTCCAGCAACTTATGCAGGTCGACCCGGCGCAGTTTCTGAGCCCGCAGTTTTTCCAGGGCTGTTCTGATATTCTGCTCTTGCAACCCGACCCCTCCTTTGGCACAATCCGTACAGGTATTATGCCGAAAAAGGGCAGCTTTATCCCTGCAGCCAGGGGTTGCCGACCTTCTCCTTGGCCAAAGTGGAGATGGGCCCATGGCCCGGCAGCACCTTGGTTTCCCCAGGCAGAGGCAAGAGCTTGGCCTGGATTGCTTGAATCAGCTGGCAGTGGTCGCCTCCAGGCAAATCGGAACGTCCGATTGACTGTTTAAACAAAGTGTCGCCGCAGAAGAGAAGCCCATGTCCATATAAACTGATTCCCCCCGGAGTATGGCCAGGAGTGGAGAGCACCTGCAAAGAACAGGCGCCAAAATCCAGGCTGTCCCCTTCCTGCAGCAAAACCTGGGGGGCGGGACTGAGCACAGGTTTTCGCATCATGCTGGAAAGATTATAG
>DIPE01000089.1:24903-29896 GCA_002427015.1 Firmicutes bacterium UBA5496 | reverse complement strand
GAGTGCAGCTCTTGATTGCCGCCGATATGATCCATATGCCCATGGGTGTTGACTATATATTTTACCTTAAGCCCCAAAGCCTCAATTTCCCGGAGAACTGTTTGCGGTTCAAAGCCGGGATCAATCACCAAAGCCTCTTTGCTCTCCGGGCACCAGGCCAGGTAGCAGTTTGTGCCCATGCTGCCAAGGGGCAGAATTTTATATTCCATAATTATCACCTCAAAGACCTTTGCTGTCCAGCACCAGGGTTACCGGACCGTCATTATGAATTTCCACAGCCATCATGGCACCGAAAATCCCTGTCTCCACATGGATGCCCCAGGCAGCCAAATAGCGGCAATACTCCTGGTATAACTGGTTGCCCAGTTCCGGCTGGGCGGCCAGATGCCAGGATGGGCGGCGGCCCCTGCGGCAATCGCCATAAAGGGTAAACTGGCTGACCACCAAGGCGTCTCCGCCGGTATCCAGCAGGGACAAGTTCATATTCCCCTGGTCATCGCTAAAGATTCGCAGGTTGGCGGTCTTGTCCGCTAGATATTTCGCGTCAAGACCGGTATCCTCTGTTCCTACTCCAACCAGTACCAGCAAGCCCGGGCCAATCTCACCGCTGACTTTGCCCTCCACCCGGACAGAGGCCCGGGAGACCCTTTGAATGACAATGCGCATAGTATCACCTCTGATTTCAGCGTCTGCTTAAGTGCGTGTCTGCCTGCTGACCTCCATAACGGACTTGAGGGATTTGAGTTTATCGCTGATCTTGCCGAGATGCTCCAGACTATGCACTTCCACCGTCAGGTGCACCTGGGCAGAGCCGTCCTTGAGGCCGCTGCCGTTAATGCTGAGGATGTTGGCCTTGAGCTCGCCCAGCACATTCATGATCTCCTGGAGCAGGCCCTTCCGATCCCAGGCGGTGATGACCAGCTCCACAGGGAAGATTTGATTCTCGGAACTTCCCCATTGCACTTCCAGCAAGCGCTCAGGGGCCGCCTCCCGGATATTGGGACAGTCTTCCCGGTGGACAGAGATGCCTCGGCCCCGGGTGACATAGCCGACAATTTCGTCCCCGGGCAGAGGTTTGCAGCAGCGGGCAAAGTGGACCAAGAGGTTATCCACGCCCTTGACCATTATCCCCGCCTCGGACTTGGAGGCTTCGCCCTTGACCACTTCCACATCAGCCAGGGTCATTTCCTTTTCCCTGAGGGTGACTACATATTCATAAATCCGCCTGCCTACGGAAACGGCGTTGAGGCCGCCGTAACCCAAGGCGGCGAAAAAATCTTCTTCTTGATTAGCCTGATAATTATAACGTTTAAGCAGGGATGCAAAGGTTTCGGCATCAAGATCTGCCAGGGCCAGCCCAAAGCGCTTGAGCTCCCGAAGCAATAGCTCCCGGCCTTTCTCAATATTTTGTTCCCGGCCCTCCCGCTTGAACCACTGGCGAATCTTGGTCCTGGCCTGGGAGGATTTCACCGTCTTCAGCCAGTCCCGGCTGGGAGTAGCTCCTTTTTGGGTGAGAATCTCCACAATATCCCCGGTCTCAAGCTGGTGGTTAAGGGGGACAAGTTTGCCGTTTACTTTGGCCCCTACAGTGCGGTGGCCAATGTCGGTATGGATGCGGTAGGCGAAGTCCAAAGGCACTGCGCCAATGGGCAGGTCAATGACATCCCCCTTGGGGGTAAAGACCAGCACCTCATCATCAAAGAGGTCAACCTTTAAGGTCTCGATAAATTCGTTGGTGTCTTTGGTTTCCTTTTGCCATTCCATGAACTGGCGCAGCCAGGCCAGCTTTTCATCAAACTGGCGGTCGCCTTTGCCGCCTTCCTTGTAGCGCCAGTGAGCGGCCAAGCCGTATTCCGCCACCCTGTGCATATCCCAGGTGCGAATCTGCACCTCCACCGGATTGCCCTTCAGGGCCACCACAGTGGTGTGCAGGGACTGGTAGCCGTTGCTTTTGGGCATGGCAATATAGTCCTTAAAATGGCCGGGAATCGGCTTGCACAGGTGATGGATCTGGCCCAGCACGGTATAGCAGTCCCGGACGGTGCTGACCACCACCCGGATGGCGGTGAGGTCGTAAATTTCACTCAGTTCTTTTTGCTGCTGGGTCATCTTTTGCCAGATGCTGTAAAGATGCTTAGGGCGCCCGGTGATGTCGGCCTTAATGCCAGCCTCCGTCAGACTGGCTTCCAGATAATCGATAATCCGCTGCATGATCTCTTCCCGCTCGGTGCGGCGCTGGCGCAGCTCCGCCACCAGGCTGTAGTATTCCCGGGGGTGCAGGTAGCGAAAAGCCAGATCCTCCAACTCCCATTTGAACCTGAAGATTCCCAGGCGGTGGGCCAGAGGGGCATAGATCTCCAGAGTTTCCCTGGCCATATCCTTTTGCCGGGCAGCAGGCAGATAGTCCAGGGTGCGCATATTGTGCAGGCGGTCGGCAAACTTGATGAGGATGACCCGGAAATCGCTGGCCATGGCCATAAACATCTTGCGCAGGTTTTCCGCCTGCTGCTGGGCCTTGGACTGAAAGCGCAGCCGCATCAGCTTGGTCACCCCGTCTACCAGCAAGGCGATTTCAGGTCCAAATTCTGCCTCAATGTCCTCCAGGGTGATTTCTGTGTCTTCAACCACATCATGCAAAATCCCCGCCGCCACAGTTTCAAGATCCTGCTCCAGCTCGGTGAGGATTACCGCCACCGCCAGGGGGTGCATGATATATGCCTCCCCTGACTCCCGCACCTGTCCGGAATGAGCAGATTCTGCCATTTTCCAGGCGCGTTCAATAAGGCCCCGGTCGAAATCCGGGGCGTACTTAGCAATGTTGTGATAAATCTGCTCCAGGCTCATAAGTCACCACCCCATGGCAGTCTTATTCTGAATCATACTCCAAGAGGGAATAGACAGGGTAGTTGCCCAGTTTATCCCTTCCCTTGAGAAAGGTCAGTTCCACAAGAAAGGCAAAGCCGACAATTTCACCGCCCAAACTGCGCACCAAGTCCGCCGTGGACCAGACAGTGCCGCCGGTGGCCAGCAAATCATCCACCACCAGGACTTTGGTCCCGGGAGTAATTGCGTCTTTGTGAATCTCCAGGGTGTCTTGGCCATATTCCAGCTGGTAGCTGGCTTCAATGACCTCTCCCGGCAGCTTGCCGGATTTGCGCACCGGCACGAAGCCCGCCCCCAGTTTATAAGCAAGGGGAGCACCCACCAGGAATCCCCGGGCCTCGGGACCTACAAGCAAATCAATCTCAAGATCTTTCACCATTTCTGCCAGTTTGTCAAAGGCGTATGTCATCGCCTTGCCGTCTTTGAGCATAGTGGTAATGTCAATAAACTGAATGCCTGGTTTGGGAAAATCAGGTATTACGCGTATTGATTCTTTTAGGTTCATAGTTATCCTCCTCTGTATAATCTCTCAGGCCAATATATGATTTATACTCTGGGCGGAAAAGCCCTTGAGCCATTCTCGGTAAGCTGCCAGCTGGGCGCCATACTCACGCCAGGCCTTGGTTCGGGTCAAATCCACATTGCCCCGGACAGGCGACAGCTCCCAGCCCTCGCCATTGCTGCCGGCCAGACCTGCCTCAACGAAAATACTCAGCGCCCTTTCCAGCAATAAGGGCTCGGCCAAGTCCGGCGGCAAGAGGCTGAGCAAATCTTTTCCCTTACTTTCCCGCCACCTCTTATAAAAGCGACGAAGCAAGTTGAGATTGGGCCGCAAAACATCTTCGGGAACTGGGCCAACCCCAAAGAAATGCAGGCGGCAATAAGGGGGAAGGAGGCTGATGCATTCCTTAAGCTGCTCAAAGTTCCAGGCCGGGTCGAGAAAACAAACATCCTCGGCCTTTAAATTATACACTTTTTCCCTGCACTTGTCAGGGGGGAGAATGATGACCCGGCAGTGAGGTAGTTTCCCGGCCAGCATGCGCCTGGCGCTCCACAGGGTATTGGCAATAAAGACCGTGCCTGGCGCCAAAGCCAGTTCCGTCAGCCAAGGTTCTCCCTGACCCCGGCGGTCTATTATTTCTCTTTCCGCCAGCAACGGCCTTTGGGGTCCGTGGAGGTCAGAGAATTGCAGCTGCACACTGGTCATGCCCTGCCACCTGTTTAAATGCAAAATACCCGCTAGCTGCACCGGGGCGCCTTGATCAAAATTATGTACCAGGTGCCCTTTGCCAAAGCCAATTGCCCAAAAACTGCGGCCTTTTTCGGGATTGTCCAGGCGCAGGCGCAGATGTCTTTTATCGGCGCCCACCAGGCTGGCGGCGCCGGCAGCAAATCCTTCCACAGCAAAGACCGGTTCGGGATTGCCAAAACCAAAGGGCCTGAGCAGGGCCACGGTATCCACCAGTTCCATGGAAATATCCCCCGGACCCAGGCTGGCCTCTAAGTCAATGACCGGCTGCAGCAATGAATCGAGATTAACTTCAACAGCATATTCCTCCAGGGCCAGGCGCAACGGTTCCAATTCAGCCTCGGCCATAACCAGGCCTGCCGCCCCCGGGTGTCCCCCGAAACTGCCTAAATGCCCGGAAACTGCCGCAAGAGCCCCATGGATGTCAAACCCAGGCACGCTCCGGGCGGAGCCCGTCAGCTCTTCTTCACCGCTGAGGACTATTGTGGGCCGGAAATAGCGGTCCAAGACCTTGGAGGCGACAATGCCAATGACGCCGGCATGCCAATCCCTGCCGTGGACTACCAGCAGTCTGCGCCCCAGGCGCACTTGTTCCTCAGCCTGAATCAGAGCCTGCCCGAAGATTTCCTCTTCAATCTGCCGGCGGAGCCTGTTTGCTTCATCCAGGGCTTTTGCATACCCGGTGGCTTTAGCCCCATCCCTTTCTAAGAGCAAAGCCGCTGCCGGCATGGCGCTGTCCATGCGCCCCCCGGCGTTTAAACGCGGGGCAAGGCCAAAGGCAATATCCTGGGAATCCAGATGTCCCAGTTGGCACCCAGCCGCCTCCGCCAGGGCGGCGATGCCCGGCAGGGGGCTGGCGTT
>DIPE01000089.1:17889-24892 GCA_002427015.1 Firmicutes bacterium UBA5496 | reverse complement strand
AGGCCAAAGGCAATATCCTGGGAATCCAGATGTCCCAGCTGGCACCCGGCTGCCTCGGCCAGGGCGGCAATGCCCGGCAGGGGGCTGGCGTTAATTTCTTGTAAACCCAAACTGGCGATAATGCGATTTTCGCCGGTGAGGGGAACCAAATCCGCCACTGTGCCCAGGGCAGCCAGCTGCAAGCAGGCGGCGCTGAGGGCAGAATCCGGCTCCAACGCAGAGGCCAGTTTCCAGGCCACACCCACTCCTGCCAGTTCCGGAAAGGGATAGGAGGAATCCGCCCGCTTGGGGTTGACTATAGCAAGCGCCTGGGGCAGCTGCTGGGGGGGCAGGTGATGATCGGTAATAATTACATCCATGCCTAAACTCTTTGCGTACTCAACTTCTTCGGGATTGCTGATGCCGCAGTCCACCGTAAGCAAGAGAGTGCAGCCTTCCTCCGCTCCCAGGGCAATGCCCGCCTTGCTCAGCCCGTAACCGTCCTCAAGGCGATGGGGCAAATAGTAGCAGACCTCAAGTCCCCAATTTTTCAGGGCCATAACCAGCAGGGACGTAGCTGTAATGCCGTCGGCATCGTAGTCCCCGTGAATCAAGACCTTTTCCCGGCGTTGGCGGACAAGTTTAAGCCTGGCTGCGGCCTTGTCCATATCCGGCAGGAGCTGCCAGGGATGGAGCCGGGATATTTCGGGAAAAAGGAAGTCGAAAGCGGCCTGGCCGCTGTTCACTCCCCGGTTTAACAGAAGCGCGGCCAGGACTCGCAGATCTTGGGTCTGCAGTTTTTTATATAATTTTAGCCGCCTGGGATTGGCGCAATTCAGCATTTCCCCCTCTGCCATGGCCCGGATGGAGCCGGCTAGGGCACTGATGGCGCCTGCCTCCCCCCCTCTAATCTGCCAGCGGGGGCGCAGGCAACTAATAGGATTGTCATTGGCTAATGTCATGGCAAGCACCTCCGGTCCTCCCTAGAAATTCGGCATGCCAGGGGTTTTTTCCTGCAGGAAAAAAGAAAACCCGGGGGCTGTCCCCCGGGTGCGTTTACACGCGGGCTTTATTTTCCCTTATTTTCAGTTCATACCACAGGGGACTGGCTAAAAATATTGAGGAAAAAGTGCCGCTGATAATGCCGATAAACAAGGGCAAGGTAAAGGGTTTCAAAGTGTCGCCGCCTGCGAACAACAAGACGCCAACAACTATTAAGGTCGTCAAAGAGGTGTTGATACTCCGGAGAAGGCTCTGATTGATGCTGATGTTGACAGTCTCAGGCAGCGCCTTGAGGCTGGGATTATACCGGAGATTTTCCCTGACCCGGTCAAAGATGACGATGGTGTCGTTGATTGAGTAACCGATAATGGTCAGCACCGAGGCGACAAAAGGGCTGTTCAGCTCCAGCTTAAAGACCGAGAAAGCGGCAATGACAATAAAGGCGTCAAAGAGCAGGGCTGCCAGGGCCGCCACTGCAAACTTCAGCTGAAAGCGGAAGCTTATATAGATAATCATGCCCACAGAGGCCAATAATAGCGCCAGCAAAGCATTGCGCACCAGTTCGCCCCCCACCACAGGCCCGACATTTTCTACATTCCTGATGTCTTCATCGCTGAATTCCGGCCACTGGCCGGCGATAGCGGCCAAGAGCTTTTCCCGCTCATCTTCGGTTAGGGGCACAGTGCGGATGACAACTTCCTCGCCGCCGGCGCCAATCACCTTTTGAATGTAGCTGTTTTCCAGGGTGACGGCGCGGCCTGAGGCGTCAGTAGCTTCAACGTTGCCCAGGACATCCCGGACCTGAGAGGTGGTAAAGCCGCCGGGCAAATTCAGCATCAGCCTGGTGCCGCCGGTAAAGTCGATGCCAAAGTTCAAGCCCCTGAATATCAGGGAAGCAATGCCAAGGGCAATAATGCAGAAGGCAATTATGAACCACAGTCGCCTCTTGCCAATGAAATCAAAGTACATTACCTGTTCACCCCCAGCAGCCAATTGCGTTTGACTGTATTTGAATCCACCAGGTTGTTCATCATCATTCTGGTGACGACGATAGCAGTAAACATGCTGCAGATGATACCCAGAGACAGGGTCACGGCAAAGCCGCGAATTGGCCCGGTGCCAAGGGCATAGAGGATGGCCGCCACTATCAGGGTAGTAATATTTCCGTCCAAGATAGAGGACAGGGCCTTGTCGAAAGCTGCCAGGATGCTGGCCCGGGGAGTCTTGCCGTTTTTCAGCTCTTCCTTCAGCCGCTCAAAGATGATGACGTTGGCGTCAACGGCCATGCCCACTGTAAGGATGATTCCGGCGATGCCGGGCAAGGTAAGAACGGCTTTTAACGCCACCAGGATGTCAAGCAGAATCACAATGTAACCCAAGAGGGCAAAGGAAGCGATCAGCCCCGGCAGCCGGTAGAAGGCGGTCATGAAGAGCATTACCAAGCCTAAGCCAATCAATCCCGCCCAGAGGCTTTTCATCAGGGAATCGGTGCCCAGGGTGGGGCCGACGGTGCGCACTTCCAGCTGCACCATCTCCAGGGGCAGGGCCCCGGAACGAAGCAAATTGGCCAGTCTGGCAGCTTCTTCAATGCTGCCGATGCCTGTAATCACAGCCTTGCCGTCGGTAATCGCCGAGCGCACCTGGGGAGCGGAGATAACCTCTCCGTCCAGGTAAATAGGAACTTGCTGCCCAATATGTGAGGCAGTGAGTTCGGCAAAAATATTTGTTCCCTTGCTGTCGAATTCCAGGGACACCATGGGAACCTGGCGGCCGAATTCATCATTTTGGTAAACCGCCTGGGCTGTGGTGAGATTGGCGCCGGTAAGCACCGTCTTGCCGCTGGAATCCTTGAATTCCAGCAAAGCGGTCTTGCCGATGGTCTCGAGAATTGCCCGCTGGCTCTGCTCAGGCTTGGTGGGGTCAGTGGCCAGCTCGATGCGGATGCGCCGTTCTCCTTCCCGCTGGATAATCGGTTCGGTGAGGCCAAAGCTGTCAACCCGATTGCGGAGAACAGCGATGGTAGCAGCCAAGTCATCGGCGGAGATGTCGCCGCTTTCCTCGCCGCCTTTCCCGCCAAAGAGGCCGTCAAACCAGGCAGTCACCTTTTGCCACCAGCCCTGGGGTTCCGGAGCCTGGGCTTCATCCCCCGGCGTTTGCTGCCCGCCGTCTTCAGAGGCCTTGGCCTCCAAAAGGACGTAGACGCCGCCCCGCAGGTCGATGCCGAGATTGATATCCCGGACAATAACCGGCACCGACAGGGCCGCGGCAGCGGCAATTGTTGTCATAATGAGAATTAGCGTCAGCAGTTTTGTCCACTGAGTCATCGCCACTCTCTCCTTCCTCTACAGCAATACTTTTAACATTATAACCTTGTCCCAAGGGAGGTGTCAACGAATTCCAAATCTGTTGTTAAGACTTAAATTACAGCAGCTTGGTTTCATTGATCACTAAAGAAAAAGAACTGTCCAGGGCGGCTGCCGCCCGCCGGCACATGACCATCCTGGTCAGGAATATCTCAAAATACTCCATAACCCCGCTGATTTCAGTGTCAATTTTCAGTTCCAGGGTGATAACCCGTTTGAGGGATTCTACCCGCAGAAAAGAATGCTTGACGGCAAAATTGACCCGGTCGTGAATGTCAAAATTGGCTACATCGGGATTGCGCACCCTAGAGGTGTGCACGTCGGATTTGTCCGCCAGGATCAGGGCGGCGGCTATATTATTCACGGGCTGCCCGTATTCTTCTTCATGATTGCCGATGGCGCCAATGATCAGGGCGATTTCTTCCCAGGACATCCCCAAATCCTGCAAAATTCCCATGGCCAGATAGGCCCCCGACTGGCCATGATTATAGCGGGTGATGACGTTGCCCATGTCATGGAGATAGCCGGCAATGGCCACCAGTTCACAATCCCGGGGGGGATAGTCCAGCCGCTCCAAGATGTTGGAGGCAATGTTGGACACCAGGCCCGCATGGCGGAAAGAGTGCTCGGTATACCCCATAGCGCCAAGGTTCTGATTGCCTGAGGCAATAAATGCCTGCGCCATGGGCAGTCGTTTTATGTCTTCAACTAGAATCTTTTTTTCCTTCAAATTGTTGCTCCTTTACTTATTTTCCTATAACGGAAAACATAACAATAAATTTCTTCCCTGCCCTACTGTACTGAATAGCAGAGAAAATGTCAAAGTCTGGGGCGTATACCCAGCCTTTTCATCCCAGCCCCTTGCCGGTATAATGTAGATATTACTAGATTAGGAGTTGTTGGCATGGAGAATCTTCGCTACATTCATCCCGCTGCCACCGTCATGGGCCATGTGACCTTGGGAGAATACGTAAATATCTGGCCGGCAGCGGTTGTGCGGGCAGATATGGCGCCAATCCAGATTGGCGATTGGACCAATGTCCAGGATGGCTGCGTCCTCCACGTGGATACGGGGCTGCCCCTGCTGATTGGCAGCAATGTCACCATCGGCCACCGGGCGGTGCTGCACAGCTGCACTATTCATGACAACTGCCTGATTGGCATGGGGGCAATTATCCTGGATGGTGCAGAGATAGGGGAAAACTGCCTCATCGCCGCCGGCAGCTTGGTGCCCCCGGGGAAGACTATACCCCCCAATTCCCTGGTCATGGGCCAGCCCGGCAGGGTGGTGCGCCAGCTCACCCCGGCAGAAATCGAAAAGCAAAAGAATTCCCCCAGGACCTATTGGCAGCTGGCCTTGAGGGCAATGGGAAAAGAGCAGGATTAGCCCCTGCTCTTTTAATTTACTCCGTTTCTCCGTTGTGCTCTTGCGGGACACCTTTGTTTAGGCGCAGGGTCTCCAGTTCTTCCGGATTGGCTACCCGGATTTTATCCACCAGCCAGCGCCCATTGGCGCGGACTAAGTCAAAATCGTAGTAAATCAGGTATTCTTTGCCGTCTTGGTCTTTGGCTTCCTCATGCTGCAGGAAGACGGCCCGGGCTACAGCGGTGCGTAAGCGCTGCTCTAGAATCCTTACTTCCACATCACCTTTCACCTGGATTGCCAGTTCCTGCTCTTTCCAGGCGCTGACCCGGCCACTGGCCAGGACTCGCTCAGCCTGGCTGGCAGTCATGAATTCCTTGCCTTCCTGGCCGGAAATGCTGCTGTATTCGACAGTAAAAAACTCCTTGGCGAAGCTGGCGGCAGCCGCGGTTAGTTCCTCCTCAGCCCGGGGCTGGAAGAAACCATAATACCAAATAGACCCGGCGATGATTCCCAGTCCGATGAAGATAAATACCAGCAAGGCCACAATTTTAACGGCTTCCCCGTTCCTCCTGCCGGCTCTTGCCCTATTGGGCTTGTTTGTACTCTTTCTTGCCATGGAAATCCCCCTCACTGCTGTTTTGGCTCAAGGCCTGCTGGACCTTGAGATAAATAGCGGCCTCTGTCCGCATCTTTAACAACTGGCACCCCAGTTCATAAGGCTGTTCAAGACTGGAATTTGTCCACCAGGCGTTAGCGTGGCAACCGCCCCCGCAGTGGTACCGGGCCCAGCATTTTTGGCATGCAGGTTTATTTTCAATTCCCAGTTTGAGAAATTGCTCCCGAATTGATGTGTTTGCAATGCCGGTATGGACATTGCCTATCTGCCAGCGGTCCTCGCCGACAAACTGGTGGCAGGGAAAAATTCCCCCGTCAGGAGCCACCGCAATATATTCAACGCCGGCGCCGCAGCCGGAGGCTCTTCTGGCCCCGCACTGCCCCCGCTCCCAGTCGAGATTAAAGTGAAAATAAGTAAAGGGTCTTTCCAGGGCCAGTTCCGCCAGCTGCCAGTACTGCTCCCGCAAAAAAGACAGATCTTCCAGAGTCAAGGACATCTTGGAACCTGGGGGCAGAACAACGGGCTCCATGGAAAAGCGCCTGAGGCCCAAATCCAGCCAGTGGCGGATATCCCCGACAAAATCCTTATTCAAGGCGGTATAGGTCCCGCGCACATAATACCTTTCCCCCAGCCGGGGAACTATTGCCAAGATATTGCGGGTTATTTCATTATAACTGGGCAAGCCGCCGGAGCAGGGTCGAGTAGCGTTATGCACGGCTTCCCGGCCGTCATGGCTGAGGATAATGTCCAAATTCAGGGCAACCAGCCTGTCCCGAACTTCTTGGTTCATAGAATAACCATTGGTGGTCAGGGTTAGGTTTACTTTTTTGCCCAGAGCCTCAGCCTGCTGCCGGGCGTAAGCGGCGGTTTCCTCCACCACATCCAGATTCAACAGGGGCTCGCCGCCGAAAAAGTCTATTTCATATACCCGGGCAGCAGAGGCAAATAACATATCCACAGCCGCCTTGGCCGTGGCAAAGTCCATTAAGGACCTGGCGCCCCCGAAACTGCCGGTGCTGGCAAAGCAATAGCGACAACGCAAATCGCAGTCATGGGCCACGTGAAGGCAAAGGGCCTTGAGCTGGCCGCCTCCCGGCCTTTGACTGAAGTGGGGCTCGGGGCTAAAGAGCGTACCCTGCTCTGCCAGGCGCTGCAGCTGCTCCCAAGCCAGCTGCGCCTCAGGGATTTCAGCGGCAGGAAACTCATTTTGCAAAACTTCCCGTTCATGGCCGGCGGCCAAGTGGGGAAGGACTCTTGCAGCAATGTCATCGATAACATGGACAGCCCCGGTGGGCACATCTATGAGGATATTAAGCCCACCGTGGCTGAAGAGGTGAAAATTTTCGCTCTGAGTCATTCCTTGTTGACACACACTTGGTTGCCAACGGTGCAGGATGTCTTGCAGGCCGACTGACAGGATGTGGCGCACTGGCCGCAGCCTTTGCTGGCAGTGTTCTTTTCGCCGCTGTAAACGGTAACTACATGTTTCATGTTTCAGGCCTCCTTGCGATATAGCTTATCTTATCATGTTTGGGATAGAGTGACAATATCTTGCAGTCCCGGCGTCTGTGGTATAATAACTGTGTTTGAGTGAAGGGAGGAACTATATATGCAACTGCTTTGGCAAATATTCAGCAGCTTTTTCAAAATAGGCGCCTTTACCATTGGCGGCGGCTA
>DIPE01000089.1:17311-17578 GCA_002427015.1 Firmicutes bacterium UBA5496 | reverse complement strand
AACTTCTTTGCCGGCGTCAGGCCGGCTGTGGTCGCCCTCATTGCCCATGTAGCCTGGAAAATGGGACGCAAACTCATCGCCGGAAAAGCCAGCCTGCTCTTGTTTTTAATCTCTCTGGCCCTGATTCTCTTTGTTCCCCGCCTGCACCCCATTTGGGTAATCTTTGGCAGCGGCATCGCCACAATCATCTGGGCCGCAGCGCAAAAGCAACCTAATAAGGAGGCCCAGTAATATGTGGACACTCTTTTTTACCTTCTTTAAAATCGG
>DIPE01000089.1:0-17207 GCA_002427015.1 Firmicutes bacterium UBA5496 | reverse complement strand
TCTTTAAAATCGGCCTCTTTACCATCGGCGGCGGCTACGCCATGATCCCCCTGATGCAGGAAGAAATTGTCGCCCACAGCTGGCTCACTCAGGCAGAATTCCTCAACATCGTCGCCATCGCCGAGATGACCCCGGGGCCGATCTCAATTAATGCCGCCACCTTTGTGGGCCACCAGCTCTACGGAGTCCCCGGCGCCGCCCTAGCCACATTTGGCGTCGTCGCCCCCTCCCTAATCATCATGGTCATATTTTCGCATCTGCTTACAAAGCTCAAAGCCAGCAAGTATGCCGTCGCCCTTAAAGGAATAGCGATTACAGTTACCGCCCTGATTGCAGCGGCAGTATTCCGCCTGGTGGGACCGGCTATCACCAATTATGCCGACATTGGAATTGCCCTTGTGGCCTTTGCGTTGGTGGCTAAAACCAAAATCAGCCCCATTCTCATCATCCTGGGCGCCGGTTTGGCCGGCGTAATCTTATACGGATATATACTTTAAAAATTACAGGGGGTGCGGCGCACCCCCTGTGTTTGTCAGCGGTCTAAGTGGTCCTGAACCATTTTAATCATCTTCTTGACCATCGTGCCGCCGACCTTGCCGCATTCACGGGTGGTCATTTCCCCCCACCCCTGCTGGGCAATCTTGTCGGCAAGCCCCAGTTCGTCAGCAACTTCGTGCTTGAACCGGTCCATAACCTGTTCGGCTTTAGGAGTCAACAGTTTACGGCGTCTTGCCAACCAAAACACACCTCCCCCGCAGGCAAAAGCCTGCGGTTTAGCTTTCCACCAAACAATCCGACAAATTCGGGGACGGTCCTACTTTTAGTAAAAATTCACCGCCTGTTGACCCCAAGGACGCCGCCGGCGGCGCCCAGGGTAAAGCCTGCGGCCAGGGTGATGAGGCTGCGGGCAGTCAGCCCCATATCCAGCAGCATGGCCAAAATCAAGAGAATTACCGCATAGATAAGGCCGGTAATGCCGCCGTTAAGCCAGCCTAACCTGCCCATGCGTTTCCCTGTCTGGCAGCTGCCGGCAAGCACTGCAATTACCCCACCAGCTGCCATAATCCATCTGGCAGCAATTTCCGTCAATCCCGTTACAGAGACAAAAAAACTGATCACTATGAGAAAAAAAGCAGTCAAAGCCAGAGCAAAACCCAGTCCCCGCAAATGGGCAAAGGGCGCTGCGCCGGTGGGTTCAGAGGGCTTTCTGCTTCCAGCCATACAATCTCCTCCCCTTTTATCCTGTACAACAATCTATTAAAGGGAAGGAAGAAATATAACAAAAAGGGCCCTTATGGCCCTAATCGTTTAATATCTTGGCGATGCCTTCTTTGACCATAGGCACCTCAACCTTGTCGCCAATCCTGACGATAACCCTGTCTTCCTTGACTTCGGTAATGGTGCCAATGAACCCTCCGTGATTGAGGACCTTGTCGCCTTTTTTCAGGTTGTTCAGCATTTCCGCCCTCTGCTTCTGCTGCTTCTGCTGAGGACGAATGAGGAACAAGTAGAAAAAGACAACCAAAACCAGCAGCCAAATAATGGTGCCATACTTCATCAGAAATTCTTGCATTTATTTTCACTCCTTCCTGAACTATATATGTATATCAACTTCTTCTTGGGGAAGATGCTGCCTGTAGTACTGGACAAAATTATCGTCGATGATGGCCTGGCGGGCTCCCTCCATCATTTTCAGGAGGTAATAGAGATTGTGGTAGCTCAGCAGCCTGTGGGCCAGAATTTCATTGGCTTTAATCAGGTGGCGGATGTAGGCCCGGGAGTAGTTGGCGCAGACCTGGCAGGAACAGTTGGGGTCCAAGGGACCAAAATCCCGGGTGTATTCGGCATTGCGGACGACAAGCCGTCCCAGAGAGGTCATGGCCGTTCCCGTGCGGGCAATGCGGGTGGGGAGAACGCAGTCAAACATATCCACCCCAAAGGCTGTGCCTGTCAGCAGGTAATCAGGAGAACCCACCCCCATCAGGTAGCGGGGCTTGTTTTCCGGGAGCAGGCCCACGCAATCGGAGAGAACCTCATACATGACTTCCTTGGGCTCGCCGACACTTAAGCCGCCGATGCCGTAACCGGGGAAATCCATCTCCACCAGCTGGGCGGCGCTTTTTTCCCGAAGATCCCGGAAGCTTCCTCCCTGCATTATACCAAATAAAGCCTGGCGGTGGGGAAAAAGTTGGGACTCCTTGCAGCGCCTTGCCCAAAGGGTGGTCCGCTCTACCGCCTGCTGGACAAATTCATAGGAGCTGGGCCAGGGGGTGCACTGGTCAAAGGCCATGATGATGTCCGCTCCCAGGTTCCCTTCAATTTCCATGACTTTTTCAGGGGTAAAGAAATGACTGGAGCCGTCAATATGGGAGCGAAATTCAACACCCTCATCGCTTATTTTGTTCATATCCCCCAGGCTGAATACCTGAAAGCCCCCGCTATCTGTAAGAATTGGGCGCTGCCAATTCATGAACTTGTGCAGGCCTCCGGCCTGGGCTACCAGCTCATGGCCCGGCCGCAGGTAAAGGTGGTATGTATTGGCCAGGATGATCTGGGCGTTGATGTCCACCAGCTCGTCTGTGGTCATAGCCTTGACAGCCGCCTGAGTGCCCACCGGCATAAAGACCGGGGTCTTGATTTGGCCGTGGGGAGTGTGGAGGATTCCGGCCCGGGCTCCGGTTTTGGTGCAGCGGGCCACCAGTTCAAAGGTAATTGCCATAGTATCAGCCTTTCTTTACAAGATCAGCATGGCGTCGCCAAAGCTGAAAAACCTGTATTCCCTGGCCACAGCCTCTTGGTAGGCCGCTAAAATCCGCTCCCGGCCGGCCAGGGCAGAAACCAGCATGAGCAAAGTGGAGTGGGGCAGATGGAAATTGGTTATCAGGGCATCCACCATGGAAAAGCGGTAACCCGGGTAGATAAAGATGTCGGTCCAGCCGCTGCCTGGGCTGATAATTCCGGCCCGAGCTGCGGTTTCCAGCACCCGCACCGAAGTGGTGCCCACAGCTACAACGCGGCGGCCCTGGGCCTTGGCCCTGTTGATTTTTTCTGCAGTTTCAGCACTGATGGCATAATACTCACTGTGCATTTGGTGCTCTTCAACAGTTTCTGCCGAAACCGGGCGGAAGGTGCCAATGCCCACGTGCAAAGTGAGAAAAGCCGTTTCCACGCCTTTGGCCTCCAGCTGGCGGAACAACTCCGGCGTAAAGTGGAGTCCGGCAGTGGGAGCCGCCACCGCCCCTGGGGCAGCAGCATAGACGGTCTGATAGCGGCCAGGGTCGTCGGGTTTTTCATAGATATAAGGGGGCAAGGGCATTTCCCCAATTTCGTCCAGTTTGTCCTGGAACTCCTGGCCTCCCAGAGAAAAGCGGATGGTGCGCAGGCCTTCTTCCCCTATGCCTGTAACTTCCCCTTTGAGGCCGCCGGCAAATTCCAATTGGGTTGCCTCCCGTGCCCGCTTTGCCGGTTTGACAAGACAGGACCAGGTCCGGTCATCTACGGGACTAATCAGCAGCACTTCCAGCTGCCCGCCGGTGGGCTTGCGGGCAAAGAGGCGGGCAGGCAGGACCTTGGTATCGTTGAGGACCAAAAGATCATTGCTCCTGAGGAGGTTGGGAAGATCGTAAAAATGCCTGTGGCTGATATTGCCGGTTTTTTTGTCCAGCACCAGCAGCCGGGAATGGTCCCGGCGCTGACAGGGATGCTGGGCAATCAGTTCCGGGGGAAGAGAATAATCAAAATCGCTAACTTTCATGTTCACACCTGCTGTTTGCTTGCTTGATCAACAAATATCAATCAGTTTAATAGTAGTATACCTGCCTGGGGAGCTTGCAGTCAAACAGGATTGGGGAAAAGAGGACCCCGCCCTGCTGGCGGGGTCTAGCGGTTTATGGTTTGCCGTTCTTGCCGTTATTTTTCTTGTCCTGATTGTCATGACCTTGGCCCTTTTGCTCGCCTTTATTATCCTTCTGGGCTGGGTCAGAATTGCCCTTGGATTTTTCCTGGCCTTGGCCTTCATTGCCGCCTGTTTTTTCTTTGTTCTGGCCCGGATTATCAGGTTTATCCTTGCCCAGGTTCTCAGTTTCTTCGTTTTTATCCTGATTCCCTGGTTTCTCATTGCCCTTGCCCGGGTTGTCTTTATCTTTACTATTCTTGTGGTCTTGGCTGCTGTCGGGCACAGGCTGTTCGGACTCATTTTGCTGAGGTGGTTCATTTTCATCCTGGCCGGCCTTATCCTGCTGCCCCTTGGGGACATTGTTCTTCTTGCCCCAAGAGCCTGAGCGGCTGATTGATAGCACACCAGGATGATTCTTATCTTTTTTGGCAAGACCCCGGGGCAAAATCCTCCCCTGGTGCTCCTCTCCTTGATCCTCATCGGAGGGCTCTATGGACTCACCTTCCCCTGACTCAGAGGGTTCGCCTTCCGGCAGATTGCCTTCCAAACCATCTTCTGGGTCTTCCGGAGCGGGCGGAGGCAGGTCCTTAATCTTCTCGGCTTGACTCTCAGGATCCAGGCTCTCGACAAAGGCCTCGAGATTTATTCCGGCCGAGTCAAGAGTATCGATGGGATTACCCTCTTTGATCTTTTCCGGGGAAATGTCTCCCCGACAGCTGGCCTCAGCCATAAATAAGGCCCTGCCGGCGCTAAGCCCCATTTTCTCGGCTTCATCCCTGACCTGGGGATTGACTTCCAGGGCGACAACTTGGATATCATGATTGTCATATTCGCTTAAACAAGTTTTTACAATCTGGATATCCCCTGTAGCTGTAATCAGCAAAGAGCGGTCCCCATTTTGAACAGACCAGTTGATAAATTCTTCAACCAAGGCGGGGAAGGTCAAAGACTCTTCCTTGCAATCTTCAAGAAAGTTGCTGGCGCCAGTATTCAGAGGCCTGATTTCTTTAATCTTGAATCTGTTATCCACCAGCAGTTCCAGACTGGAAGAGTTGTCAAGGCTGACCCAGGCCATGGCCGGAGAAGGAATAAACATCGGTATTGCTACAAAGAGCAAAAAGATGCAGGCAGCCAGCAGCGGCGCCCAGCCCAGCTTGCAGGAGGGTTTGATTTGATTCAGGCTGACGCTTTGCCCTATATACCGGGCCTGAGGCAAACGGCGTGCGGGCAGGCGAATAAATTCCCCCTCTTCGGAAAAGAGAGTGACATAACTGCTGTCCAGTTCGAGAATTACTGCTTTTTTAGTCACTTCGGCTTTCCTCCCCTGGCAAGTATTCTGACAGGTAACTGTAGTCGCCGGTAAGAATTATGAATAAGGCAATTATGTATTTGCGCTGCCTCTCCAGGGTCTTGCGGCTGACATTGAGTTTGCCTTCCATTGCCTTGAGGGGCAGTTCTTTTTTAGTTTTTACGTGCCGAGCCAAATCTGCTGAGGCCGCAAGCAACCGAGCTGCCTCCAAGGCCCGCTGTCTTGCCTGGTGATGCTTAGGAGTTGCTGCAGCTAGCTGGCGCAGGTCCAGTTTATACTTCGCCAGATCCTGAATATATTGAATGACTTCGCTCCTTCGGTTTTCCCGGTTGTTGGCCTCCCGGTACTGCTGCCAAGCCTTATGATAATCCAAGGCCGACGCCTGCTCAGCAAGGGCGCTGGCTGGCAATTCCCGGGTTTTCTGTGCGCGCAGGTAGTCTTTAAGCCGATTGCTGATTACCAGGTGAGCAAAACTGAAAAAACTGGCGCCCCGAGAAGGATCGTATTTGTCTATAGCTTCGTTTAACGCCAAAAGGCCAATGCTCACTTCTTCGTCCCGGCCGACTTCGATATACCTGCCGGTAATTCCCGAGGCG
Organism: Firmicutes bacterium UBA5496; assembly: GCA_002427015.1. Taxonomy (GTDB): domain Bacteria; phylum Bacillota; class Proteinivoracia; order UBA4975; family UBA4975; genus UBA4975. The sequence goes on along the minus strand of DIPE01000089.1, from coordinate 11,407 downwards.
ACCTTAACAACCAGGGGGGCATATTGAGCAAGCAAATCCTGGCGCGCATCCTCATCACCGGCACGTATAGCCCGAAGGATGGCAAGTTGTTCAGTTTTTTCTGTCATACTGCCATTCCTCCTTAATTATTCGTATATACTCCGAATAAGAAGGGGGTGAAAAAATAGTTAAAAATCTTCCCATAGTTTCGCCTGACCGGAGGACACTCCTAAATGCTGATAGGCGGCAGCAGTCACAACCCTTCCCCGGGGGGTTCGGTTAATAAAGCCCAGCTGCAGGAGATAGGGCTCATACACATCCTCAATAGTTGCAGTTTCTTCACTGATAGCCGCCGCCAGTGTCTCCACTCCCACAGGCCCGCCGTCAAATTTCTCAATCATGGTCAGCAGCAGACGCCTGTCAGAACTATCAAGGCCAATGGCGTCTATTTCCAGACGCTTAAGGGCAGCTTGGGCAATAGCCAAATCAATGACACCCTGGCCCTCAACCTGGGCGAAATCCCGGATTCTCCGGAGCAGGCGATTGGCAATTCTCGGGGTGCCCCGGGAACGGCGGGCAATTTCCTCAGAACCCAAGGGGTCGATCTCGATGCCCAGTATGCCAGCCGAACGGGTGACAATAAGCTGCAATTGCTGGGGAGAATAAAACTCCAAGCGGTTAATGACGCCGAACCTGTCCCGAAGGGGAGCGCTTACAGCCCCGGCCCGGGTAGTGGCCCCCACCAGAGTAAAAGGACTGATCTGCAAGCGAATAGATCGGGCCGCAGGGCCCTTGTCCAGGACAATATCCAGGCAGTAGTCCTCCATGCCGGGATAGAGAACTTCCTCCACTGCCCGGCTTAAGCGGTGAATCTCATCAATAAAGAGCACATCCCCAGGCTGCAAATTAGTAAGAATGCCAGCCAAATCTCCAGGCCGTTCAATTGCCGGTCCGGAAGTAATATGGATGTTGCTTCCCATCTCCTTGGCAATAATAACTGCAAGGGTGGTCTTGCCCAGACCCGGGGGGCCAGATAAAAGCACATGATCCAAGGGCTCCCCCCGCTGGCGGGCAGCCTGAATAAACACATCTAAATTAGCCTTAATCGACTCCTGGCCAATATAATCTTGAAGCCGCAAAGGGCGCAAACCCACTTCACCGGCATCGGCTTCGGCGCTGTGGGCAGAAATTATTCTGTCGCTTTCCACTATCTTTCACCTCCGGCCAGCCGGGCAAGGGCCCGGCGCACCAACTCTTCGACGCTACCGCATTCCCGGGCCAGCCCCCGCAATACCGGCCGCACTTCATTAGCGCGAAAGCCCAGACCAAGAAGGGCAGCCTCGGCACTGGTCAGCAGTCCCACAGAATCATCGGGACTGGCTGGCTTGAGCTTATCTTTTAACTCCAGACAAATGCGCTGGGCTGTCTTGGTGCCAATGCCGCTGACAGTGGTCAGGGCTTTCAGATCGCCGCTGGCGAGAATTTGGGCCAGTTGCTCCACCTCCCAAGCAGACAGCACGGCCAGGCCCAGCTTGGGGCCAATTCCGGATACAGAAATAAGCTGACGGAAGGCCGTCAGTTCTCCTTCGCTGGCAAAGCCATAAAGAGTGATGCTGTCTTCCCGAACAGCCATATGTATATGCAGCTTTACCAAGGGCATGGCTGCCAGTTCCTCAATTTTAGAAGGGGGAACAAAGATTCTGAACCCCAGCCCGCCTACCTCCACAACGAGATAATCTGGGGCTGCGCTCACCGGTTGACCTTCCACAAAGGCAAAAATTGTCCTCACCCCCGTCTGATAGCCAGAGCCGCCGGCCTGTTGCAATGGCAAATCGCCACCGCCAGGGCATCGGTGACATCATCTGGCCTGGGAATTTCTTTTAAATTGAGCAAGGCTTTAACCATGGCGGCAACTTGCTGTTTCGCTGCCCTGCCATTGCCTACAACCGCCTGTTTAACCTGCAGGGGAGTATATTCTGCCACCTGGCACTGGGCTTGGGCAGCAGCAAGCAGACAAACACCTCTGGCTTGTCCCACATAAAAAGCATTGGTCACATTGCGGTTAAAAAACAACTGTTCTACAGCCATGAAATCCGGCTGCCACTTTTCTACCAATGAACCGGTATCACTATATATTGTCAGCAACCTTTCTGCTATGGGCAAGCCGGCGGGAGTGCGAATGCAGCCGTAATCCCGGGGCAGCAGTGTGTTGCCCTCTTTGTCAATTATAGCATAGCCAATAATCGCCAACCCAGGGTCGATTCCCAGTATCCTCATAATTATTCCTCCTGCCAACATATGTTCTACATCCGGTCCCTCCAGACCTTCCCAAAACAGAAAAAAAACCCGGCAGGCGGGTTAACTGGTTAAATTAACTATCCAATCCAGGCAATCCTGGGGACAGGAAAAGGGAATCCCCTCTGTCAGCTCACTTAGCCATGCCCCCGGCGCTTCGCCATAAGTCTTAAATAGCGTCCCGTCCAGGGAAAAAACCGCCAATTGATTGTCATCTGTCAGGCTGATATAGCCCTGCTGGGGCAAGAAAGCCATGCATGTCTCACAGTAGCCCGGAGGCAAGTGGACCACCACCTGCTCCTCAGAAAATGCGAGAATCCTGGCGCCGGGCAATTCCTGGGCCAGCAGATTCTCCAGCTGCTCCCTATTTTTGCCCTGCCAGGAGCAGCCGCTGTCCACAGGCCGGTAGTCACCGCAGACCAGGCACCAGCGCTCTACCAAGATCTCAGTGCCTTCGCCGATAATATCCCCTGCGGGATCGCCCTTTCCCCTGACAGAAGTGACCAGCCAGTTGCCGCCGGCAACAAGCAAAGCCAAGGTAACAGCTCCGACAAGCATTAATTTCAGGAACCTTATCCCCTGCACAGTATCACCCCTGATTATTTTTTCTCAGGGGTGATATTATTATGCGCTTACTCTAGATCCTCAGGCATATCCCAATTGGTATACACATTTTGCACGTCATCATGTTCTTCAAGGGCATCAATTAGATCCATAACCTGGGCCGGTCCCTCGCTGAGAGTGTCAGGAAGCATGGTTATTTCCGCGGCAGCCAAGGCAATCCCCTGGGCTTCCAAAGCGTCTTTGACCGGTTCTAGGTTTTCAGGGGCGGTGATTATTTCCCAGCCCTGTCCTTCATCCCGGACATCTTCTGCCCCTGCCTCCAGGGCAGCCAACATCAGCTCTTCTTCATCGGCGGCTCCTTCTTCAACGAGGATTAAGCCCTTGCGCTTAAACATCCAGCCTACACAGCCAGTCTCTCCCAGGTTGCCGCCATTGCGGGAAAAGATGAAGCGGATTTCCCCGGCAGTGCGATTGCGGTTGTCAGTGAGGATGTCCAGCAATACAGCCACTCCACCCGGACCATAACCTTCGTAATTGATCTCTTCCAGGTTGTCGCTTTCACTGCTGCCAACAGCCCTGGCAATAGCCCTATTGATATTGTCATTGGGAATATTGGCGGCCCGGGCCTTATTCAGCGCCATACGCAGCTGCATATTGCCATCCGGGTCATCGCCTCCATGGCGAACAGCTACTATTATTTCCCGGGTGATTTTTGTGAAAATCTTGCCCCGGCTTGCGTCTTGGCGAGCTTTTTTATGCTTGATATTTGCCCATTTCGAATGGCCAGCCATAGTAATCTCTCCTTTTTCTTATGCTCCAATCTATATAGTAGCATACTCCAAGGATTTTGCGCAAAAAAAATACGCGTTGCCGCGTATAGTTAAGAGGGGGTTAACTTAAAGCTTTTGGTCATCTTTATTATACCCAAACACCCGGGGAGATAGGTTAAGATTACATAAAATTTCTGTCACAATTATGTTACAGGCGGCATACCGGGGGCATTTCCTGTTTATGCCGGGAACGGCGGATTGCCCGTTCAATCTTTTCAACCGCCTGAGTATCAGTGGTTCCTGACAAAATATATTCATCCAGCTGGCGGTAGGTAAAGCCCAGCTCATTTTCATCGGTCTGCCCCGGCCACAGGCCGGCTCCAGGTCTCTTTGCAATAATCTTATCCGGCAGATGCAAATGCCGTGCCAATTCCCATACCTGGGTCTTGACCAGGTCGCCAATGGGCTCCAAATCCACGCCGGCATCTCCATACTTGGTGAAAAAACCGGTGACTATTTCCGACTTGTTGCCGGTGCCCACCACCAGGCAGTTATTCCTGGCCGCCAGATAATAAAGAGCCGCCATGCGCAGGCGGGGCTTAACATTAGCCACCGCCAGGTTGTCCGCCGCCAGATTATTTGTTTCCAGGGCGGCAATAAAGCTATGAAAGGCCTTGTCCAGGTTAATTTCCACTGTCCTTAAACCCAAATGCCGGGCCACCAGCCAGGCATCCTCTACATCCTCGGGGCTGCTTCCCACCGGCAAGATTACCGCCAGGGTGTCTTGGGGGTAGGCTCTTTGAGCCAAGGCGGCCACAACAGCAGAGTCAATGCCGCCGCTGAGTCCCAGGACACAGCCCTTGGCGCCGGCAGCGCTGACCTTTTCTTTGAGCCAGGCAACGATTTTATCGGTCACGCCCTGATAGTCCACGGCCAATCCCTCCTCAGGCAAGGCTTCTTCAGTAAAAAGCAACAAGCCGGCAGCGGCGAGAGCGGCAGCAGCCACCCCTTGGCCGGGCACCGCCGACCCGCTGAAGCTGCCGTCATACACGGCGCTGACGCCGCAGCTGGGACTGCGCTCCTTGAGAATTACAGCCCGGGCGCCAAAATCCAGAGCCTTGTGCACTGCAATTTCCGCCCCCCGGAGAAAATACCTGCTCGTATCCTTCCCCGATTTAGTCAGCACAGAAGCACAGCCTTTTAAGACCGCAGCGCCGCTGCCGCCAGATATTTCCGAAGCCTCCCTGGGGGTGGGCAGGCCTCCTTCAACTTCGGGGCAGACAGCAATGAAGTCCTTTCCGGCCAGGAATTTCTTCACAGCGGGACTGTTGTTGCTGCCGCCGTTGTATTTACAGGCGCAGCCCAAGAGACAGGCGCTGACGATAAAGCGCATTATTCAGCCATAGGCCTCACCAGGGCCATGGGAGTCATGGTAACGGTCTGACCCATGGGGTTGTCCCGTAAAATATCGGCAAAATCTAGCTTGCGTATTTCGGGGTCAGACCAGCCCTTGATGCTCCCGCCCAGGTCATTGATATCGGCAACTACAACAGGATAACCGCAGGCAGCGGCAATCTCGCTGGCAGTCTTGTTGGGATCAGGCAGGGGCAGAATGATTTTGGTCCAATAAGGGCCGTTAGGACCGCCGCTTTGGCCGTCGATAGAACGGACAGTGTCTCCCGCCACCCGGTAAAACCAGCCCTTAACCCCAAAGAGCTTAGTGATTGCGCTGACAACAGTTGCCAGCAAAATGCGCCATAAACCAGCCACTTCAATAGCCATCTGCATTTTTTCCGGTGTGCCGATGCCCCGGCCATGCTTGGTGCGCTTGACAAATTTGTACAGCCTTTTTGCCCACCAGCCAGGCTTAATTTGGCTTTGGTCGATTGCCAGGCCTATGGTGTTGGCAACCATTGTTTCACTGAGAACAACACAGTCTCCGGGCTGATAGATGTCCTCCAGGTAGCGGACGGCCACCTGGCCCACATCTTCCCCTTCATTAATAAAGTGGGTTTTGACTAAAATGCGAAGATACTTTTGTCCGTTGCTTTCAATCTCCGACTGCCAGGTTTGTCCCACAGCCAGTCCTTTGGCTTCGCTCATCTCCATCAGTCCTTTCAGCTATCGCTGCCCTGATTATACTCTTAATGAAGAAAAAAGTGAAATGCAACCTGCAGCTTGGCATAATTTTATTAGTATTATACCGCAGTTCCCAGGGCTTATCCTTGTCCCAACCGCAAAAAATGTGCTATAGTTATTAGGTCCCTTATTACTATTTTAGGAGTTGAATGCTGTGCTCACATGCGGAATTGTGGGCTTGCCCCTTGCAGGCAAGACGACTTTGTTTACGCTTCTCACCAATTACACTCCCCCGGAGGGAAAGCCTTCGGCCATTGCCATGGCCAATGTCCCCGACGGCAGGGTTGATAAATTAAGCGCCATGTACCAGCCCCGCAAGACTGTATACGGGCAAATTCAGGTCACTGATCTGGCCGGCCTCAGCGAGGGCACAGGCAAGAGCGCAGCTTTTCTCGATTCCATTCGCCCCGCTCAGGCCCTGATTCACGTAATCAGGGCATTCGCAGGCGATTACCCTCATCCCCTGGGCTCAATCGATCCCATCCGGGATTTCAACTTGGTCAACCATGAGCTGCTGCTGGCAGACATGGCCCTGGTGGAAACCCGCCTGGACAGGATTAAGAGTTCCTCCAAGGTTAAGGGGCCCGGCAAGGAGCAGCTGCCGGTGCTGGAAAAATGCCTTGAGCACCTGCTGGACGAAAAACCCATGTCCCAGCTGCAGCTGACTGAAGAAGAAAGTCAGCAGCTTCAAGGTCTTGTCTTCTTCACTGACAAACCCCAGCTGCTGGTGGTTAATCTGGATGAAAGCGATCTGGGAACGACCCCCCAATGGCTGGATAAACTAAAGGCCATCAGCCAGGAAAAGGGTTGGCGCTTGCTTACCCTCTCCGCCCAAATTGAGAAGGAAATCTCCCAGCTGGGCCCGGAAGAACAACAAGTGTTCATGGAAGAGCTCAATATTTCAGAACCTGGGACAGCTCTGGTGGCCCGGGAAGCATATTCACTCCTTGGCCTCATCGCTTTCTTTACTGTGGGCAGCGATGAAGTCCGGGCTTGGGCCCTGAAACAGGGGGGCACCGCCGTAGATGCAGCGGGAACTATCCACAGCGACTTGGCTAGAGGCTTTATCCGTGCCGATGTTATGAGCTATGAGGATCTTATCCAATTGGGCAGTGAAACCGCCGTCAAGGAAAAAGGCCTTGCCCAGTTAGTGGGCAAAGACTACATCGTCCAGGACGGAGATATAGTCCACATCCGCTTTAACGTCTAATATAGGCTAAACCCGTCTCAAAATGAGACGGGCTATTTTTTAGCAAGGTTTAAATGCGTCTCTGGGACAGTTGCGGGAACTCATATTTGCCTTAACAGGCTGACCAAAACAGCGGCCATTTTCCCCTTTTTCAGGAACATAATTTGCGCAATCCCTGCATCGGGTCATATCTCTCACCTCACTTTGGCTAATTACAGTTTAACCGCAAAAGGCAAAAGATATTATTCCGGCAAAAATTCTATTCCAGGTCCAGTCTACTCACTTCTACCCGGGCCAGCACCGACCCGTCGGCAGCTAAGAACAGGGCAGTTGCCGGACACTTGCCGGCAGCGGCGATTTTAACCACCGTCCTGGGGTAGGTAAGAACCTGAGTGACCATATCCCAGGGCTGGGGCTTTTTAAACTCTGCAGTTATTACCGCCTCAGCTTTCTCCAGTTTAGGATTGCCGAGAAGCACAGCATATCCGCCCGTGGGGCACTGGCCCATTCTGGCTGCCAGGTACAAATCCCCTTCCAGATAAAACGCTCCATAGCCTTCGCTGTATTTGTCTTTGTCCAGCCATATCAGTATTTCCCGGGGGATCTCTGAATCAGGCAATCTTTCCAATGGCGCCATGGCTAACTCTTCACCTCCAAATAATATGAATTGCGCTCCTGCTGTCAACAGCAAGGTTGCCAGCGTCCCTGCAATCAATATCTTAGCAGGCAATTTTTTAGACATTAGATTCCTCCTATAAAAACAAAGATAGAAAAATCCCGGATTAAACACACTCCAGGATTAAATCAGCCAGCATGAAGTTATTTAGTCTCGGTGCCCGCAGTTTCCTGTTCAGCGGCTTTCAAGAAATAACCGGCCACCGCCTGAAAATCCGAATAAGGTGTGGCTTTTCCCTTCATAAGCTTGTACTTTTGATGGCCAAACCCGGCCAGGATTACAATATCGCCAGCCCGGGCAAGGGACAAGGCCTTTTCCACCGCCTGCTCCCGCAGGACAATGCGGGTGTAATTATTAGTTTTAAAACCTTTAATAATTTCATCAATGATGGCATCGGGATCTTCATACTTTGGCTGCGTGCTTGTGACAATAACCACATCGCCGTACTCCTGGGCGATGGCCGCCATTTGCGGCCGCTTCTCCCGGTCGCCGTTGCCCACACAGCCAAAGACCACAATCAGGCGATTTTGCACAAGGTTTTTCAGGCCCTTAAGCAATTTCTCAAGGGCATCAGGGGTATGAGCAAAGTCGATAAAAATGCCATAATTCTGGCCAAAATCCACCTTCTCCATGCGTCCGGGAACCTGGTGCAATTGCTCCAGCCCCTGGCGAATGACTTCAGGCGATATGCCCAGCCCCCAGGCAGTGGCTGCAGCCGCCAAGGCATTGTAGACATTATAGTCAAAGAGAATAGGGACAACCACCTCAAAGGAGTCTGCACCCAGGCGGAAATTAATTCTGGTGCCGGTAGCCTGACGTTCAATAATTTCCGCAGTACAATCGGCGCTCTTTTGCAGGCTGTAAGTCACCAGCCGCCCTTGGGCAAGGGCCGTTAATTTTTGACCGTAGGGATCATCAATGTTGATGACAGCAATGCCTCCAGGCTTTATCTGCTGGAAAAGTTTGGTCTTGCAGGCAAAGTAATGCTCCATGGTCTTATGATAGTCCATATGGTCCCAGGTGAGATTAGTAAAAATGGCGGCGTCCACTAGAGAATGGTCTAGCCTATGCTTCGCCAACCCTTGAGAACTGACTTCTGCGGCTACATAAGCCACTCCCTGATCTGCCATTTTCCGCAGCTGGAACTGCAGCTCTAAGGACTCAGGAGTAGTATTGCCGGTGGCGAAATAATCCCCCTCGCCAATTTTAACGCCAATTGTGCCAATCATTGCGGACAAGGCAACTTGTCCCATTATTGATTTCAACATATGGACGATTGTAGTCTTGCCGTTAGTGCCTGTTACGCCCATGAGGGTCAAATCTCTGTAGGGATGAGTAAAAAAATTAACAGCAATCTGGGCTAAAGACTTGCGCGTGTTTTCCACCACAATCTGCGGGCAGGAAAAATCAAGCCTGCGCTCAACCAGCAGAGCTGAAGCCCCAAGCTTAATGGCATCAGGAGCAAATTCATGGCCGTCATGCATGGCGCCAGGCAAACACACAAACAGGCTGCCTGGTGAGACTTTTCTAGAGTCATAACATATATTATTTATTTTTATCTCAGCTATATCACCGATAACGCTATGGTTGACGCCTGCTAACAGACTGGTCAACAGCATTGGCTGGTCTTGTTTTTTAATTTCATTCAATTTAAAGACCCTCTTTTCTAATATCCATGCATCTAGCTTTATTCGCCATTTGCCCTGCAAGTTCCTGCTGTTTTCGCTGTTTCAAGCCTGGCAAATATAGCAGCCATTGGCCGGGGTTACCAACCCCAGTGTTCTTTCAAAAAGAATCAGCCAGCTAATATTTTTGCTCCATGAACTAAAAAAAAGACCCCCGAATTTCGGGGGTCACAGCTGTCAATAAACCCGCACAGTCTTGGTCGCAGAACCTGAGGCGGAACCCTTTGTGGCAGTGGCAAAAATAGTGTAGTATCCTCTGCCATCAGAATAGACAATGGTATACCTGAACGTGATGGCGCCGCTGGAATCGGTATACCCCGAGCCCTGCCGTACATTGCCAGAGGCAGTAGTGAGCTTTAGGGTTACATAAGCATCAGGAACCAAGGCGCTATTCTCATCTCTGACTGTAACAGTCATGCGCATGGTTTCGTACATAAAGTAATAACTGTAATTAGTGGAAATGCTCACATTCAAATATGCTGGTTCGGGATCGGGGTCTGGATCAGGATCGGGAATTACCCCATCGGTGACATATTGGTATGCGGCCCAGGCATCCACAAGACCGTTGCCATAGCGCCAGGCATCATTCCACATGTCATTGGCGGTTAAGTCAAGTGCATTGCGCAGCTGAACATTTGTCAGGCTGGGCTTCGCACTCCATACCAGCGCTGCCACACCGGCTACATGGGGGCAGGCCATGGATGTGCCGCTCATGGTTCCGTAACTGCCATTGTAAGTGGTGCTGTAAATGTTTGAACCCGGAGCCATTATTTCCAAGGTTGAACCGGTGCTGGAAAAAGATGAGCGGACATTGCTGGAAGTAATGGAGCCGACAGCCATTACCGAAGAATATTTTGCGGGATAGCCGATGCATTCGGTTGTGCCGGAAGATGTGCCCTCATTGCCTGCGGCTGCAACAAGCAAAATACCGGCATTATATGCTGAGTTGCAAGCTTGTTCCAGGGCGGTAGATCCAGAGCTCCCGCCCAAGCTCATATTGATAACATCAATATCGTTGTTAATGGCCCACTCAATGCCGGCAATGATATTGCTGTAGGAGCCGCTGCCTGCACTGTTTAAAACTTTTACAGCATACAGCTGAGCACTGGGAGCGGCACCCAAGACACCAATGGTGTTGTCTAAGGCTGCTATCGTGCCTGCTACGTGAGTGCCATGACCGTTGTCATCGTTGTAGCTGCCTGTGCCAGTAGTATCGTAGCCACCTGCAACCAGTAAATCCGCATGGCTGGTAAGGATACCCGTATCCAGAACAGCCACTTTAATTCCTGCACCCTTAAAACCCGCGCTATGAACATCCGGCGCGTTGACATGCTCAATGCCCCAGGGAACTGTTTGGGCATAAGCCTGGACCTCAGCATCTGGTTCAATAAACTCGATACCCCGGGCATTCCTCATTTTTTCAACTGCGATTTTGGGCAATTCTACTTGAACCACATTGATAAATTTAAATTCTCGTAGAATCTTGCCACCTAACGAAGCAACTGAACTTCTGCCGCTTTCATTGGCCAGGCCAATGAGAACAGAGACCTTTTCCACCTCAACCGGCGGCGCCGCATAGACCATGGCTGTCATTGACAGTAAAACAGCCAACATGACGGCAAAAAATCTCTTCACCTTATTAAACCCCCTCATATAATTCGGCAAAACTAAAACAGTTCGCCTTGTATACCTATATGAAGACCGATATGAAAAAATGCCAGGGCATTTAAAAGGTAACCTCGGCCTAAGTAATAAAATTAATAGAAATAAAAAACCGCCGCATAAGCGACGATTATTGTCATTGGTGGAGATGAGCAGACCCGAACCGCTGGCCCCAAGCAGGTGCTCTCCAAAGGAGTAAGTTTTCGTCTAACCGAACCCTCGCTGTCATATGGCTTGATGCACAGCCCCCAACTTCAGTAGGTAACCCTCTTTGTGTCCCCAAAAGAAATTAGGTAGGTCTATCCCGTTTTAAATAAAACTATCCGGTTTCGTTATTTAGCTGATTTTATTCGTCATCCCCAACCACACGCCTCTCTCTACGAACGGTATTTTGCCGGACTCCGAGTGCTAATTCGGTTTTATTTATTACTAGACTCCTGATGTTTTA
>DIPE01000102.1:3303-3657 GCA_002427015.1 Firmicutes bacterium UBA5496 | reverse complement strand
CCCACAGAGCATCGTACTGGCAGAATACATTCCGGGGGCTTCCCTCCTGGGAGATAATGAAATCATCAAGTTTTTTGTCCAGAATTACTTCACTGGCGCCCTTGACAAGGTCATACCGGCAAAGTTTACTGAAATGCTCAGGCGAGTAAAAGTTCACTTCCTTGAACACGCTTTGCACGTAGTACAAACTGTCGCCGATCTTCCGCAGCCTGGCAAAGGAATTGCTGTAATCCGGTTCATAGGGGATTATGGTAAGGCAGGCGTTAAGAACGGCGCTGTGATTCCCCGTTCCGTCGTACTTGACTACCTTTACCCGGTTTTCCCCTTCGGCCAAGGGAATGCCCGCTGCGGTGT
>DIPE01000102.1:0-3096 GCA_002427015.1 Firmicutes bacterium UBA5496 | reverse complement strand
AAAACTCCGTTGTAGACGCCATCAGGTGTGGCCAGCAAGGGCAGCTGGGGCATAATGGTGTAGATAGCGGTTAGAACGGGTCCGGGTTTATCCTTGGCGCTGTATTTCACGACCTTTACCTGGTTTTCCCCTTCTAGCAGGGGAATGCCGTCCCTATAAGGGGTGCTATCCATGCCAGGTTCCGAGCCGTCCAGGGTAAAATAAGCCCTTTCGCCTTCAACTAAGTTGGTTATCTTGGCCACCCGTTCCGTCTCATAAAGACCTTCACCGATATCAAGTTGCGGACAAACAGCCTTTTGGCAACTAACTAAAGGGACAACAAATAGGAGACAGAAGAGCAGTAATAGAGCTCTTTTCCCCACTAACTTAGCACCTCCACAAATTTCTTATTCTTCCTGGTCTAATAGTTCCATTTCCTCGCATACTGAGGTTGGAGGAACAGGCATAGCATTGTCGTGAATGACGAGATTGTATGAACCGGCCTTAGTGCTGTTATAATGTCTAATTTTAACGTAGTACGAATTCCCCACAGCTGTTTTTACCATTATATCCCGGATGCTGCCCTCCGCCAAGGCTTACTTGGCCACATCGGCCCGGCGCCAAGTGCCCAGAAGGAAGAACACAGCAGTAAAACCCAGAAGAATCGCCAGTTCCATACCCGCGCTGGCCAAGGGTTTCCCCAGCATTACTTTTTCCACCGCGGCCATCAACCAGGTGGGAGGCAGATATTTGCCGATAAGCTGAAGGAATTCCGGCATCAATGAGCGGGGCCAGTAGAGGCCGCTGAGCATGCTCATAGGGGTAATAATCAGAGAGGCGATGGTCCCGGCCTGCTGCACGGTGCGGGCCAAGGCCGACAGAGCTACGCCCATTGCCACGCAGAGGAGGGCGAACACCGCCATGACCAAGTACAGCCTTAGCACCGATGGCCCCAAGTATATGCCGAAAACATAGTGCACAATCAAAAACATCACCGCTATTTGCATGAGCAAGACGAGAAAGAAACAGAGGATGTTTTGGAGCATATAGCTTTTCAATGAAATTGGCGCAGCCAGCACCCTGTAAAAAGTGCGGTTTACCCGGTCCTTAATCAGGTTGATTGTAGTAAAAGAGGAAAGCAGCATCATCAGCATAGCCAGCATCCCCATCCCAGCCAGGGAGGCATCTATGCTTTTTTCTTGCTGCTGAAAAGCAGCGGACTTGAGAACAAAATTTCCCCTTTGGTATTCTTCCAATCCCTGATAGAAAGCAGTTTGATCTCCCTCTGCCGCTGCCGCCAGGCTCCTGGCGGCTCCCAAGAACCCTTCAACTTTTATCTGCACTCTGCTGGCGAAATTAGTCTCCTGAATGCTATAACTCCGCAGCTTCGGCTCTTCGCCGGCAATGAGCTGCTGGCTGAAACCAGGAGCGATGACCAGGATATAATCTGCCTGGCTGCGGGCCAGAGCCCTGCGTATCTCCCCTTCCTCCAGCCGAAAAACTGGCGAGGTTTCTTCCAGGGACTGGGCCAGCATTTCCGTCAAAGGCGTATTGTCCTGATCCACCAGACCGACAGTAATGCTGTTTTTCTCGAAGCTGCCAAAGCTGAAAATAATCCCGATGAAAAAAGGAGTCAACACCAAGATCATGAATAAGTTTAATTTGTTGCGCAACAGCCGCTTCAAAGTATAAGAAAAAACTGTCATTGCACGACCCTCCTCTGGGCAAGCATTGACACCGTGAAAGTCACCAGAATAATTCCTGCCATTGCAGCCAGCATCACCAAGGTCTCGTTCCGGGGGCCGCCATAGATAGTATTAAAGAGGGCGGTCTGGGCCAGGAAATTTGGCGACAAGTACTGGCCCCATTGGAATGACCCTGGCAGATTTACCTCAAAATAACCGCCGGCCAGGAAGGTCAAGGCAACAACCAGGATATTGAGGAGGCCGGAAGCCCTGGCAATATCTCGAGTAAGCATGACGGCCATGGTGCCAAGCCCCACAGCAAGGGTCACATGGACAAAGACAATAAGCAGAATCAAAGGCAGATTTGGCCCCCAGTATACATCAAAAGCGAAATAGGTAAAGGCGATAATTATCAAAGCCTGAAGGTAGACAGTAACCAGGTTTGCCAGGACGGCGCCGGCATACTGCTCCCAGGGGCGAACCGGCGTGCTCATCACCCGCAGGCCCACCGGCTCCATATAGTTTTGTCCCATGTCATAGGCGGCGTAGATGGCGCCATACATAGCCATCATCACCAGCATTGTCACTGCATAATAGCCCATGGCATTGGGCTTGAGACCTGATGCAGAGACTGTATGTTCCTCAATACTGCCAAAGGCCGGGGCATATTCCAGCTGGGAACCCATTGCTGCTAAGGCGTAAGTAGCGTTGCCGCCATAAGTAAAGCTCTCCATAATCGTCTCAACTATTGCGACACCCAGCTGCCGGCCGGGATGCCCGGTCACCTTGATCTCCGCCTTATTGCCTGCCAGCACCTGCTCACTGTAGTCAGCTTCGATATGAATCAAAGCAGAGATTTCACCGTCTTTAAGCAGTTCCAAGCCCTTTTCGCGGGAAGGGATGGCTTTAACTTCTAACAGCTCTGCAATCTCCCCCCGGGAAAGAAAATCATCTACCAAGCCGCCCATGACACCGGTATCTTCATTGAGATAACCTACACGGGTCGGGTCCAGCTTCCTGTCTTCAAAGGCTGGACTCAGGGCCATGCCTAAGATAAAAATCACGACTAGGGGAAACACCAGCATCTGCCCTAAAGTAATGCCTATATTGCGCAGGTGCTGGAGAATGATGTATTTCGCTATTGTCAGCATACGCCTCATTCTTCTCCCCCCTAGTCCCTGAGTTTCTTGCCGGTCAAGGTCAGGAACACGCTTTCCAAGGTGGGCTTTTCCGCGCTTAAATTAAGGACCTCTGCTCCCGCGGCGGTAATGACATCAACCACGCTGCCGATAATATGGCTGTTCTTGGCCATATGAATGGTCAGGGTGTTATCAGCTAGGAAACAATCGGTAACACCGCCGATTTTCTTGATTTCATCTGTCAGGGTAAAGTTTACATTGGATAATTCCACTACAATCCTGTCCTCAAAAGA
>DIPE01000043.1:31204-42307 GCA_002427015.1 Firmicutes bacterium UBA5496 | reverse complement strand
AGTTACCGTCTGCTGTAATAAAATAGTGCAGGATATGTTAAAATCCGTGAGCCCCGGATTTAACAGGATCTATACAAGGAGGAAATATTACATGCGTTCCACTTATATGGCCAAACCCGCGGAAATTCAGCGCCAGTGGCTGCTTATTGATGCCCAGGGGGAAACCCTTGGCCGTCTGGCCAGTGAAGTCGCTTCCCTTCTGCGGGGCAAGCACAAACCCACATTTACGCCCAATGTAGATACCGGGGACCACGTTATTGTAGTCAACGCCGACAAGGTGGTTGTAACCGGTAACAAGGCCCAAGACAAGGTGTACCATAGCTATACAGGTTATCCCGGCGGATTGAGAACTGTCAACTTTGCCACCCTGATGCAAAAAAAACCTGATCAAGCCGTTTACCTGGCAGTAAAAGGCATGCTCCCCCATAACAAGCTGGGTCGGGCCATGCTCAAGAAGCTGCGCGTCTATGCCGGCCCTGAGCACGAACATGCTGCCCAGCAACCAGAAAAATGGGAACTCAGAGGTTAAGGAAAGGGGGATGTATTGATGGCTAAACTGCAGTATTACGGAACCGGTCGCAGAAAAAATGCAATCGCACGCGTTCGCCTGGTTCCAGGCGACGGCAAGATTGTCATTAATAAGCGGGATATCGATGACTACTTTGGCGGCCTTGAAGTCCTCAAACTCATCGTTGCCCAGCCTCTGGTGGCAACTCAGAATCACGGCAGATTCGATGTCCTGGTTAACGTAAACGGCGGCGGCGTCAGCGGCCAAGCCGGCGCAATCCGCCACGGCGTAGCCCGGGCCCTGCTCAAGGTCGATGGCGAACTTCGCCCCGTCCTCAAAAAAGCCGGCTACCTTACCCGGGATCCGCGGATGAAAGAGCGGAAGAAATACGGCCTCAAAGCCGCCCGGCGTGCGCCTCAATTCTCAAAACGTTAATATCCAAGCACCTGCAACTTATGCAGGTGCTTTTTTTGGGACAGCGGGGACGGTTCCACCTGTCCCACCGCCGACTGGGACACCGGGGACGGTTCCGTCCGACTGGGACACCGGGGACGGTTCCGTCTGTCCCACTTCAGAAGGTATTTGCAGAACACCTAAAATAATGGTAATATTTATAAAAATAAAAAGAGGTGTGTTTCATGCCGCGAAGACCAAGGCAAAAAAGCCCCTCTGGGATTCAGCATATTATGGTCAGAGGCGTAGGTAAAATGGATATCTTTCCCTATGATTCCGACAAACTTGTCTACTTGGATTACATCGGCATAATCAAAGAAGACATGAACTTTGAGTTGCTGGCCTATTGTCTTATGAGCAACCATGCTCATTTGCTGATTAAGGATGATGCAGACAGCCTGTCTTTGGCCATGAAGAGAATTGGAATATGTTATGCCCAGTATTTTAATAAATCTAATCAACGGTCGGGCCATGTTTTCCAAGACCGGTTTAGGAGCCAAATAATAGAAAACCCCAGGCAATGTATTGTCTGCGCTCGCTACATACACAACAATCCAGTCAAGGCTGGAATTGTTTCCAAACCCGAGCACTACCCTTGGAGCAGTTATAATGCCTATCTTTTTCCCAGCAAAAGCAAACTAATAAATCCTGAGCTCATACTTGGCGAGCACGGCAAAGATCCCCAGGCTGCCCGCAAAGGGCTGATTGAGTTTACACATGCAATGGATTCCGAAAACTACAGCTTTTCGGCTCCGGAAGCGGGCCTAAGTCCCTCTGAGAAAATCCAGGCCCTTCTCACTAAGAAAGGCCTAACTTTGCCTGCCTTTAAGCAACTGAATAAGGAAGAGCGAGATGACCTTATCCTGGCCATTAAAGCTGAAACTGCTGCCAGCGCCCGGGAAATGGAAACTGCTTTGGGCATGAGCAAGTCCTCGATTGCCCGGATCCTGCGAGAATAGCTCAAAAAAATTATTTGGGACAGAAGGAACCGTCCCCCTCATATACTGTTAGGGCACAGGAGGTGACGGGGATGAATGATAAAATCCTGGTAGGGGTATTGATTAGCGCGAAAAGGATGAAACGCTTGCGGGAAGATATCCTCGACCGGAGCTTAAAGCTGATACTCGAGGCTAATCGAACTGTTGGCACAAGACTATTTTTTTTCGCTTTAGAAAACGTGGACTTTAAAACAAAAATGATACAGGGCTGGTCAATTCTTGAGGATGCATGGGTGAGGTGCTCTTTCCCTTACCCCCAGGCCATATATCTTCGCAGCACTTATTCTCGCGGCAACAGGCAGTTGCTGTCAGCGTTTTTTAGGCAGCTGGAAAGGCAACAAACCGTCTTCATCAATTACCCCTTGCGGATGGACAAATGGGAAATGTACAAATGCCTAGCTTCTCATCCCGGGCTGGAACAATTTGTGCCGCTGACCTGGCCCATAAGAAGTCCCGAGGAGATTAAGGAGCTGCTTGAATCTAACCCCGTACTATATTTAAAGGCCTGTCTCAGCGGCCGGGGGAAAAAGGTAATGCGGGTGGCAGATCTCAACACCGGGGAATATTATTTCACCAGGTATGCCGAAGGGTTAAAAACGGGAAAGATGCACTGGGGGGCGCTGCTCCAGGAAATTGAGGCCTTCTTCAATCAAAGCAAGATTATCGCCCAAAAAGAAATAGATCTGCTGAAAGTCGCTGGTTGCAATGTAGATTTTAGAGCGGAGTTATACCGCAGTGACGGCAATCTGCCTAAGATAATCGGCATTCCCGTGCGCATTGGCCAACCGGGGTCGCCAATTACAACCCATTCCGTCAGCATGTCCCTGGAAAATTTTTGTGCGCAATACTCTCTTGTGGATTATGACACATTTACAAAAAAGGCAGAGGAGTTTTTAACCGAGACCTACATCGCCCTGGAAAGCTGCTTTGGCGAAAGCGGCGAATTGGGCATTGACTTTGGCCTGGACACAGAGGGACAGCTGTGGTTCATCGAGGGAAACTCCCATTCCGCCAAAGTCTCACTATATAACAGCTATGCCGATGATATTCTGCTTCAGTCATACCAAGGCCTGCTGGCATACGCTCAATATCGGGTCTCGGTATACTCCTCAATAAAAAACTGATAGAATAGACGCTGGGCCAATTAGCATTGTCCCAGTGACCGAGAAATGTTTTTCTTAAGGAGGGTGTACAAGCATTGATTGAGGTCATGGAATTAAGTAAGCGCTTCAGGAAAATCCTTGCAGTGGATGGTATCAGCTTCCATGTGGCCAAGGGAGAGATCGTCGGCTTGGTGGGGGAAAACGGCGCCGGGAAAACCACTACTCTGCGCATGTTGGCGACTATGTTGAAACCCAGCAGCGGCACAGCTGCCGTCAATGGCTATGACATTGTGCAGCAGCCCGGCCAGGTGCGAGGCGAAATCGGCATTCTCTTCGGCGGCGAGGTGGGGCTCTATGACCGGCTTACTGGCAGGGAGAATATAGGTTACTTTGCAGAGCTGAACGGAATGACTAAGGCAGAGACCTCTGCAAGCATCAATGAACTTGTGAAATTATTGGACATGCAGGAGTACATTGACCGCAGAGTGGGCAAGTTCTCCCGGGGCATGAAACAAAAGGTGGCCATCGCCCGCTCCATAGTGCACAATCCTTCTGTCATGCTTTTCGACGAGCCCACAGCAGGCTTGGACGTTTCTGCTGCCAGGATTGTTCAGGATTTTATTCTCCACTGCAAACAGGAGAATAAGGCAATCATTTTTTCCAGCCACAGCATGTCCGAGGTAGAGAAGCTCTGCGACAGAATTGTCATGATTCACAAGGGCAAAATCGTCGAACAGGGCACAGTGGCGGAGCTTAAAGGGAAATATCGCAATGACAATCTGGAAGATGTCTTTGTGCAATTGGTAGGTGATAATAATGGGAATTAACGTAATCAAGCTGGTATTTCTCAAGGAGCTTAAGGATATCTTCAGAGACAAAAAAACCATCTTTATGAGCCTCGTCATTCCGTTGACTATTTTCCCCTTGCTCTTTCTTGTCCTCGGCGGCAGCATGGACAAATCCATGAAACAGGTTGAAGAGAACTTGACCGTTGCCATTGTGGACAGCGGCAACAGCTCTCTAAGCCAGTTCTTGCACAACCAGGAAACAATCAAGCTTGTGGAATCCACAGATGTGGAGGCAGACATTAAGAGCGGCAAGATTCTGGTGGCTCTTGAGATTCCGGCTAACTTTGATGAAGACATCATAGCTGAGAAGCCAGCTGATTTGGCACTGCTCTACGATAATTCCAGCCAGTCTTCTCAGATGGCATTTTCCGCCGTCAGCAGCATGGTGGATGCTTACTCCAAGGTGGTTATTGAGGAACGCTTGCTGGCGCGGGACATCAGGGGAGATCTCCTGACTCCGGTGGTAATTGACGCCAGGACCACTGAAAAAGAAGAAGAGGGTTTTGGCAAATTCATGCTTTCCCTGATGCTCCCCTTGATGCTGGTAATCTTCAGCATTACAGGCCCCATGGGTGTAGCAGTGGATTTAGGGGCTGGGGAGAAGGAGAGGGGCACTTTGGAGCCCCTGCTGACCACTCAAGCAGGCCGCTTGTCCCTGCTTTGGGGTAAGTTTTTCGCCATCACCGTCATGGGCTTGCTGAGCACCATGGCATCCCTGCTGGGGCTGCTCTTCTCCATGCGGCAGGAAGGCGGATTGTTTCAGGGCTCGGCAGTGTCCATTGAACCCATAACGCTGGTGCTCATTGGCCTGGTGACCTTGCTCCTGACCATGTTCTTTGGCGCTCTGGAGCTGTCCATAAGCATATATGCCCGTTCCTTCAAAGAAGCTCAGACATATATTTCGCCTCTGACGATGATTTCATTTATCCCCACTTATGCCACCTACATGCTGGATGCGAAAAACATTGAAACCTATTATTTCCACATCCCTCTGGCCAACATTTCTTGTATTCTCAAGGAATTCCTGGCGGGAATCTATAACTTCACCCACATCGGCATAACCTTCGCCTGGATTATCATTTATATTATTGCCGCTGTCCTCTTTGCCCGCTACATGTTCAGCAAGGAAGAAGTAATCTTCCGGACTTAAACTGGAGACGCGACACTAGAGCCGCCTGAGCAGGCGGCTTTTGTAATTTATCAGGTAATTCCTGCCGCCAGCGCTTCCTGGCCCTGATCTCCGGCCCAACCGCTTCCTTGTCGGAAAGAGTTTTAATTGTTTTCCAGGAATCTCAAAGATTTCAGGGACATATACTAGGGAAAAGGGGGGCTGCCCATGACAAATGAGCAGGCGCGAAAAATAATCTATTCCAAGCTGGCAGCGGCCCTGGGCCTGGCGCTGGTGCTGGCTATCGTCGCCAATATCAGCAAAAAGACCATGCCTCTGACCAGCGAGACAGCGACAGTCCTGGCTCCAGGGGTAGTGATTGACGCCGGCCATGGGGGCTATGACGGGGGCGCAGAATGGGGCAATGTCGTTGAAAAGAATATAAACCTGGATATTACCCTGCATCTGCGGGAGATCCTCTTGGCTGCAGGTTACCGCGTTGCTCTCACCAGGTATGGCGATTACAGCCTCATTGAACATGCCCAGACGAAAAAGCGGGAGGATATGGCCCGGCGCCTGGCAATTATCGAGCAAAATGCGCCGGACTTTATCATTTGTATTCACTGCAATGCAATGGCCTCCACCCGCTGGTCGGGAGGGCAAGCTTTTTGCCAGCAGGATGCGGAACAAGGTCTGGAGTTGGCCAAGGATATCCAGCATTTTTTGCGTGAATTTACTGCCACCACCCGTTTTGCCAGTTCCCTGAATCATTACTTGCTACGGGAAAGCAATATCACCGGCTGCTTAGTGGAAGCTGGCTTTCTCTCCAATTCGGCAGAAAGAGAACTGCTGCAGCAAGCAAGCTATCAGCGGCGGATAGCGGCGGCTGTCTGGTTAGGTCTGGACAAATATAGCCATGACGAGCATGAAAATTCACCAGGTAATTGAGAGCCCCTTTTTGGGCTCTCAATCAGTTTATAAGATTATGTAGAAAGATTGAGAGCCCTGAGGCTAAGGTATTGAAAATACAAGCATTCAAAAAAATAAAATTGCCACGGAAAATCTCTATTATTGTTCCGGGTGCAGGAAATTTTGCGCCTAATGGCTAATATATAAGAAGAAGGATTGGGAGGAGATGCATATGATGAACTTGGCGAAACTTGCCTCCGGCCTGCCGGCAATAATGATTCTCGACGGGAAGGAAATGGTCTGCCACGCCAGCAATAATCTGGAGGACATCCTGGGTGGCCAGGCAATTAAAATTAGTCATCCCTTGCCGGAAAATCTGCTGGGATGGCGGCAAGAAAGCCCCTGGGAAACAGAGGTCAACGGGCGCAATATCAGCTTCGTTGCCGAGGCCTGGGCAGACTATACCCTATTGCTGGTAACCGACAGCCAAGGAGCTTATTCCGGCGCAGCCACCATCCTCAACTCAATTGACGAAGGCATTCATGTGGTCAACAAGCATGGCCAGACAGTGTTCTACAACCCTACCATGGCCAAGATGGAAGGGATGGACTATAACCAGGTAATCAACAAGGATGTGCTCGCCCTTTTCCCCTCCCTGACCCCTGAAACCAGCACCATCCTCCGGGCCCTGCGCACCAGAGAACCGGTGTATGACCAGGTTCAAACCTACTTTAACAATAAAGGGCAGCGCATTACCTCTCTTAACAGCACAATTCCCCTGTGGAACGGTTCAGATTTCATCGGCGTGCTGGAAGTGGCCAAAGACGTAACCCGCATGGAAGATCTGGCCCTGAAAGTCGTGGACTTGCAGCAGCGGCTGTACAAGCGCCGCCAGGGCATGGCTGAGCAGGCCAAGATGTATAATTTTGCCGACATTGTCGGCAACAGCCCTGCCTTGCGCCATCCCCTGGAAATTGCCCGCCGGGCAGCAAGAACCACCTCGCCAGTGTTGGTCTATGGTGAAACAGGCACCGGCAAAGAATTAGTCGCTCAAAGCATACACCAGTTAAGCGCTCGGGGCGCCAAGCCCTTTATCGCGCAAAACTGCGCCGCCCTGCCAGGCACTCTGCTGGAGGGAATTCTCTTTGGCACCGTCAAGGGCAGCTTCACCGGCGCCTTGGACCGCCCCGGCCTCATCGAACAAGCCGATGGCGGCACCCTGCTCTTGGATGAAATTAACTCCATGGATATCGACCTCCAGGCCAAACTCCTGCGGGTGCTTCAGGAACACCGGGTGCGCCGGGTAGGGGGCCTGAAGGAAATCCCGGTAGATGTGCGGATAATTGCCACTACCAACACCCAGCCCAAGATCGCTGTCAGCCAGGGGAGCATCCGCCAGGACCTGTATTACCGCCTGGCTGTGGTCAACATCAATTTGCCCCCCCTGAGCCAGCGCCGGGAAGATATCCCCCTTCTCTGCCGGCATTTTGTGGACAAGTATAACCGCAAATTTGACCTGGCCATTCAGGGGGTCACCCCTGAATGCATGGAAATCTTTTATGCCCATCTTTGGCCAGGCAATGTCAGGGAGCTGGAACATGTCATCGAGGGCGCCATGAATATCATTGACGAAGAGGAAATTTACATTGATCTCCATCACCTGCCCCCCAGCATGGTGCCCCAGCAGCCGGTGAACAGGAATCTGACGGGTTTAGATAACTGCACCCTGCCTGAAGCTGTGGACCTGGTAGAGCGAGGGATGATCAGGCGGGCCATGGACCAGACCGGGGGCAACATCACCCGGGCCGCCAGACTGCTGGGCATTACCCGCCAGTCCCTGCAGTACAAGCTAAATAAACAAGGGGACGTACCTTTTTGACGCAATTTCGACACTGGCCTATCCGCACTAATATTGCCCGGGAAAATATGAAAGGCAGCCCAAGAAACTGGACTGCCTTGTTTGTATCTTATTGCATGTCGAAACTGCGTCAAAAAGGTACGTCCCTAAAAATAGCGCTCGACCCCGTCTACCAAGTGGCCAACATAGTCTATAGCCTTGCGGATTGCTTCCGGCTTGGTCATATCCACGCCGGCCATTTTTGCCAGTTCTACCGGCGGCTTGGAGTCCCCGGCCGTGAGTACCGTGAGCCAGCGATCCACGGCAGGCTGGCCCTCTTCCTTAATGGCGCTGGCCACTGCTGTGGCTATAGTCAGGCCGGCTGAGTAGCTATAGGGGTACAGTCCCATATAGTAATGAGGCTGACGCATCCAGGTGAGGCGGGCGCCAGCGTCGATTTCTACTTCCCCGCCCCAGAATTCTTCCAGAATCTCACCTTGTATCTTGCTGAGGAGAGAAGCGGTAATGGGCTGGTCCTGTTCTGCCAGGACATAGGTGCGCCGCTGCAGCTCACCTTCGATGAGGTGGCGGACGAAATTATGATGGTAGGTCTGCAGCAGCTGCATATCCAGCCAGCAGAGCATGCGGGGATCCCTGCTCTCAGACTTGATCTGCTCAGCCACCAGGAGCTCGCTGATGGTGGAGGGGGCTTCGACAAAATACTTGGAATACCCGGCGTTAAACAGGTTTTGGTGTCTTTCAGTCAGAACATCGTGGCCGGCGTGGCCCAGTTCATGGGCCAGGGTGAGAGTGGTGCGCAGACTGTCGGTCCAGGTGGCGAGAATATAGGGATGGACGCCGGGCACCGAAGCGCAGAAAGCGCCGGTGGACTTGCCGATATTATCTGCCAGGTCGAGCCAGCGATTGTTGAGGCCTTGGGCGATGATGTCAGTATATTCCTTTCCCAACACAGCCAGGCCTTTGAGGATGATCTCTCCCCCTTGTTTCCGAGAGGTGGCGGGGGCAAACTCAGGATCCAGGGGGGCTTCGATATCGCAATAAAGCAATTTATCCAGGCCCAGCACCTGCTTGCGCAATTTCGCGTAGCGGCGCATATGAGGGGCTAATTCTTTAAGGATGACATCGTGCAGCGTATGGTAGGCCTCGATGGATACCTCCTGCTGGTGGAGGAGCATGTGCGTGGCCGAGGGAAATTTCCGCAAACGGGCCAGGACGACATTTTTCTTGACCTCGGTTCCCCAGATAGCGCCGAAGGTATTCTCATAGGCCTTGAGTCCTTTAGTAAACGAGGCAAAGGCATTGCGGCGGAGGACTGTGTCCGGGGAAATTTCATAGTCCTCTTCGTAGAGGGCAAAGGACATGGGGTAGCTCTTGCCTTGGCTGTCCTCAATGGGGTCAAAACTCATATCCGCGGACTTGGAGCGCTCATAGACCATGTAAGGTGAATCCAGTACTTCGCTGAGGGAGGCCAGGGCCTTTTCGGTCTCAGGATGCAGGATGTGGGGCTTGTCGGCAATGACTTTTTCCAGCAGGCGGGCATAATCCCTAAAGCGTTGGTCCCCTTGCAGGTATTCTTCCAATTGGCCCTCAGGCAAAGCCATGAGCTCCGAACGCAGTGAGGCCATTGCCGCCTGGAATTGGGCGCCCAGACCGCCGGCCCGACCCATGGCAATCTGATTGGCAGGATCTGTGCCGTCCCCAGCCAACTTAAGAGAGGCATAGTTAATCACCAGGTAAAACCGTTTAACTAATGTTTCAAGAGTTTTTATACAATCCAGGATGATCTCAGGGCCTTGTGCTAATTTGCCCTGGTACATGTCCAGCTTGGGCAGCTCAGCTCCTACCGCCTTAAATTCAGTTTCCCAGTCTTCCTCCCTTGGGAACATGTCAGCCAGATTCCAAGTTAGTTCCGGAGGAACTTCCGCCCGGGTCAGTCGTTTTTTCATGATGCAATCTCCCTTCGAATTTAATCAACAATTTTAATACTGAGCAGGCCGGACCCCATGGCCAGCCGCCGCAGAAGCGGCCAATACATGGCAGGGGATTTTGCCGTCTTGCCCCAAATATTCAGCTCCAGCCCCCGGGTCAAACGCCGGTAACGGCTAAGGGCGCCCTCACAGCCTTTTTCCAGGGATTTCGCCAGGGCCAAAGCGCTTCTGAAGGCATAGCTGATTCCCTCCGCAGAGCTGGGACTAATCCAGCCTGCGGCTTCACCGATGAGGGCAACCTGGCCTGCTCCCCGAACAAGGCCGCGGCTGGCTAAGGGCCGCAGCAAAGAGGTTCCCCGCCTGCGGGCGCTGTTCCCCAGGTCAAAGCCTTGAGCCAGCAGTTTGGTTTTCAAAAGCTCAAATCTGGCTAAAACATCTGTACTTGCTGGAATGGCGGCTCCCACCAGGAGCATCTGGTCTTTGGGAATCATCCAGGCATAAAAATCCGTTATCGCCGGGTCAAAGGCCGCTGTAAAATAAGGCAGAGGCTCGCTGACCTCAAACCATTCCTGCACGGCCACATATGAGCGGGGCGCAGAGCTGGGCCCAAGACCCCGCCGCACCCTGGAAAGGGCGCCGTCGGCCCCCACCAAAAGCCGGGTCCGCGCTTTCTGCCGCTGGCCGGCATGCAGGTAACTGACTTCCACAACTTCAGAAACCTGGCTGAAACCCAAAAAGTTTGCCCCCCAAAGGGCTTCAACCTGCGGGGGCAGAAGAGAAACCAGCCAGCGGTCAAAGGCCTCGCGCTTGACATTAATATAATGCCGGGGGTAATAACGCTGTTGCCCGGAAACCAGGTCGATGCAGCGCACGGCAAAAAGCTGGGGCTCAGCCAAAACAGTCTTGGGCAGTCCCAAGCCAAAGCGGGCCAGCATTTCTTGGGCATCCGGGGCCAGCAAGCCGCCGCAGCACTTTTCAAAGCCCCCGGCAAAAGGTTTTCCCAAGTCCCGCTGATCCAGGATCAGCACTTTCATCTTGCCCTCCAGCAGTCTGGCCAGGGTCGAGCCCGCGGGCCCTCCGCCGACGATAATCACGTCATACATGGCAGTCCCTCCCGGTTATATTCCACTATAGATATTCGCCTTCAGCGGCTAAATTCCTATCGGCAGAAAGAAAAACAGCACATACCCCCCTTTTAGCCTGTGGTTCTTCGAATATATATATAAAGTAGTGAAAAGGAGGGATTATATGAAGAAGTTTTTGGCTGTGCTGTTTGCCGTCACACTGATTGTGGCTATGCTGCCAATGGGCATGGCTGCAGCAGAAGAAGGCGCCCCGGTAGACCCTGAGGACCCGGTAAATCTCGAGAACCCGGTAAATCCTGAGGATC
>DIPE01000043.1:445-30968 GCA_002427015.1 Firmicutes bacterium UBA5496 | reverse complement strand
GTAGATCCGGGACTGCTCCCCGACTCGCCCTTTTACTTCCTCAAGCGGTTTGTAGAAAATATCAAGGTGTGGTTTACCTTTAGCGCCGAAAGGAAGACTGTGCTGCTCAGCGAGTTAGTGGATAAGCGCGCATTGGAACTGGAGGCCCTGGAACATAAATTTGCTGAAACAGAAATTACTGAAGAACAGCAGGAAATTCTTAAAAAGGCCGCCGAAGATTTAGAAACCGCTGCCGAAGGTCTCTTTGATTTCATGCTGGGTGAAGGCGAAGATCTGGAAAACCTGGAGTTGACTGAGGAAGGCCTCACCCACCTGGAAACAGCTCTCGTCAACTTAGGCCTGGCTTTGGACAACATAGCTGAAGCTGAAGATCCTGAGGATCCTGAAGATCCTGAAGATCCCGAGGACGAGGAAGAAGAAGAGGAAGGCCTGGGCCACCTCACCAAGTGGGAGAAATACCAGCGCCGGATTCAGCACCTGGAACAAATCAGGGACAGAAACCCTGAATCTTGCCACAAAGGCCTAAATCGGGCCATTGAAAATGCCCACCGCCAGCAAGTGCGCTGGGCAGAAAAGCATGGTATCCCCGTGCCTGAGCCGGAACCCCAGCCGGATCCGGAACCTGTGCCCGACCCCGAGCCTGAACCTGAATCGGAAGAAATTGAGGAACTCACCGAAGACGAAGATGAAGACGAAGATGAAGACGAAGACAAAGACGAAGACGAAGATGAAGATGAGACTGGCAAAAACGGCAAGGGCAACAAAAAAGATAAGGGCAATAAAGGCAAAAACAAATCCAATAAGGGCAAGGGCAAAAATAAGCCCGGAAAAAATAATTAGCATCAATGTCGTTTCCTCCCTGTCATCCAAGGATGGCAGGGAGTTTTCATATTGCTACAAATTCCCTTTAAGGCAAAAAATCTGGCGCTCCTTCCGCCAGTTTTTTTGCGGAAGGAAACATTTTGCGTCTGCATTCCCTATGGCTGCGATGGCACGTTTTTTGCAATAGAATAAGGGGAAACCTAAAATAAATAAGGCAAAGGAGTGTTGGTTGTGACTGTAAAGGTAATTCATTGGGGCCTTGGCGCCATGGGTGGCGGCATGGCCAAATTGCTGGACACCAAGACTGGAGTTGAAAGTGTTGCTGCCATCGACGCCGACCCCAATAAAAAAGGCAAGACCATGGCCCAGCTGCTGGGAGTAAAGAGCCAAGCCGCCATCAATGACGATGCGGCACAGGTCCTCAAAACAGAAGCCGACGTGGTCATCATTGCCACCGGCTCCTTTACCCGGGAAGTATTCCCTCAAATCGAACAAGCAGTCAAGGCTAAGAAAAACGTAATCTGCATTGCTGAAGAAATGTCTTACCCCCGCCAGCAGGAGCCCGAACTGGGTGAAAAAATCCATCAGCTGGCCCTGGCGAACAATGTAACCGTCCTGGGCACCGGCATCAACCCGGGCTTTGTCCTTGACCTGCTCATTGTGGCCATGACCGGTGTCTGCTATAACGTCACCGATATCAAAGCTTCCCGCATCAACGACCTCTCTCCCTTTGGCCCCACCGTCATGAAGACCCAAGGCGTGGGCACTACTCTTGAAGAATTTAACGCTGGCGTCGAAGCCGGCACCATCGTGGGTCACGTGGGCTTCCCTGAGTCCATGGCCATGATCGCCTCCGCCCTGGGCTGGGAACTGGATGAAATCCGCCAGACCAAGGAACCGATTATTGCTAAGAAATACAGAGAAACTCCTCATGTCAAGGTGGAACCCGGCATGGTCGCGGGCTGCCGCCACATCGCTTATGGCATCAAGGATGGCAAGACCCTCATCACCCTCATCCATCCCCAGCAGGTTCGCCCTGAAAACGAAGGGGTTGAAACCGGCGACTTTATCGAAATCCATGGGGAGCCCAACATAAACTTGGCCATCCAGCCGGAGATTCCAGGGGGCATCGGCACCATTGCCCTGGCTGTAAACTCTATTCCCAACGTAATTAATGCCAAGCCTGGCCTGGTTAACATGACCCAGCTTCCTGTTCCCCCGGCCCTGCTGGCTGACGTGCGCACCTTGATCAATAAGTAGGAGGGATAAATGTGACTGACAAAGCGGTGCCTAAGGGCACGTGGGTTCAGATCCACCAACAAATATTAACTCCAGAGCAGCGGGCTCCACAGGTACCTGAAGATACAGCCAAGGTTCCCTTGGTGATGATAACAAAAGGATTCCTGGAAAATGAAGGCCAAATGGGCCAGATTGTCACGGTCAGGACCCTTTGCGGCCGCAGCATTGAAGGTAAACTCATTAAAGTTCTGCCTCGCTTTGCCCATGACTTTGGCGATGCCGTGCCCGAGCTTTTGGCAATCGGCCCTCGGGTTCGCGCCTTGCTGGAAGGGGGAGAAAAGCAGTGAAAGATAACAGCTATCAGGCAGTAATGGCTCGCAGCAATGAGATCATGAAAAAAGCCATCGGCATGGACTACAGCCAATTCGCCAGGGCCCAGCTGGCCTTTGACTACCAGGCCCTGATGACCGAGGCCGGCTACAGTCTCGAGGAAGTCGTCGCCATTCAAAGGGAAACCGGCGTGGGCAATACTCCCCTGTATGAACTGAAGAACATAACAAAACTGGCTCGCATGACCGCTCCCAAGGGCAAGGGCGCCCGCATCTTCCTGAAGGACGAGGCTTCTAACCCCTCAGGCAGCTTTAAGGCCCGCCGGGCAGCCCTGTCGGTATACCATGCCGCCAAGCATGGCTACAAAGGCGTAGTCGCCGCCACCAGCGGCAACTATGGCGCCGCTGTGGCTTCCCAGGCTGCCATTCGCGGTCTCAAGAGCATTATCGTTCAGGAGGCCTTTGACAGCCGCGGCGTCTATCAGCCGGAAATCGAAGAAAAGGGCCGGGCCTGTGAAGCCTATGGTTCCGAAGTCTTGCAGCTGTCTGTTGGCCCCGAATTGTTTTACGTTTTTCTGCGGGTGCTGGAGGATACAGGTTTCTTCAATGCTTCCCTCTACACCCCCTATGCCATTGCCGGGGTAGAGACCCTGGGCTGGGAAATCGTCCAGCAGCTTAAAAATCAATATGATGTAAAACCCGACATGGTGGTAATCACCAATGCCGGCGGCGGCAACCTCACCGGCACCGCCCGGGGCCTGCAGAAGGCCGGCTCCGATGCAGTGGTGGTAGGCGCCAGCGTCGACCTCAAAGGCCTGCACATGGCCAGCGACAATGACTTTAACCGCAAGTCCTTTACCACCGGCCACACCGGATTCGGCGTGCCCTTTACCACCTGGCCCGACCGGGCAGATGTGCCCAGAAACGCCGCCCGCCCCCTGCGCTACATGGACAGGTATGTGACAATTACCCAGGGCGAGGCTTTCTATGTCACCGAACTCTTGGCTCAACTTGAAGGCCTTGAAAGGGGTCCTGCAGGCAACGTCTCTTTGGCCGCCGCTGTGGCCCTGGCCCGGGAGCTCGATGAGGATCAGGTTCTGGTGGTTCAGGAAACTGAATACACCGGCGCCGGCAAACATGTCAACGCTCAGCTCAGCTTTGCCCGGAAGAACGGCATTGAAATTTCCGTTGGCAATCCTGCTGACAGCGTCCCCGGCAAGTCCATCATTCTGCCGGAGCATCCCCGCCAGATTCAAATAGTGGATCTGGATATGGATGACTTGCGCCGTTCTTACCTGAACCATGCTCTTGGCACTTTAAAGGGCGCCAAGCCTTTGCCCGAGGACATAAGCTTCCTGGCGGAAGACTGTCGCGTCACCCCTGAATTTATAGAATCAATTGCTCAAGGAGTGAAATAATGGAACGCAAAGACGATTTTAAAGAGCGTCGCCAGCACCTGGCTAATCTCAGCGATGAGCAGCTGAACCAGCGCTTCTGGGATTTGCTGGACCAGGTTGTCAACCCCCTGGCCGATTTGGCCAAGACCCATACTTCCCCGGCTATTGAGCGTTCCGTCCTTTTGAGGATGGGCTTTAGCAGCCTGGAGGCCAAGTCAATCGTGGAAAAATGCCAGCGGTATGGGCTTTTAGGCAAAGGAGCCGGCAATGTAGTCCTTAAGGCTTCAGCCATTTCCGGGCGTCCCTACCGGGAGGCCGGTCTGCAATTGGCAGAGGGCAACCTCTGGTCTCAAGTGGAAGCTGAGTTCGCGGGAGGTGCTAAATAAATGGATGTGAATAAGAAGCTCAACATACCCGAACTCCTTAAGGATCTGGAGCATTATCGTCCCCGCCGCAAAGGCTGGACCTGGCGCAAGCCCCTGCCCCGAGATGCCCAGCTGGGACCCTTTAAGTATAAGCAAATCTCTGAATCCCTGAAAAACTACGTGCCCCTGCCTGCAGCCAAGTACTTTGGCGGCATCGACCCGCAGCCCGAATGCATCATTACTACCGAAATCGCCTCGGGACGCTTTGAGGACGACATCCGCCGCATGCGTATGGCCGCCTGGCATGGCGCCGACCATATCATGGTCATTCGCACCGCCGGCCAAAGCCATTATGACGGCTTGATCGAAGGTTCACCTGAGGGAATCGGCGGCGTGCCCATTACCCGCAAACAGCTGCGGGCCACCCGCAAGGCCTTGGATATTATCGAAGACGAAGTGGGCCGTCCCATTAACTTCCACTCTTATGTCAGCGGTGTCGCCGGCCCCGATATTGCAGTGCTCTTTGCTGAAGAGGGAGTCAACGGCGCCCACCAGGACCCCCAGTACAACGTGCTTTACCGCAATGTCAACATGATTCGTTCCTTTGTTGACGCCGCCGAGGCCAAGAAACTCATGGCCAGCGTTGACATGCTTCAGATCGACGGCGCCCACAATGCCAACGCCACTGCCAGAGAAGCATGGAAAGTCATGCCTGAACTGATGGTTCAGCATGGCATCAACTGTGCCTTCTCTCTCAAGGCCGGCATGAAAAAAGACCTCATCAGCCTCTCAACTGTTCCCCCCACGGCCACGCCGGCGCCGGAAGTGTTCCTGGACCTTCCTTATGCCGTCGCCCTCAGGGAACTGTTCCAAGGCTTTAAGATGCGGGCCCAGATGAACACCAAGTATATGGAAGCTGACCCCCGGGAAGCTACCGTCAACCATACCATGAACCTGTTGATTTCCCGGCTGACCAGCGTCGACATTCAGAGCACCATCACCCCCGATGAGGGCCGCAACGTGCCCTGGCATTATAACAACATTGCTGCCACCAATACTGCCAAACAGATGCTCATCGGCCTTGACGGCCTTACCGACCTGGTAGAGCTGAAAAAAGACGGACCCCTCCGGAAGACTGTCCGGGAACTGAAAGAACGGGCAATCCTCTTCTTGGAAGAGATCATCGCAGTGGGCGGCTATTTCAAGGCTGTGGAAGCAGGCTTCTTCGTAGACTCCGCAGAGTACCCTGCCCGCAACTATGACGGCATCGTCCGCCACGCCGACGGCGGCATCGGGCCGGATACTGTCTTTGCTCGGGATAAGGACTACTTTGCTCCGGTTTGTCACATGTACGGTGACAACCACCTGCCGGCAGGCGCCAAAAAAGCCTGCGACCTCATTGGCGGCTGCACCCTCTGCCATCCGGAAAAGATCATCTACATCGATGAGCTGGATGAAGAGGACAACGCTGCCCAGCGCATGGCGGTCATGGCCGAGCATCGGGCCAAAGGCCTGCTCCGTCCCGAAGTGGAATGGTACGCCGACGGCGTCATCAGCATGCAGCTCTTCTATCCCACCAGCGCCCGGGTGGCGGAATACGCCGCTTTGGCCCTGGCGGAAAAGATGGGGATTAAAGAGGCAGAAGTCATCAACCGCCTGCCCATGCATCCCTCCGAAGGCACATTCCTGGAGCTCAAGGGCAAGGTGGATATTGATATCGATCCCAATGAACTAGATATCCCTGAAGAAGTGCCCCTCCTTTCCGAAGAGGAAATCCGCGCCGACATCAAAAAGAACCCCATGACCATCGTCGGGGCCACCGTCGGCCAGGACGAACACTCAGTAGGAATGCGGGAAATTATTGACATCAAGCACGGCGGCATCGAAGGCTTTGGCATTGCCTGCCATTACCTGGGCACCTCCGTTCCCCTGGAAAAGGTAGTGGACGCTGCTATCGAAACTGCTGCCGACGCCATTCTCATCAGCACCATCATCACCCATGCAGAAATTCATCGCATCAACATGCGCCGGCTTAATGACCTATGCAAAGAGAAGGGCATCCGGGACAAAGTCATCCTGGTGGCCGGGGGCACCCAGGTCACCAATGACATCGCCGTGGAAGAAGGCATGGACGCCGGCTTTGGCCGGGGCACCCACGGACACGCTGTTGCCAGCTTCCTGGTCGAAAAGCGCCGCAAGCTGTAAAGAAGGTGTAGTTTTTGAAACTGGAGATAATTGTGGCGGAAATAGGCAGCACCACTACGGTGGTCAGCGGCTTTTCCCATCTGGCCACTGCCCCGCGCCTGGCGGGTCAGGGCCAGGGTCCCACCACAGTTGAAGCCGGTGATGTGCGCCAGGGCCTGAAACTGGCCCTGGCGGATCTCCGGGCCAATTTAGGGACCGAAGATCTGGAATGGCAGCATATTTATGCCTGCAGCAGCGCCGCCGGCGGCCTCAAGATGACAGTCCACGGCCTGGTCTACGACATGACCGCCCGGGCTGCCCGAGAAGCCGCTCTGGGGGCGGGCGCCGTTCTGCATCAGGTTACCGCCGGCGCGATTTCCGATTTGGACCTGGAAAAGACCAGGGAGATTTCTCCCAATATTATTTTGCTGGCGGGAGGAGTGGATTACGGCGAGCGCCAGATTATCCTGGACAACGCCCGCAAACTGGCGACCCTGGATTTGCCCATTCCCCTGATTTACGCCGGCAATGTGGCCATTCAGGATGAAGTGCGGGCAATCTTTGCCGGCACCCGCTTTCTCCCGACAATTGTGGAAAATGTCTATCCCCATATTGATGAGCTCAATATCGAGCCTACCCGGCAAGCCATTCAGCGGGCTTTTGAGGAACATATCATTCATGCCCCCGGCATGGGTCAGATCCGGGAGCTGGTGGATGGTCCCATCCAGCCGGTGCCGGGGGCTGTCCTCAATGCCGCCGTCACTCTCTATGGCAAGCTGGGGGATTTGCTTGTCTTTGATGTGGGCGGCGCCACCACCGATTTGCATTCAGTGACCCCGGGTTCCGATGAAGTCAACTCCATTCTCATCAGCCCGGAACCCATGGCTAAACGCACGGTGGAAGGGGACCTGGGGGTCTACCGCAACGCCGCCAACCTCATTAGTCTTGCGGGAAAGGAAAATTTGGCCGCCGCTCTTGGCAGCGGCCAGATGGAAGATTTTATCGTTCCCATTCCAGAGACTGAGGAGGAAATAGCCTTTGCCGAAGCCCTGACGGCGAAAGCCATCAGCACAGCCTTAGAGCGCCATGCCGGCCGCATTCGCTATATCTACGGGCCCGGGGGCAGGCTCAAGGTTGCCCGGGGCAAGGACCTTACCCGGGTAAAATATGTCATCGGCACCGGGGGAGCCCTGACCCGGCTGCCCCAGGGCAAAGAACTGCTGGCGGCAAGTTTAAGCTCCCGGGACCCGGCCTTTCTCGGCCCTCCCGCGGAGGCCAAGATTCTCATTGACCGCCACTATATTATGGCTGCCGCCGGCGTGCTGGCCAGCAGCCACCCCCAGGCCGCCATCGCTTTGATGTTGAAATCCATGGACTTGGAGGGGTTTGATGTATCCGAAACTGATAATTGACCTGAAGAAAATCCAGGAAAACTCCCGGCTCCTTGCCAATCTCTGTTTTGCCGAGAATATCGAGCCTGTGGCAGTGACCAAGGTAACCTGCGGCGATCCCAAGGTCGCCCAGGCCATGCTGGCCGGGGGCATCCGCATGCTGGCGGAATCCCGCATCGAAAATGCCCGCCGTCTTAAGGCGGCTGGCATCAATGTTCCCCTGTTGCTGCTGCGGCTGCCTATGCTCAGCCAGGTTGATGCTGTGGTGGAGCTCTTCCAGTGCAGCCTCAACTCCGAACTATCTACCATCCGCGCTCTTGACGCCGCTGCCGCCAAGGCCGGCGTCGTCCACGAAATCATCCTCATGGTGGACTTGGGCGACCTCAGGGAAGGAATTTTGCCCCAGCAGCTGGAAGAAATGGTCCTGGCCATAGCCCAACTTAAGCATATACGCCTCCTGGGCCTCGGCACCAACCTCACCTGTTATGGCGGTGTCATTCCCACCCAGGAAAACTTGGGCCAGCTCCTGGAATATAACCGCAAGGCTGAGACCCTTTATTCCCAGCCCCTGCCGGTAATCTCCGGCGGCAATTCCAGCAGCCTGCCCCTGCTTTTGGCGGGCCATCTGCCTCCGGTTACTCAGCTGCGCCTGGGTGAGAGCATCGTCCTGGGCCGGGAGACTGTGGACCGGCAGCCTGTTTCCGGCGCTCATCTGGACTCATTCCAAATCCAGGCTGAGATCATTGAAATCAGGAAGAAACCCTCAGTGCCCATTGGCAAAATCGGCCAGGATGCCTTTGGCGGCACCCCTGTCTTCGCAGACCGGGGCATCCACTTAAGGGCAATTTTGGCCCTTGGCCGCCAGGACGTTGTTGTCGACGGCCTGGAGACCCCTGAGGGCATAGACATCTTGGGGGCTAGCAGCGACCACTTGCTGCTGGACGTGACTAAATATTCGAAACCCCTGGCGGTAGGCGATGTATTGACTTTCATCCCCGGTTACGGCGCGCTCTTGGCCGCCATGACTTCCCCCTTTGTCACCAAGGAATACCGCCAGTAAATGGAGGTGGTTCTTTTGTGCCCCATAGTTTTTGCCGGCTTCGCCCCCCATCCGCCTCTGCTTATTGAGGGGGTTGGGGACGAGCTCAAGCCGGAAGCGGCGCAAACAGACCAGGCATACCGGCAGCTGGCTGCCCGCCTGGTTGAAGCCAACCCCGACACCGTTATTATAGTGACTCCACACGGCCCGGTGTTTTCCGATGCCTATACCATCCCGGGCTGGGACAGCTTGAAAGGCGATTTTACCCCCTTTGGCTCCCCGGTCTCCATGACCTGGGAGGCAGACGCCGAGTACAGCCAACGGGCGGAAGCTCTGGCTGCCGCCAGAGGGCTGCCTTTGCTTGTCATCAATTCTCGCCAGTTGGCCAGCCATCGTTATAGCACGGGGCTGGACCACGGAACCATGGTGCCCCTGTGGTATCTCCGGGAGGCAGGCTGGCAGGGCAAGGTAGTGTGCATCCGCATGGGCGGCCTGCCGCCGGGCCAATGCTATGAAATCGGCAAGGTTCTGAGAGATGCAGCGGAGGACCAAAAAACCGCCCTCATTGCCAGCGGAGACTTGTCTCACTGCCTCAGCGAAGATGGCCCCTCGCCATACAATCCAGCCGGGGCAGAGTTTGATCAGACAATTGCTGCCGCTCTGGAAAAAGGCGATTACCAGGCTGTGCTGGCCATCCCCCCGGAATTCCGGCAGCGGGCTGCTGAATGCGGCTGGCGCCCCTTGGTTACCTTGCTGGGGGCTTTGGACGGCCGGGAAAGCACAAGCCAGGTCCTCAACTATCAAGGGCCCTTTGGCGTCGGTTACCTGATAGCCGTCTTTGCCCTGGGAGCCGGAGATAGGCCCGGGTTAACCTTTCCCCAGGCTCTGCCCGCAGATGCCAGTGTTCATGTGCAGCTGGCCAGGAAGGCAATCCGGCATTATCTCCTTAAGGGCCGGGCCATGGATTTGCCAGCTCCCCAGCCACCTTTGGACAGTCCGGCGGCTGCCTTTGTCAGCCTCAAGCTGGACGATCAGCTCCGGGGGTGCATGGGCACCATTGAACCTGAGCAGGATAATTTAGGGGCTGAAATTATTGCCAATGCCATTGCCGCCGCCACCGGCGATCCTCGCTTCGAGCCGGTGACCCCGGCGGAACTGGAGCAGCTGGCCATCAGTGTAGACGTTCTCTCGGAGCCTGTTCCCGCTGATTATTCTCAGCTCAATCCCGCTAAGCTGGGCCTGGTGGCCCAGTGGCGTGGGCGCAGGGGCTTGTTGCTGCCGGATTTGCCCGGTGTGGACACCCCCCAGGAACAGCTGGAGATTGTCTGCAGCAAAGCCGGCATTCCCTGGGAAAAGGCCCGGGAAGCCAAACTCTTTACCTTTACAGTGGAAAGGTTTAACTAAGATGAAAGAAGCCCTGCACTGGGAAAAAGGCCAGGGGCAAGTTCACTGCCTCCTTTGTCCCCAGGATTGCACCATCCCTCTCGGGGGCAGCGGCCGCTGCCAGGTGCGCAAAAACAGCGGCGGCCGCCTGTACACATCAAATTATGGGGAAGTCAGCGGCCTGGCCCTGGACCCCATTGAAAAAAAGCCCCTCTATCATTTCTATCCCGGCAGCTTAATTCTCTCTGTCGGCTCCAGGGGCTGCAGCCTGGCCTGCGGCTTTTGCCAAAACTGGTCTAGCGTCCGGGGCCAGGGCTATACCGAGACCTTAACGCCGGCGGAGCTGACGGATTTGGCAGAGGCAACCAAGGAGCGGGGGAACTGCGGCATCGCCTTTACCTATACCGAACCCCTGGTTTGGTATGAATATGTCCTGGAAGCGGCCAAAGAGGCGCGGGGCCGGGGACTGAAGACAGTCCTGGTTACTAACGGCTTCATCCGCCCTCAGCCCTGGCTGGAGCTGCTGGTGGCAATCGATGCCGTCAATATCGACCTCAAGGCCTTTACCCCCCGGTTTTACCAAGAAAACTGCGGAGGCAGCTTAAAGCCGGTGCAGGAAGCCATCGCTCTCGCCGCCGGCAAATGTCATGTGGAAGTCACCACTCTGCTCATTGAGGGCCATAATACCGGGGAAGAAGAGATGGGGGAGCTCAGCGCCTTTTTGGCGGGAATCAATCCCCAGATTCCCCTGCACCTGTCCCGCTATTATCCCGCCCGCCGGTGGCGGCAGCCTGCCACCCCTCCGGAACTAATCCGGCGTTTGGCAGAGGTCGCCCGGCAGAAATTGGACTTCGTTTACACCGGCAACCTTTCCGGCTCCTACGAGGCCGGAACCTATTGCCCCGATTGCGGGCAGCTTCTAATTCAACGGGGCTCCGCTACCCGCGTCTTCTTAACCCAGGGCCGCTGTCCCCGCTGTAAATATCTTCTTGACATCCCAGCATGGGAGGAGTGATCTTATGAGCAAACGCGTTGTAGTTGCCCTGGGGGGCAACGCCATTCTCCAGCCCAAACAGGAGGGAACAGCTGAAGTCCAGTTTGCCAATGTAATCGATACCTGTATTCAGCTGGCGGACCTGATCAAGGCCGGCTATCAGCTGGTTATCACCCACGGCAACGGACCCCAGGTAGGCAACATCCTCTTGCAAAATGAAGAAGCCAAAGACAAGATTCCCCCAATGCCTTTGGACATCTGCGGCTCCCAGACCCAAGGTTTCATCGGCTACATGATTCAGCAGGCCATGAAAAATCTGCTTCCCCAGCGCCATGTGGGCACTGTCCTCACCCAGGTCCTGGTGGACGCCGGGGACAGCGCTTTCCAAAACCCCACCAAGCCCATCGGCCCCTTTTACAGTAAGCAGGAAGCTGAACAGCTCATTGCCCAAAAGGGATATACTATGGTTGAAGACAGCGGCCGGGGCTGGCGCCGGGTGGTGCCCTCCCCCGATCCCAAAGCGATAATTGAAAAAGACCTTATCCAGGCTCTCCTGGAAAGGGATGCAATTGTCATCGCTTCAGGGGGCGGCGGCATCCCGGTGGTCAAGGACAGCCAAGGCAAACTCATGGGGATTGAGGCCGTCATCGACAAGGATCTGGCCGGGGCCCGCCTGGGCGGGGATGTGGACGCAGATATTCTCCTAATCCTCACCGACGTTGAGGCTGTTGCCGTCAATTGGGGCAAACCCGATCAAAGGTTTCTCCATCGCCTGAGTTTGCAAGAAGCCAGGGAACTTGCGGCCCAGGGCCAGTTTAAGGCCGGCAGCATGGGACCAAAAGTGGAAGCGGCCATTCGCTTTGTGGAACAGGGAGGGGAGCAGGCAATTATTGTCTCTCTGAACAAGGCCGCTGCCGCCCTGGAAGGACACGCAGGCACAATTATATCTATATAATTCCCCCATAAGGAAGGAGAAGATCGATTTGGCAGTCAATCTCAAAGGCAGAAGTTTTCTTACCCTGATGGACTTTAGTCCCGAAGAAATCAAGTACCTCCTTGACTTGGCAGCTGAGCTCAAGCGCCTCAAGTATGCAGGCATCCGCCCCCGCAACTTGGAAGGCAAGAACATCGCCCTCATCTTCGAAAAGACCTCTACCCGCACCCGCTGCGCCTTTATGGTAGCTGCAGCCGATGAAGGGGCTCATGCCGACTACCTGGGCAAGGACGACATCCAGCTGGGCAAAAAAGAATCCGTCGCCGACACCGCTCGGGTCCTGGGCCGCATGTTTGACGGCATTGAGTTCCGCGGTTTCGCTCATGAAACTGTGGAGACCCTGGCTAAGTATGCCGGTGTGCCCGTCTGGAACGGACTTACCGACCAGTACCATCCCACTCAGATCCTGGCCGATTTCCTCACCGTCATCGAGCAAAAGGGCCGCCTCCGGGGCATTAAGTTCGCTTATGTGGGCGACGGCCGCAACAACATGGCCAACTCTCTGATGATCGGCGCCGCCAAGATGGGCGTAGATATGAGAATTGTCAGCCCCAAGGAATTGTTCCCCGAAGAGGGCCTGGTTAAGAAGGTCAAGGCAATTGCCGCCGAAAACGGCGCCAAAATCACCGTCACCGATTCCATCAAAGATGGAGTTGGCGGCGCAGACGTAATTTACTCTGACGTTTGGGTAAGCATGGGAGAAGAGGCGCTCTTTGCCGAGCGCATCGCCCAGCTAAAAGCCTATCAGATCAATATGGATATGCTCAAAATGGCTGCCCCCGATGTCACTTTCCTCCACTGCCTGCCTGCCTTCCACGACCGCAACACCACCATCGGCGAGCAGATTTTCCAGGAGTTTGGCCTTCCCGAAATGGAAGTCACCGATGAAGTCTTCGAAAGCAAGCATTCCAAGGTCTTCGACCAGGCAGAAAACCGCCTGCACACCATCAAAGCTGTCATGGTGGCCACTTTATAAACTGTAGGGGAGCCGTCTCGGCTCCCGGTCAACATCAATGGGTTCCTTACCGGCACTGCCGATAAGAGATAAATTTTAGTCTGGTAAAGGAGGATTTTTCGTGTCAATCAAAGTAATTATTATGGGAGCTGCAGGTCGTGACTTTCACAACTTCAACGTCTATTTCCGTGACAATGAAGCATACGAAGTAGTAGCGTTTACCGCCACTCAGATCCCCGATATCGAGGGCAGGATGTACCCACCTGAGCTAGCCGGCAAACTGTATCCCAACGGCATTCCCATCTACGCGGAGGAAGAGCTCAGCGACCTCATCAAAAAACACGATGTCCAGCAAGTAATCTTTGCCTACAGTGACGTTTACTATCCCAAACTCATGAACAAAGCCGCGGCAGTGCAGGCTGCAGGCGCTGACTTCCGCATCATGGGCCCCAACACCACTATGCTCAAGTCCAGCAAGCCCGTAATCGCTGTCACCGCTATCCGCACCGGCGTTGGCAAGAGCCAGACCACCCGCAAAGTCTGTGACATCCTCAAGGCTATGGGCAAAAAGGTCGTCGCCATCCGCCACCCCATGCCCTACGGCGATTTGGCCAAACAGGCCTGCCAGCGCTTTGCCACCTATGCCGACCTGGATAAACATAAATGCACCATTGAAGAGCGTGAAGAGTACGAACCCCATATCGACCGCGGCATCATTGTCTACGCCGGCGTTGACTACGGCCAGATTCTTGCCGAAGCTGAAAAAGAAGCCGACATTATCGTCTGGGACGGCGGCAACAACGACTTCTCCTTCTACCATACCGACCTCTACATCACCCTGGTTGACCCCCACCGGGCCGGCCACGAAGTCAGCTATCATCCCGGCGAAGTCAACCTGCGCATGGCTGACGTAGTCATTATCAACAAGATGGAAACCGCTTCCGCCGACGGCATCAACATCGTCCGCGAGAATATCGCTAAATGCGCTCCTAACGCAGTAGTCATCGAAGGCGCATCCCCAGTCTCCGTCAAAGACGGCAACCAGATCAGAGGCAAGAGGGTCCTGGTCATTGAAGACGGCCCCACTCTTACCCACGGCGAAATGACTTACGGCGCCGGCACCGTTGCCGCCCGCAAGTTTGGCGCCGCTGAACTGATTGACCCCCGTCCCTGGGCAGTGGGCAGCATCAAGGACACCTTTGAAAAGTATTCTCACCTGACCAACATCCTGCCGGCCATGGGCTACGGCGAAAAACAGATCCGGGAACTGGAAAAGACCATTAACGCCATTGACTGCGACCTGGTCATCGCCGCCACCCCCATCGACCTCACCCGGGTGCTGAAGATCAAGCGGCCCGCAGTGCGCGTGGGTTACGAGCTCCAGGAAATCGGCAGCCCCACCCTTGACGACGTCCTGGCCAAATTCAAGTAAAACCTTCAAGAAGGGAGCCTGCGGGCTCCCTTTTCATCTTTGCTGGTAATATGAGATAATAGTTATATAGTGTGAGGAGGGAAAAAGTTATGTTTGCGAATTTTACTGGGATTGTCGATGGGGCTAAAGCCCTGACCACCAAAAGCGTAATGGCAGTTGCCGCCGCGGAAGATAAACCCGTGCTGGAATCAGTATTAAAGGCAAAGGCAGATGGCATTGCCGACGCAGTCTTCGTTGGCGACCGCCTAAAAATTGCCGAGATTCTCCGCTCATTAGGCCAGGACCCCGAAGCTTTTTCAATCGAGGCCGCTGCTCCCGGGCAGGCGGGGGAAGCGGCAGTGGCCCTCATTCGCCAAGGCCGAGCAAACTTTCTCATGAAGGGCCTCCTGGATACTAAAGACTTATTGGGTCCCGTGGTGCGAAAGGAGAACAACCTGCGCACCGGCAGGGTCATGTCCCATTTAGCTTTCTACAAGCTGCCCAATTATCCTAAGCTTATCGTCAGCACCGACGGCGGCATGATCCTCTATCCCACCTTGGAGGAAAAGAAGAGCATCATTGAAAACGCTGCCGGCGCCTTGCGCGCTCTGGGCTATTCCTTGCCCAAGATTGCCGTCTTGGCCGGCGTTGAGAAAGTCAACCCGAAGATGCAGGAAACCGTGGACGCCCATGCTCTGGCGCAAATGAACAGGAATGGCGAAATTACTGGCTGCATCGTGGATGGCCCTCTTTCCTATGACGTGGCCATGAGCGCTGAAATCGCGGGGCATAAGGGCGTGGAAGGCCTGCACAGCGGGGATTACGATGTGCTGGTGGTCCCCTCCTTAGCCACAGGGAACATCTTGGGCAAAAGCTGGTCCGTTACTGCAGGCGCTATCATGGCAGGAATGATTGTCGGCGCCAAGGTGCCTATCGTCCTGACCTCCCGGGGGGCGACGGCGGAGGAAAAGTACCTTTCCATCGCCCTGGCCTCCTTGACTGTAGCGGGCATGGATGCAATATGAAAAATAAAGTCCTGGTAATCAACCCCGGCTCTACTTCCACCAAGCTTGCCCTTTACCTGCTGGATGGCGCCAGGGCCTGGCAGCAGGAGATTATCCACCCTGAGCAGGAGCTGGCAGCCTATCCCACTATCTTTGCCCAGCTGGAGATGCGCCTAAAATTGGTGCTGGAAGTTTTGGCAGCTAAAGGGGATTCTGTGGAAGATTTGGTGACGGTGGTGGGCCGGGGCGGCCTCTTGCCGCCGGTGGCCGCCGGCGCCTTTGAGGTCAATGAGGCGATGCTGGCAGTCCTTGAACATAGGCCCGTTAATCATCATGCCTCCAACCTGGGGGCAGCCCTAGCCTTTCAGATTGCAAAAATGGCGGCGGTCAAGGCTTATATCTACGACCCTGTAACAGTCGATGAGATGATTGATTTGGTGCGCATCACAGGTTTAAAGGAGATCAGCCGCCATGGCCAGGGACACAACCTGAACATGCGCGCCGCCGCCCTCAGCCTGTGCCGTGAAAACAATTTCGTGTATGCAAAACGCAATATCATCGTCGCCCACTTGGGCGGGGGTATCACCCTTAGTCTGCACAGCAAGGGGCGCATCATCGACATGATCTCTGACGACGAGGGGGCATTTTCCCCGGAACGGGCAGGGGCCCTGCCAACATTCAAGCTGCTCCGACTGCTAGCTGACAAAAACCTGGACTACCCCCGGGCAATGAAGCTGCTGCAAAGAAACGGGGGGCTAAAGTCCCATCTGGACACCACCGATGCCAAAGCCGTGGAGGCCAGGGTCCAAGCCGGCGACCAGGAAGCCAAGCTGGTCTATGAGGCCATGGCCCTTTCCGTGGCGCGCAGCATCGCCAAACTATCCGTAGTGGTAAACGGCGCTGTGGACGACATAGTCTTGACCGGGGGCCTTGCCTGTTCCCAACTGTTCACTGCCCTGGTGCGTCGGCGGGTGGAGTTTATTGCCCCGGTTCATATCCTGCCGGGTGAAAACGAGATGCAGGCGTTGTTTGCCGGGGTCATGC
Source organism: Firmicutes bacterium UBA5496 (assembly GCA_002427015.1). Taxonomy (GTDB): domain Bacteria; phylum Bacillota; class Proteinivoracia; order UBA4975; family UBA4975; genus UBA4975. The sequence goes on along the minus strand of DIPE01000043.1, from coordinate 14,417 downwards.
GCGTCCTCTCCGGAGAGGAACAGGCCCGTGAATTTTAGCTGAAGTAGGGGACATGTTCCTGGCTCAAGGAATTCTATAAACTTAACTGGAATCAAGCATATGCTTCCCTCTCGGCAGACAGGTAATAATTCAAAGCTGTTTGCTTAAAGGGGAGTTTTTTTACCTTGCAGCATATTTTCTAACTTTTTTCCCTCGATTCGTGAACGAAAGACATAATAATTCCCTCTTAGTAGACAGAAGGAGGTGACGGGATGACGGAAGCGGAGTTTTTAGCCCTGCTCAGCCCCCTGGAAGCCTATTTGTTCAGGATGGCTTTAGCCATCACCGGTAATTCCCATGACGCCCAGGATGCTCTGCAGGAAGCAGTGCTCTCTGCCTATGTGGCCCGAGACCAACTTCGGGACAAGCAGTATTTCAAGGCCTGGATTAAAACCATTGTTGCCCACCAGTGCGGGCGTGCGATTCGCGGGCGCGGCAGAGTGGTGCCCATGGGCCGGGGGGAGGAGTTCTCTCAGGACAGCGCCCGCGCCGACCAGGGATTAATCTGGAACCTGGTAGAAGAACTTCCTCAATCCCACGCCCAGATAATAATTCTGCGCTATGCCGCGGACTTGAAACAAGCAGAAATCGCCGAAATCTTGGATGTGCCTGTAGGCACGGTAAAATCCCGGCTGCACTATGGGCTGAAGAGATTGCGGGCGCAAATCGAAGGAAAGGAGGGCGGGAAAAATGAGATGCCAGGATGTTAGGCTCGAATTGCCTGCGTACTTGGGGAGGGAGCTGACGGCGGCCGCGGCCAGGACTGTAAAGGAACATCTCCTGGTCTGTCCTGCATGTTCCCGGGAGTTTGTGGCTGTACAGGCTGTGGAGCGGGACCTGAAAGCGGGGTTAGAAACCCCTTCTCTGGACAGCGGAAATTGTGGTTCTTGGGTCAGCATCCGGGCTGCTGAGCTCAGCCAGGAAGAGATAAACAGAAGAAGGGAATGGGTGGCAGGTTTGTCTGCGGACCAGGCCAGCGCCCCTCAATCCCTCAAGCGGGGCACAAGAAAAACAATGTTTACCAGAACTGGATTTAAGGCCGTTGCCCTGACGGCAGTATTAGCAGTACTGCTTTTTGCTTTCTTTCCCCAAGTGGTGCGGGCTTCCGCCCAGGTGCCATTTTTGGGGGACTGGGTGCGGCAGTTGGTGTTAAAAGATGCGGGGCTGGCTTGGGCATATGAACATGGCTATATCAGCAAACATCAGGAAACCGTGTCCAAGGATGGATGTAAGCTCACCATCCTGGGAACTGTAGCCGACCCCATCCAGACCACGGTCATCTTCTTAGTTGAGGGGACGGATGAAATTCCCCCCATTGGCTTATGGTCTGCAACCAGCGAAATATTTACTCTCTATTCCTGGACCAACCAGCAGGCCAATACTCCACTGGGTTTTCTGGGCATGGTCCATACCGATCCCCTGCCCCCGGGAGAGCAGCAGCTGAAAATGGAAGTGAAGGAACTGGGCCTGACAATTGACATTCCTGTGACCCGGGAACTTATCAGCCGGGCATCTCAGGAGTATATCCTGGACTTTGAAGAGACTGTGGGGGAAGCGACGCTTAAGGTCCATCGCCTTATCTATACTCCGACACAGATTAAGGTTGAATATAATGTCTTCAGTAGCAATTATGTTGCGCATTCCAATCAATTTTCCGCACCGGATATGTTCCTGGTGGATGGAAAGGGCAATCGAATGCAGGAAACCAGAAGCACGGTTATAAGCGGGAATAACGACTGGAAAGGCTATTATATCTTTAATCGTCCCCAAAACATGCACAATGTAAGTTTGTTTATTTCTGACTGGGCGATCACACAGCCTGTAAACTTAGCCTTTACCCCAGGGGATGTAGGCAAAGAACTGAGCGTCGCCGGTTCAACCTTGACTCTGGTTTCCTGGGAAAGGAATGGCCCGGTTTGGGGTTCAGAAGATATCCTGGAGTTGCAGATTAAGAGTGACGGCTGGATCCAAGACCTGGCAGAATGGGAGGTTGATGCCCTCGCCTGGCAGACTATGCAAAGGAAAGTAAACGGCAATCTTGGCGTAGGCTTTACAGTGCCGGATGATTATACTCCCAAAAAAATAACCGCTCGCTTGGCCCATGTTGTCGTTCCAGGCAATTGGGAGATTCCTCTCCCTGCTGCTGAGTAAGGTTTTGGAGGGATTTTTAGTGATTATTCAAAACAGCCTCAGGCAAGTGGTCAGAACGCCTGTCAGGACCAGCCTTTTCGTCACTCTCCTGGTAGCCGTAACAGCTTTTTTGGCCATTGGCATCAACCTGCATTTAAGCGCCGCCCTGAGCATTGCCGAGGCCGATGAAGCCTTTACCACCATCGGCACAATCTCCTTTAGGGATCTTGACAATTCGGACTTGAATTTGCCTGACATCATGAACTATGATTATACGCCTATTGTCGGCTCGAAGTACGTCCGGCTCCTTGACCGCCGCATCATGCTGGCCGGCGTTGCCGATGTAACAACAGTCTTTGATGACGTCTCGGTGGCGCCCTCCAGGATCGGTGTCAGTAACTCGGTGATTGAATTCACTCCCCTGGAATTCACTGTTGACGGCAAGACGGCTGTCCAGCTGCTGAGGGTGCCTCATTCCTATCGCGGTTATTTCAAGGAGGGCAAGGTAATCACCCTGGTTGCCGGTGGAGGTGAAGGCGAGGCTTATCAGCTTCAGCCCGGAAAGAAATATATCACTAGCGGCTATGAAAGTTTTCAGGGAAAAAATTGCAGCGTATACCCGCTCCTTTCCCAAGCTCTGTTGCAGCATTCAGGGTTTCTTGGGGAGGAGGATTCTTTTGCTTCAATTATGGAGATTACCTCCGAGGACTTTTGGGAAAGTGAAGACGGGCTGCTCTGGGCCCATCTGGTGGAAATACTTCAGACTTCCGTCCAGACCCTGAATGTGTACACCACCAACGATCTTGCGACCATGCGGATCTTTAATCAAGGCAAAGCTTTAATTGCCAGCGGCAGGCCTTTTACTCAAGCTGAGTATGATACCGGCGCCAAGGTCTGCATTATTAACGCTGCCACCGCTAAGCACAATGGCTTGCAGGTGGGGGACAGGATTTCACTGGCAATTTCCGAGCAGCCCCTGATATTTACCGGCGTCGGCAGCATGGCAGAAGATTTTCCAGATGTTGCCGCCAGCAGGGAAAGCTATGAGATTATCGGCCTCTACACCATTATCGAAAATATGGGGGCTGCTTATGGCTTGCACGAAGATACCGTCTTTGTTCCCCAGAGGTCTGTTTCCATCCAGCCAGACAACATAACCGTGGCTGGCACGGACAACGTTTATTCTGTCCGTGGCGACAGCGAAGGCATCAGCGAAGTTTTTTTGCCGGGGTGGGAGAATTTTGTCTCCTTCCGCCTGGTAAACGGCAGCGTTGAAGCTTTTAAAGAGGAGATGGCCCAGCGCGGCTTGTCGGGGCTTAATTTTGCATACTACGACCAGGGATACAGCAAGATAAGCGGCGCTTTGAGCGGCATGAAAGAGACTGCGGCTATTTTGACGGCAATCTGTGCCGCCGCCGGATTGGGGATTGGGCTTTTGTTTGCTCTGTTATTTGTCGGCAGGCAGCAGCGCAGCATCGCTATCATGTATTCCCTGGGCGCGGGCAGGAAAAAGGCGCTGGCCTTCCTTATGTTCAGCGTCCTCTTAGTCGCCGGAATCGCGGTGGCTGTCGGCGGTTTCACGGGGCATATCCTTTCTGATGTCATTGCGGAAACAGCCTATACGAGAAATATTGAAAATATGGGGGCGGACACCTCCTACAGCGGCGTCTCTGGCGAAGATTCTGGGGTCGGCTTTCATGTGGTTTCTCCTCCCGGCCATCAGGCGCCCTTGGCGGCGGCGGCAGCGATCCTGGCAGTCTCCCTGATTCCCAGCAGCATATTTGCCGCCAGGGTCCTTAAGGCCGAGCCCATGCAAGTGCTGACTTCAAAGGAGGAATAGATATGTTTTTGGCAACAGCCACCCTGCGCATGCTGACCCGGCGCAGATTCAAGAGCCTGGTGGTAATTGGAGTCTCCCTGGTGCTGGTCTTGTTTATGAATATTTATGCCGAAAGCATTGTCAAACATCAGGCCGCCTTAAACGATCTCCATGCCGGCATTGAAGTGACCGGGAACATTACCAGCCACGACGGGTCTATCCTCGACGATTTGGACATCAGCTGCTATGTGATTGGGCTATTGGAAGAATCAGGCTTCATAGCCCAGGGGCTGTATACCCGCAATCTTCGCTTCCTGCAGGGGCCCTGGCCCCAGCTGGAGCCTGTTGAGCTTTACGCAATGCTCGTCAGCGCTCCCAAGTTAGTGGGGGCGACGGATATTGCCGCGATCTCCTCCTTCGCCCCCGAAGGCGCCAGCTTGCCTGAATACATGGAGGGCTATGACCAGGGGCTGTTCTCCGCCCAGGAAAGAGTGTGCATCGCCAGCGGGAATTTTCTCCAAGAAAATGGCCTCGAACTGGGGGATGAGATTAAGCTAACGGTAGCGGAAAACCCCAAAAAAATAGAGGACAACTATTGCCACGGCACAGTTTCCCTGCAAATAGTGGGTACCTACCAAAGCAGTAAACTTTATAATGATCCCCTTTACTGTCCCGGGGAGGCCATGCAGGATATCTGCCGGGAGATTGAACTCCCCCTGGCCTGGGACAGCGCCCGCTTTACTATCGCCAATACTCAGCAACTCAATCATTTCAAGGCCCTTCTCCGGCGTCTGGGCTTTGTCAGCCTCAACCAGGTCCAGAGTGAGGAAATAAGCAAAGACAGGCGGGGCTTCATCATCAACGACAGTATTCTTACCGATGCTACCGCCAGCGTTACAGGCTATATCGCCCTCAGCCGCATCCTCTACCCCATAATCTACCTGCTCTGCGCCGGCATTGGCTTCGTAGTCTCCTACCTGCTGGTTCGCCTGCGCAAGCCGGAGTTTGCTATTATGCGCTCCCTGGGAACCAGCAGGGCGGCGGGATTCATGACCTTGTTCCTGGAGCAGGCCCTGCTCGCCATGATTGGCGCGGGCTTGGGCATCCTTCTCACCCTGGCCATCGTTCAAGGAAATGCCCCCATACAGTTCGCAATTATTGCCGGCTACCTCGTCTGCTACCTGGTGGGGGCGGCAATCGCCATATCCACCCTGAACAGGGTGAACGTCATCCAAATCCTAACGGCAAAGGAGTAGAAAAATGAGCATTCTTGCCTTAGACAATGTTTCCTATACATACAAAAGCCGATACCAGGAGGTACAGGCCGTAAAGAACGCTTCTTTCTCTTTTCAGCAAGGCAAGGTCTACGCCTTGGTGGGAAAGAGCGGCAGCGGCAAGACCACCGTGTTGTCCTTGCTGGCGGGACTGGACCTGCCTTCAGAAGGCCAGGTAATTTTTGGGAATACCTCTACTCGCCAACTGGACCGGGACAATTACCGCCGGGAAGATGTGGCGGTAATCTATCAGGCCTATAACCTCTTCCCCTTGCTCACAGCCCTGGAAAATGTAATGTATCCCCTGGAATTGAAAGGTATTAAGGCAAAGGAGGCCAAGGCCCAAGCCGCGGAGATGATAATTAGTGTGGGGCTCACAGAAGAAGTGTTCAAACGCTACCCAGCCATGCTCAGCGGCGGGGAACAGCAGCGTATTGCCATAGCCCGGGCCTTGGCCTCTCGGCCAAAGGTGATTCTGGCCGACGAACCTACCGGCAACCTGGACAGCGAAAACGGCGCCAATATCGTCAGCCTCCTGAAAAGACTGGCCCATGAAAAGAACTGCTGTGTCATCATCGTCACTCATGACTTAAGCATTGCCGGCCAGGCAGATGTGGTGCTGCGGATGCAGGACGGGGAAGTTGCGGTGGATGCGTAAAGAAGCCATTGGTGAACCAGGGGTATCTTTCTGGCGTCTCATATTTTTGGCAAGTGTTTTCAAGGCACTTGCCTTTATTTAATTTCCCCCCCCAAGAGCCCTTGCAGATTTGCCTAAAACTGGATGGCACTTTTTGGATTAGTCTCTCAACTGATTGCAGGGATTTTTACCCTCAGCGGCGAAAAAATAAAACTGAGGTGAAAACTATGAAGCTCCTGGTAAACTGCAAAGATGATTTTGAGGCTCAATTAATCGAGGGGTTGCTAACATCTGCAGGTATTCCTGTGCACAAGGAGTACCGGGGCTCCGGTCAGATTCTGAAAATCTACGCAGGCTTAGGAAGAGATATTGATATCTATGTTCCCGGGGATCGCCTGGAAGAAGCCAAGCTGCTCCTGGAAAGCCGCGGCGACTGGGAGGATGAGTAAGCAGTTTCTGCTTAATGCCCGGGTAATCCCAGAGGGAACAATTGTGAGGCGGGGGTGACAATTCTGGAACAGTTGCTTAATTACGGCCTGGATGCAGCCATGGCTGGCGGCGCGGAATATGCCGAATTGACAGCGGTGGATATAGAGGAAAAAAAGTTGCACATGCAAAATGCTCGCCTTGCCAGCAGCGGCAACCGAGAGGCAGGTATTTCCGTGCGCCTAATTGCTGGGGGCAGGTGGGGTTTTGCCGCCGGTCCCGCCGCCAACAAAACTAACCTTAGCCGGCTGGTGAAGGCTGCCCTTGAGGGGGCCCGAGTGCAGCCTCCCCCCGTATTTTCCGCGGGGCTCAGCACTGTTATTCCCGCCCAGGGGAGTTGGACAGGGCCCTGTGTAAGGGATCCTTTCGCCATCCCCGATTCCCAGCTGGCAGAGCTGTTGAGGGCGGCGGACCAGGCTATGGCTATCGAGGGCGTAAGTATTCGCCAGGGCAATTTGCACTTTCGGCGAGAACACCGATATTATGTAAACAGCGAAGGCAGTTCCAACAGCCAAACCTTTACCTATACCGGGGGGAGCATATGCGCCCTGGCCTTTGGCCAAGGGGAGATTCAACAGCGGAGCTGGCCCTCCCCGGGGGGAAGCTATGCAAAAGAGGGCTATGAGTATATTGAAGAACTGGATCTTCCCGGCCATGGCCGCCAGATTGCCCAGGAAGCTGTCGCTCTCACCAAGGCCCCCTCCTGTCCTCAGGAAGCTTTGGACCTGGTCCTTACGGGCTCTCTGCTGGCCAGCCAAGTCCATTACACTCTGGGATATCGGCTGCAGCTGGGCATGCCGGGGGCAGTGCATCCCCAGCAGGCGTCCAGGCTGAAGCTAAGTTCCTCGGCAATAACGATTTATGCCGATGCCGCTCTGACGGGGGGGGCAGGCAGTTTCGGCTTTGACTCGGAGGGCGTCAAGGCACAGTCCTTCCCCTTGCTGGAAAATGGCCGGATTGTCAACTTTCTCTCCGGCCGGGAGACAGCAGCTGCCGCCGGACGTTTCAGCGGAGGGTGCATGCGCTCAGGCTGCTGGCTCGAGCCCCCTGTGCCCTGGATGACCAATCTCGTGATTAAGCCGGGAACCTGCAGCCTGGCAGAACTGGCAGGGGGGATTGAGCGGGGCTTGCTCCTGGATACCCCCCGCGTCTTTGGAGTCAGTCCTGACTTGCGGGGCTTTGCCGCTCAGGCGGAGCTGGGCTGGCTGATTGAAGATGGAGTCATTACCCACATGGTCAAAAACCCCTTCTACCGAGGCAACTCAAGAGCTTTTTGGAGCGGCTGTGACGCCGCAGCCGCAGCCGCCCATCAAAAAAACCTGGGGTTAATGGACAAAGGGATTGCCGTGGGCCACTCAATTGTGCCTGTGCGGATCCGCGGCGTGAGAGTAGGTGACAGCCGATGACAGATAAAAGCAAACTGCTGAGTATCTTGGAAAAAGTGCTGCCCAAGGACATCCCTGCAGAAATTACTCTGCTCTCTGAGAGCAGGCAGGAGACCCAGATGGGGCATAACCACCTTGTCCAGGGGAGCCGGCAGGAGAAAATGTTTGTGCGGGTGCGGGCAGAAGCAAGGGGACGGGTGGGAGAAGAGACAACCAATGTCTTAAGCCTTCCTTCCTTGCGGCAGGCAGTGGCCCGGGCTCGGAAAAGAGCCGAAATCGGACGGCCGGGGCCCCTGATCCTGACCCCTGGCAAAGGTTACCGGGAGATGTCCTTGGCCCCTGCTGCTACAAGTGAGCAAAGTCCCCAAGCCCGGGCCGCCCTGCTGGCGCCCCTGGCCGACCTGGCCGGCAAGGCCAACCTGCTGATTGACGCCAGCTTATGGGCTAATGTTGGCGAACTGGCTATTGTCAATACTCTGGGCCTGGCCGCGCACACCAAGGCCGCCCTGGCTGAATTTGAGATTTCCGTGGCCAGCGCCACGGGCCCCGGCAGAGGCTACGGCTATTTTTGTCACCGCAATGCCGAGGAACTGGATGTAATGACGCCGTTTTTAGCCGCTGCCGCCAAATGTCAGGCCTCTGAGAAGCAGCTGCCCCTGCCTGCAGGGGAATATACAGTAATCTTAGAACCGGCTGCAGTCGCAGACCTGATGGGGATTACGGCCAAGATTTTCTTTGACGGCAGGGCCTTTGCAGAGAACAGGGCGCCCTTCCCCAAACTTGGAGCCAAACTGTTTGCCGAGCAGCTGACAATTTGGGATGACAGCCTCGATCCCCAAGGCCTGCAGCTGCCCTTTGACTTTGAGGGAGTGCCAAAACAGCGGCTCAACCTGGTCAATCGGGGTATTATTCAAGCTGTCTGCCTGGACAATGAAACTGCCGCCGGCTTAAAAACCGTTTCCAGCGGCCATGCAGCGCTGCCGGGGACAGATGCTCCCATCCCCCGCCATCTGGCGGTGGAGGCGGGCAATGCCATGCTGGACGATATGATAGCCAGCACCAAACGTGGTATACTGGTCTCACGCTTGCATAATGTCTCGATTCTTGATGCCCGGGCCGCACTGATTACGGGCACTACAGGCTGCGGCACCCTGCTGGTGGAAGAGGGCAAGCTGACTGCCGCCCTTCCCAACCTGCGGTTTGTGCAAGATCTCACCTTGGCCCTGAACAGCATAGAAATGACCGGCGATGAGACCAAACTCTTTGGTGGACTATGGGAAGGCTTCTTGGCGCCTGCCCTCAAGCTCAATAGATTCTCTTTTCTTACCGGCAATACCGGGCAAGTCTGAGGAGGGTTAGTATGCTGGCGAAACTGAAAGAATTGCTGCAACCAACGCCTATCGCTATAATCGATATTGCAATTGTCCTGTATATAATCTATCGCTTGTATATCACCATCCGGGGAACCAGGGCTGTCCAGCTGCTCAAGGGTTTGATCATCTTAGTGTTTTTCAACCTGGTGAGCCAGCTCATAGGCCTTAACTTCACCAATTGGCTGTTAAAACAAGCCATGACCGTGGGAATTGTCGCCCTGCCTATCATCTTTTACCCCGAACTGCGCCGAGCCCTGGAGCATATAGGCCGGGGCAGCCTCTTTGCCAAATCTTCTTTCCTGGCCGGGGACGAGCGCAGCCATGCGGTAGATGAACTGACCATGGCCCTAGTGCAATTGTCTGCCCGCCGAGTAGGCGCTCTGGTGATCTGGGAGCAGGAAACGGGCCTCAAGGACTGGGCGGAGACAGGGGTAGACGTTGACGCTCTTCTCACTTCCGAGCTTATTCTCAACATCTTTGAACCAAATACCCCCCTGCATGACGGGGCAGTTATCCTCCGGGGAGACCGGGTGCGGGCGGCCAGCTGTTACCTGCCACTTTCCGACAGCCCGGAGCTCAGCGGGGGATTGGGCACCCGGCATCGCGCCGGGGTTGGCATCACCGAGCAATCCGATGCTGTGGCCATCATTGTCTCTGAAGAGACAGGGACCATCTCTCTTGCCCATGAGGGCAAGCTCACCAGATATCTGGATGAAAAATCATTGCGGGAATGGCTGGAAAATAATTTGCATCGCCGGCAACAGGAGAGCTTTTTTCGGCGCCTGCAGCCTAATGGGAAGGATTGATTGCGCATGGCAAAATTATTTGGCACCGACGGTGTTCGCGGTGAAGCAAACAGTTGGCTGACCCCTGAACTTGCCTTCAAAGTCGGCCGGGCAACGGCCTCATACCTGGGGGAAGGCAGGGAAGGCACTATACTCATTGGCAGGGACCCCCGCCTTTCCGGGGCCATGCTGGAAGGGGCCTTGGCCAGCGGCATTGCCTCTGTAGGCCTGAACGTGCGCCTGGCCGGCATCATCACCACCCCCGGCCTGGCCTGGCTGACCAAAAATTCCGGGGCGGTGGCGGGGGCGATGATTTCCGCATCCCACAACCCCATGGAAGACAACGGTATTAAGTTTGTCAGCTCCCGGGGTTTTAAGCTGGAGGACTCCCAGGAGCAGGCTATCGAAGGCCTGTACTTCGGGGGCTTAGATAATTTGCCCCGGCCCACAGGGGAAAAGGTCGGCCGTATCTTTCGGGATGAGGCCATTATAAAAAATTACTGTGATTTTCTTCTCTCCACAATCCAGGCGCCCTTAACTGGTTTAAAAATTATCGTCGATTGCGCCAATGGCTCAGCTTCCGGCATCGCCCGCCAGGTCTTTGCCGCTGCCGGCGCGCAGGTGGAGACAATCCACGCCGCCCCTGACGGCATTAATATCAACCGCGGCTGCGGCTCCACCCATCCCGAAGCTTTAGCGGCTGCCGTACAAGCCCAGAAGGCGGACTTAGGCCTGGCCCTGGACGGGGATGCCGACCGCCTAATTGCTGTGGATGCCCAGGGGGAAATAGTTGACGGCGACAAAATAATGCTCATATGCGCCAAAGAGTTTAAAAATCAGGGGAAACTCCGAGAGGACACTTTGGTGGTTACGGTAATGAGCAATTTGGGTCTGCAGCTTGCCGCCAAAGAACTGGGCATCAAGACTGTTGCCACCAAGGTGGGAGACCGCTATGTCCTGGAGGAAATGCTGCGGGGCGGCTACACCCTGGGGGGCGAACAGTCTGGCCATATCATCTTCCGCCAGTTTGCCACCACCGGCGACGGCCTCCTCAGCGCCCTGCAGCTGATGCAGGTCATGGTCCAGACGGGAAAAAGCCTCCGGGAGCTGGCCCAGGTCATGGCTTACCTGCCCCAGGTCCTGGTCAACGTCCCCGTGGCCAGCAAAGAGGGTTGGCAGGAGAACAAAAGGATTGCCGCAAAAATCGCCTGGGCGGAAGCGGAACTCAAGGGGCAGGGCCGGGTGCTGGTGCGCCCCTCAGGCACAGAGCCCCTCATCCGGGTAATGTTGGAAGGCCCCCAAGAGCCCCAGCTCCAGGCTCTGGCCCAGGCAATCGCCGATGTTATAAAAGCCGAGCAAGGTTAAACTCACCGCTAATAATTGACCCCTGCGCTTAGGCAGGGGTCAATTTATTGCTGCCAGCGAATGAAAAGCTTTTCCAGCAGCACTACAGCCAAGTACATGACGGCGGCAGCCACTCCCAGGATGATGACGCTGGTCATCACCAGGTTGAGGCGGAAGACCTGGCCCCCGTAGACGGCTAAATAGCCCAAGCCGGCTTTGGATACCAGGAATTCGCCCACGATTACCCCTACCCAGGACAGGCCAACGTTAATCTTGAGCGCCGAGATGATTGTGGGTATGCTCCCCGGGAGCACCGCCTTTTGCAGAATCTGCTGCTTGCTGGCGCCAAAAGTCTTCAGTAGCTTGATGCGGTCGGGATCCACCTGGCAAAAGCCTGCATGCACTCCCAGGATGGTTACTACCACCGACACCAGCAGGGCCATGACGATGATGGCCGTCATGCCGCTGCCGATCCAGACGATGATGATTGGACCTAGGGCTACCTTGGGCAAACTGTTGAGGACTACCAGGTAGGGGTCCAGCACCTTGGCCAGAGATTCCGACCACCAGAGCAGGACAGCGATTAAAGTTCCCAGCGCTGTTCCCAGGCTAAAGCCCACTACGGTTTCCAGCACCGTCACCCCCACATGGCGAAAGAGGCCGCCGCTGCTGTACAAGTTGACAATTGTCTTCACTATTCCCGAGGGCTGGCTGGTAATGAAGGGGTTAATCCAGCCCAGGGTCGCCGCCAACTCCCACAGGCCCAGCAGGGCTATAAGCAGCAGGATCTGGCTCAGGAAAATATTGGCCTTGTTGCGGCGCACCCCCCTGAGATATGCTGCCTGCTCGGGAGAAATGTCCTGATGCCTATTGGACATGGATATCCAACTCCTTCCATATCCTGTTGAAGTAATCCCTGAACTCCGGGGCTTCCCGGCACTTAATCGGCGTGTGCTCCGGGCAGGTGAGGACTATTTTGTGGATGCTTTTTATGGTCCCAGGCCGCTTGGTCAGCACCACCACATGATCAGACATGCTGATGGCCTCAGAGATGTCATGGGTAACCAAAATCGCCGTCTTGCCTTCCCGGCTGATGATTCCCTTGACCTCATCGGACACTACCAGCCGGGTCTGGTAGTCCAGGGCGGAAAAAGCTTCATCCAAGAGGAGGATTTCCGGGTCGATGGCCAGTGTGCGGATGAGGGCCGCCCGCTGCCGCATGCCTCCCGACAATTGGCGGGGAAAGGAGTTGCGGAATTCCCAGAGGCCGTATCTTTCCAGGAGCATGCGCACTGATTCCCGGGTTTCGGCTGTGAGTTTATTCTGCACTTCCAGGCCCAGGATGACATTCTTCCAGATGGTGCGCCATTCAAAGAGCTGATCCGTTTGGGGCATATAGCCTACAGAGGCGCTTACCCCCTCAACAGGACGGCCATTAATCGTCACAATACCCAGGGTAGGCTTAGCCAGCCCGGCAATGATATTCAGCAGGGTGGATTTTCCGCAGCCGCTGGGCCCGACGATGCTGATAAACTGACCCTGAAACACATCCAAAGAAATGTTCTCCAGGGCAGTTGTCTCTCCCTCGGGACTGTGGTATTTCATGACAATTTCTTTAACCTGGACTAAAGGCTTTGCCCCCATGGGTCAGTTCCCTCCTTTCAGCGCAGGTTATTTGGTGTCAGCCATGGCCTTTTCGGCAAATTCATTAGTGACCAGCTTGTCAAAAGGCGCCCGGGTGTCCAGTTCTCCCGCCAGGACCATTACATCCTGAAGCAGCTCAAAAGCCTCCTGCTTAAACAGGGGGTCTGGCCGCCAGGCATCAATTTCCTTGTAGCGGGCTGCCACCAGGGTCAGGGTCTCCAGGTCCGAATCAGGGAAAGAAGGCTGAATTACTTCGGCTATTTCTGCGGGTGTATGCTCCGCCACCCAAATCTGCCCCTTGTAAATGGCATTGGTAAAGGCCTGGATGATTTCCGGGTTCTTCTCAATATAGCTTTTGGCCGCTGAGAAAGCCGTATAGGGTATCTCACCGCTGTCGGCTCCTACCGAGGCCACCACATACCCCTCATTAGCCAGCTCCAGGGTGGTGGCTACAGGTTCAAACAGGGTGACAAAATCTCCTTCGCCGCCGGTAAAAGCTCCTGCCATGAGGGCAAACTGGATGTGGGTGAGGACCTCCACATCCTCGCCGGGCATCAAACCTTGGTTCTTGAGGACATATTCCAGGGTCATGAGGGGCATGCCCCCTGGGCGGCCGCCAATAATCGACTTGCCCCGCACATCTTCCCAGGTAAAGTCAGGCATGGGCTCCCGGGCTACCAGAAAAGAGCCGTCCCGCTGGGTAAGCTGGGCAAAGTTAACGGCATAATCAGCCTGCCCCTGATTGTACACATAGATAGAGGCTTCCGGCCCCATGAAGCCGATGTCCGCTTGGCCCGACAGCAGGGCCGTCATTACATGGTCCGCTCCCTGGCCGGTAGTGAAATCCAAATCAATGCCCTCTTCCGCAAAAAGGCCAAGGTTGACGGCCACATACAGGGGCGCATAGAAGACTGAATGGGTAACCTCATTCAAGCGCACCTTGGTCAGGCCGCCGGTGTCTTTTTTGCATCCCGGCAGCATTGAGAGCACTATAGCAATCGCCAACAGCAAGACAGCATAAGCCTTAAATTTCCTTGCCATACTATTGCCTCCCCG